>JAZOSO010000213.1:0-2766 GCA_045657185.1 Victivallaceae bacterium | reverse complement strand
AAGGACGGTCGGGACATGGCCGGCCTTTTGAAGCATGCGCATAGCCATTACGGGGAGGAGGTGTCCGACATGGAGGCTGGAACCGGTAGGGTCAAAGCCGCAGTAAAAAACGACTTTTTCGTTATTGAGTTTCTGTTCAATAGCTTTTTCATCAGTCATCTGATAGAGAAAGCCGCGGTCTCTGAGTTCCTGAAAAATGCTGCTCATTTTGTTTTTCCTTAATATTTAATAATTGTTGTAAATCCTAAAAAAAAAGATGCCCTGCAGGACATCTCAAACCGTTTTGACAAACGCAAAAAGTGACCGTCTCTGCACCGAAGTTAAGTGTAGAGATAATATCGGTAATAATTTTGCATGTTCAAATTTTTCATAATAAACATATTATAGCATAAATTGAGAAAATTTCAAATATTTGTTTTGATTTTTTGAAAAATATGATATATTGACATTATTCAATCGCTGTTTTTAATGCAAAAAACGGCAAATTTCGGAAAAACTTTATAATCAATTATTTACAAATATAAGGAGATTTTATCATGGCAGAAACAATGACAATGGATGAATTTCAGGAAGCAATTGCAAACGGCGTAACTCTGGTTGACTTCTGGGCAACCTGGTGCGGTCCCTGCAAAATGATGCTTCCTGTTCTGGAAGAACTTAAAAGCGAATTTGATGGTTCAGCTCAAATCATTAAACTTGATGTTGATGAAAATCAGGAGGTTTCCAGCAATTACGGAGTTCGTACATTGCCTGCATTTTTTGTTTTCAAAGACGGTGATGTTGTCGCTCAGTTCTCAGGTCCGCAGTCTAAAGAAACTCTCGCAGACGCAATCAGAAATGCATAAGGGTATTGATTATGTTTGAATTGGAAATATCACGCGAATTTTCTGCAGCTCATCAGCTCCGCGGATACAACGGCGATTGCTCAAATCTTCACGGTCACAATTACCGCATCGGTGCAATTTTGCGCGCTAAAGAACTTGACGAAATCGGTATCGCTGTTGATTTTAAAAAGCTGAAAGCCGCTCTTGATGAAATTATTCTTGAATTTGACCATACAAATCTTTCCGAAAAACCCGATTTTGCCGCAGTAAATCCTACCAGTGAAATGATTGCCATGGTGATTTATAAAAAGCTCAAAGCAAAAATCAATGACGGTAACGTTTCTTTGTACGGTATCAAAGTTTATGAGTCATGCACCAGTTCTGCGATGTATTACGAGGATTGAGATTTGATGTCAGATGCTTTTTCAAATAACAGTTCAGCGGTGCGTATCGCTGAACTGTTTTCAAGTATTCAGGGGGAGTCAACCTACGCAGGCAGACCTTGTTTTTTTATCCGTCTTTCCGGCTGTCCCTACCGCTGCAGTTATTGTGATACGCTTTTTGCGCAGGATTTCAGTTACGGCAAAGATTATAGTATTTCTGAAGTCGTCGCACAAGCTCTCAACTCAAAACTTCCGCTGGTTGAAGTTACCGGCGGCGAGCCTCTTGCGCAGAAAAATGCAGTTGCTTTGATAAATGCTCTGCTTAAAGCCGGGCTTGAAGTTATGCTTGAGACCAATGGCGGATTTGATATTTCTGTTGTACCGACTGCGGTAAAACGCATATTGGACTGCAAACTTCCTTCAAGCGGTATGGCGGAAAAAAATCTTTATGCAAACTACAAATATCTTACTCCGCATGATGAAATCAAGTTCGTTGTCGGCAGCCGTGAAGATTATGAGTTTGCATTGAATATTGTACGTAAATATGAGCTTGCATCTCTGACCGGAAATATTTTGATAAGTCCGGTTTGGGGAACAGTGGCTTTTGATAAAATCGTTGAATGGATACTTGAAGATAATGCACCGTTCCGATTTCAGCTTCAGATGCACAAAATTATCTGGGGCGCAGATAAACAGGGAGTTTGATTTATGGAAAAAAAGAAAGCTGTTATTTTGTTGAGCGGCGGACTTGATTCTGCCACTTGTCTGGCTATTGCCAAAGATATGGGATTTGAGTGTTACGCACTGAGCTTCAGTTACGGTCAGCGTCATACTGTTGAGCTTGACTGTGCAGCGGAAATTGCCGAAGCCGCAGGTGTTGCCGCTCATTCTGTCATTGATATAAACCTTGCCTTGTGGGGCGGTTCTGCATTGACTGATAAAAATCTTGATGTGCCTGATGCCGAAGATTCCAAAGGTATTCCCATTACTTATGTTCCTGCAAGGAATTTGATTTTCCTTTCCTTTGCCGCAGCGTATGCCGAGGCTATCGGCGGTTGTGATATCTTTATCGGTGTCAACAGTGTTGATTATTCCGGTTATCCGGATTGCCGCAAGGAATTTATTGATTCATTTACTCAGACAGCCAACCTTGCCACCCGCGCGGCAGATGAAAATTGGAAATATACAATTCATGCGCCTCTTCAGTCTTTGAGCAAGAAAGAAATTATTCTCAAAGGTACCGAACTCGGAGTTGATTACGGCTTGACTACCAGCTGTTATAATCCTGACGAAAAAGGCCGTTCCTGCGGTAAATGCGCCAGTTGTGCTTTGCGCAAAGCAGGTTTTGCCGCCGCCGGCGTTCCCGACCCGACAATTTATATGTAATTTTTTTCAAATGCTGTGTTATAAAAGATAACTGATATGTTGCAGGGGGGAAAGGAAAAACTTTTTTGAAAAAAAGTTTTTTCTTTCCCCCCTGCACCCCTCTATCTTTTTCAAAAAACTTTTGAGTTACTTTCATTTTTTGCTGCGCAAAATCTGAAAGTATTTTTTTCAAC
>JAZOSO010000212.1:0-19549 GCA_045657185.1 Victivallaceae bacterium | reverse complement strand
ATGATTCTTTTCTTCTCCCCCTGCACCCCCTCATTTTTTTCCAAACCTTTTAATTATATTTGACATTTTCTTCAGTCAAATTTATAGAAAATTATTGGAAATATGATAAAAATCAGTCTATATTTAGTACAGAGCCTAAATATTTTAGCCGGTAAAGATAAATAAAAAATATAAAAGTTTTTGTAAAAAGGATGGGTAGGGTTCGGGGAGAGAAGGAAAAGAAACTTGTTTCAACAAGGTTTTTTCCTTCCCTCCCCGAAAAATATCAATCTCTATTTACAAATCAGTTCATGCTCTGATATTCTTGCAGAGACTTAGGCTGAATGCTGTTTTTCTGTGCAGCTTCGATACCTGCGACGGTGGCTTTGGCAGCAGCAATAGTGGTCATATAAGCGACCTGATGCTGAATAGCCATCATGCGGATATAACTGTCATCAGTTTTTGCATCTTTACCTGACGGAGTATTGATGATGAGCTGAATTTCGTTATTTTTGATCTTGTCGGCGATATCGGGACGGCCTTCGTTGAGTTTATAAACGAAAGTGTGCGGGATATTGTGTTCGGCAAGATATTTTGCAGTACCTTCGGTAGCCATGAGTTTGAAACCGAGCTTATGCAAGCCTTCAACGACAGGCAGCAAAAATTCACGTTCGCGGCGGTTAACAGAAATCAAAGCGGTTCCGCTCAAGGGCAGCGGAGCATTGGCAGCCTGCTGACTCTTGAAGTATGCCAGACCGAAGTTGTCGGCAATACCCATGACTTCACCGGTTGCACGCATTTCAGGTCCGAGAACGGGGTCAACGCCGGGGAACATATTGAAGGGGAATACAGCTTCTTTGACGCCGTAGTAGTTATTTGCTTTTTTCTTGAGATATTGTGCAAAGTCTGACAACGGCTGACCGAGCATCAAACCTGTTGCGATGCGTGCCAGAGGTACACCGGTGATTTTAGCGACCAGCGGAACGGTACGGGAAGCGCGGGGGTTGGCTTCAATGATATAAACTTTGTCATCACAGATAGCAAACTGAACATTCAAGATGCCGTCAACTTTGAAGTCTTTGGCGATTTTTGAAGCATAATCTTCGATAGTTTCAAGATGTTTCTGCTCGATAGTAACGGGCGGAATTGCACATGCAGAGTCGCCGGAGTGAATACCTGCAAGCTCGATGTGTTCCATGACGGTTGCAACAAAAGTGTTTTTTCCGTCAGAAAGTGCATCAACTTCACATTCAATAGCGTTGCCGAGGAAACGGTCAATCAGCATCGGATATTCGGGGCTGACTTTAATAGCTTCAACAGCATATTTCTTGAGAGTCGGTTCGTCGTAAATGACTGCCATACCGCGACCGCCGAGAACGAATGAGGGGCGAACCATGACGGGATAACCGATTTGACGGCCGAGAGCAACTGCTTCATCCAGAGAACGGGAAATACCACTTTCGGGCTGCGGGATTTGCAGAGCAAGCATGCGTTCACGGAAATATTCACGGTCTTCAGCCAGACGGATACCTTCGGGCTGGGTACCGAGAATGTTGATACCTGCATCTTTGAGCTGCTGTGCAATATTCAAAGGAGTCTGACCACCGAACTGAACGATTGCGCCGTAGGGTTTCTCTTTTTCATAAATAGAGATAACATCTTCAACAGTAAGCGGTTCAAAATAAAGCTTATCGCTGGTATCGTAGTCGGTTGAAACGGTTTCGGGATTGCAGTTGATCATGATTGATTCATAACCTGCATCACGCAGAGCAAATGCGGCATGTACGCAAGTGTAGTCAAATTCAATACCCTGACCGATACGATTGGGACCACCGCCGAGAATCATAATCTTTTTGCCGTTGGAAATTTTTACTTCATCAACAGCGTTTTCGGCGTAAGTTGAATAATAGTAAGCGGCGTTTTCAACACCGGAAACATTGACTTTGCAGAATTTGGCTGTAACGCCTGCTTTGACACGGCGTTCACGGACAGTCTTTTCATCAACCTTGAACATTTTGGCAAGGTACTTATCGGAGAAGCCGTCGCGTTTTGCCTTGACAAGCAATTCTTCAGGCAGAGTGATGAAATTATAGCTCAAAAGTTCAAGTTCAAGCATGGCAATTTCATAAATCTGTTCAATAAAGAAAGGAGTTATCTTGGTCATTTTGACAACTTCGTCAACAGTCATGCCCTTTTTGAAAGCCTCGTACATAAGGAAGTAACGCTGACTTGAGGGGATGCAGAGCTTTTTGCGGAGTTCGTCAAGAGAGAGAGCCTCAAAATCTTTGACTCCGCCGAGACCTGAACGGCCGATTTCAAGAGAGCGGATAGCTTTCTGCATGGCTTCTTTGAAGTTTTTGCCGATAGACATAACTTCGCCGACAGCTTTCATCTGAGTACCGAGGTGGTCTTTTGCCTGCGGGAATTTTTCAAAAGCCCAGCGGGCGAACTTCACGACGACATAATCGCCGGATGGGGTGTACATATCAAGTGAACCGTCACGCCAGTAAGGAATTTCACTCAAAGTCAAACCTGCGGCAAGCTGAGTGGAAACACTTGCAATCGGGAAACCTGTTGCTTTGGAAGCCAAAGCACTGGAGCGTGAAGTACGGGGATTGATTTCAATAATGATAATACGGTCGTCAACTTTGTTATGAGCGAACTGAACATTGCAGCCGCCGGTGATGCCGACAGCTTCAACAATGCTGTAAGCATAATCCTGCAAACGTTTCTGAACAGATTCAGGAACAGTCAGCATGGGAGCGACACAGAAACTGTCGCCGGTATGTACGCCCATGGGGTCAACGTTTTCAATAAAGCAGACGGTAATTTTCTTGCCTGTTTTGTCACGGACGACTTCAAGTTCAAGTTCTTCCCAGCCGATAACACATTCTTCAATGAGAACCTGATGGATAATACTTGCTTCGAGACCGCGTGAGCAGACTTCGCGAAGTTCTTCAACATTATAAACAATACCGCCGCCGGTACCGCCCATGGTATATGCGGGACGCAATACAACAGGATAACCGAAATCAGCAGCGATTTTTTCTGCTTCTTCGAGAGAGTAACAGGGTTCGGATTTTGCCATCGGAACGCCGAGACGGTTCATAGTCTCTTTGAAAATGATACGGTCTTCACCGCGCTTGATAGCGTTCAAATCAACACCGATGACATCGACATTATACTTGGCAAGGATACCTGCCTCTTCCAGACCGATAGCCAGATTGAGAGCGGTCTGACCGCCGAGATTGGGGAGCAATGCGTCGGGGCGTTCTTTGTCAATGATTTTCTCAAGACTTTGAACAGTAAGGGGTTCGATGTAGGTGTGGTCCGCCATGCCGGGGTCGGTCATGATAGTTGCGGGGTTGGAATTAACGAGGACGATTTCATATCCCTCTTTGCGGAGAGCTTTGCAAGCCTGAGTACCTGAATAGTCGAACTCACAAGCCTGACCGATAATGATGGGACCTGAACCGATAATTAAAACTTTTTGAATATCTGTACGCTTAGGCATAAGTAACTTCCTTTCAAAAGTTATACAATACACCACAAAACGGCTTTTGTCAAATTTTTTCTTGTATTTTTATAAAATATAAACGAAAAAAATTAAAAATCCGTTTTTATTGAAATAATCATTTGAAAAATCACTGTATATGTACTATGTTATTTATAATATTATTTGAACTGTTAACAAAACGGAGATTTCTGTCATGCCCAATTTCATATACACAGCAATGGATGCCAAAGGCAAAACAGTAAAAGGCAAAATTACTGCCGACAGCGAAGATCTGGCAATTGCCGAGATCAAGAAGATGGGACTTTACCCGTCTTCTCTCAAAGATGCCGATGCAAAAGCAAAGAAAGCCGCTGCCGGTAAAGACGGAGCCAAAAAAGGCGGCGTCGGTTCAATGGAGATAAACCTCTCCTTCGGTCCTAAAAAGATTAAACCCAAGGACTTAACCGTCCTCACCCGTCAGATTGCCATTCTGCTCGGTGCGGGTCTGCCGCTCATCCGTTCCATCAAAACTCTTCAGCGTCAGAGCAAAAAACCTGAAGTCAAGTCCATTCTCGCCGAAACAGCTGAATCAGTTGAATCCGGTACAACCTTTGCCGAAGCTCTCGCTCTCAATCCCAAATCATTTGATAAACTCTTTCTCAATATGGTACGAGCCGGCGAAGCATCAGGTGCTATGGAAATCATTCTTGACCGTCTCGCCTCATTTATGGAAAAATCCGCAAAAATCGCAGGCAAAGTCAAGTCAGCTATGGTTTATCCCTGCGTGGTTCTCTCTGTTGCAGGTCTCACTGTTACCGGTTTGATGATTTTCATCGTTCCCAACTTCAAAAAGATTTTTACCGAACTTATGGAAGGTGAACCCCTCCCCGGCATCACCCAGTTCGTTCTCAACTTCTCCGACTTGCTCAAAGAAAAATGGTGGATTGCCATTGCCTTCGTTTTCGGCGTTATCGTATTCTTCAAGGTTCTCAACAAAATTCCGCAAGGCAAATGGGGACTTGACTGGGTAAAATACAATATGCCGCTTTTCGGACCGATTATTTCCCGTACAGCTATTGCCCGCTTCAGCCGTACTCTCGGAACTCTGATGTCTTCCGGTGTACCTGTTTTGAATGCGCTCTCAATCGTTAAGGAAACCTCCGGTAACGAAGTCGTCGCTTCCGCAATTCAGAAAGTATATGACGCAGTTAAGGAAGGTGAAGGTATCGCAGCTCCGCTTGACCAGACTAAAATCTTCCCTGCTATGGTTATTTCCATGGTTGAAGTCGGCGAGGAAACCGGTAAACTTCCGGAAATGATGGACAAAATCGCTGACACATACGAGGAAGAAGTTGACAACGCCGTCGGCGCATTGACCTCTATGATTGAACCTCTGATGATCGTCGGTCTGGCTGTCATCGTCGGTACTATCGTTGTCGCCCTCTTTATGCCTCTGGCAAAAATCATCGAAAAATTGAGCTGATATGTCCCGATTCTGTGCATTGAATATCGGCAATACCCATACTCAAATCGCTATGGGAAAATTTGAAAATGCCGTCCTGAAATGGGAAAAATCAGAAACTTTTGCAACTTCGGCAATTCCTTTCGGGGAATTGCCGATTGATATTTTAACCGTTTATTCCTCAGTTGTTCCGCAAATAACTGCAATAATGAAAACAAAATTCCCACAGGCTATCCCCTGTATTGCCGCCAATATAAAATCAGTTGATTTCAGTTCTGCTCCTCCTACCCTCGGCATGGACAGAATCGCCAACTGCATAGCTCTGGCACAAAAAAATTCCTGCGGCATAATCATTGATGCAGGAACTTGCATAACTCTGGAAGTCCTTATCAATAATAAATTTACAGGCGGAGCGATCCTCCCTGGCACAGGCATCCTCGCCCGTGCTATGCACGATTATACAGGTGCACTTCCGCTGGTGGATTGCAGTATCACTCCGAATTTACAACTATTCACAACCGAGACTCTCACCGCTGAAGCCATGAAAATCGGCATTCAATCTGCCGCAGTTGCAGGGACATTACAGCTTATGAATAATTTTCTCAATTTACTGCCGCCGGATTCTCCGGTCTATGTCTGTGGCGGCAATCGGCAGTCAATTCTGAATCAGAAAACAAATGTAAAATTAATTGACGGCGAAAATGATTTCACTTTGAAAGGTCTTGCCGCTTTAGCCTCAATGTATATGGAATAACGGCACAAAAAAAGATATGCACCCGAAACAGGTGCATATCCGAAATCAGGCTTAAGGTAAACTGATTATTTACCGTATTTTTCAAAATAAGGCTTGAGAGATTCGCCCCAAACGGTATAGCCTTTGCCATTGCGGGGATGAAGCAAATCAGGCATCATGCTTTTTTCCAAAACTCCGTCGGGAGTGAGGAACTGCTGACGGATATCAACCCAGATTATATTTTTACCGTCACAGAATTTTACGATTTCAGAGTTAACTTTTTCATTCACGATACGGCGGGCATTTTTATTATCCTTACCGCGGGGGAAAATGGCATAAAGCAGAATTTTTGCTTCAGGATAACGCTTGCGGACACTGTCAAGAATGCGTTTGATACCTGCAGCAGTAGCCTTGTAATCACCACGGTTGTTGGTACCGATCATAAGGGTTACAAGTTTGGGATTGATAAGATCAAGAATACCGCTTTTCTCAACAATCCAGAGTGTGTGCTGAGTGCGATCACCGCCGCATCCAAGGTTGAGGACATTGTAAGGAGTGATATATTTTGCCTGATCTTTAGCGGCAGTTTTATATTCCCACTGATGGGTAATGGAATCGCCGAGCATGAGGATTTTGATTTTATCTTTGTTGGCAGCAGCATATTTTTTCTTTTCTTCATGGCGTTTGGCATGGAGTTTGACAGCCTGAACGGGAGTAACTGCCTCCTGAAGCTGCTGTTCAAAAGTTTTTTTGACACTCTTGGCGGATTTTTTTGCTTTTTTAGCTTTTTTAGCCGCTGCTTTTTTCGGAGCTTCAGCTTTTTTCTCAACTTTTACAGGTTCTTTTTTTGCTTCTGAGCTGAAAACACATCCGCAAAAAAGACCGACAGTTACAGCAAGCAATGCTGTAAAAATTTTTGATTGTTTCATTTTTACTCCTCTTGTTAAATTATGAAATGATTTGCTTATCAATTACATTTATGAGAACCGCAAGTATGACCTTCGCCGTGGTCGTGATGATTGCAATGAAAATTTTCTCTGACTTTGAGTCTGTTGTTGGCAAAATCTTCCGCAACCTGACGCACATCGCCGTCCGCACCGCCGACAACCTGAATATTTTCTTTGCCAAGCGCATTTATCGCCCCGCCGCCGATACCTCCGCAAATAAGGACATCAATATCAGCACTGCTCAGCAAAACTGCCAATGCTCCGTGTCCTGCATCACCTGACGGCAAAAGCATTTCAGAGATGATTTTACCTTCTTCCACTTCAAATACTGCAAAACCGGGAGTATGTCCGAAATGCTGAAATACTTTCCCGTTTTCACATGTTACTGCAATTTTCATATTAAACTCCTTTCTCTTACTAATATGAAATTAAATATCTTCTTTTAACATCTTTTTATCAACGATAGAGCAAACGCATGAGTCTGACCAGACATTCACCGCAGTTTCAATCATGTCAATAATCGTATATACCGGCAGAATAATTCCGAGAATACCAATCGGCGCATTTATGCCTGACATAAGCGAGAGAGTCAGGAAGTAACACCCCATGGGAACTCCGGCATTGCCGACTGCAGAAACAACCGAAATAAGCACCCACAATGCAATCGTCGGCAAAGTCAATGCAACGCCGCCGTTCTGCATGACAAACAACGAAGTAACCAGAATAAACGCCGCACAACCATTCATATTTATAGTACAGCAAATGGGCAGAATAAAACGGGCAACAGCCGGTTTTGCCTGCAGATTATTTTCTGCACACTCAATAGTAACAGGCAGTGTGGCCGCAGAACTTTTGGTGAAAAGTGCCATCAGCACAGCAGGGGTCATACCGCGCAGAACACGCAGAGGATTTATCCCCTTGCACAACAAAAACAACGGAAGCACCACAAAAAACTGCAAAACATTACCGATAAGCACCACTGCAACATATTTACCGAGAGAACCGACAATCACTCCTGCACTCATCTGTGCCGCAAGCTGTGCCGCAAAAGCAACAATTCCGAGCGGCAAAGTCCAGACCAAAGCACGGATAAGTACAAAAAGCACATCCTGCAAACCGAGGATACCTTTCAGCAAAATTGAAGCATTTTCAGACTCTTTCAGATAAGCTATCGCCAATCCGATTGCGGCAGAAACCAGCAGAATACTCAAAACATTTCCGTTAGCCACCGGAGTAAGAATATTATCAGGTACGACGGAAAGAATATGGTCATAATAAGAAATATTTTTGAACTGCGTTACACCGCTTTGACCTTTCTGCACCAGTTCAAGCGGCAGATTGGCAGGAGCAATGAATTTATAAAGCACTGCCCCAAGCACTGAAGCGGCAATTGTCGTCAGCAGAGTATATTTTAATGTATGTACAAAAATCCGTCCAGTATTCTTTTTGGCACCGAGCTGAGCCAAGGTAGTCATAATGGCAAAAGCAATCGTCGGCACAGCAATCAACTTGAAAAGCCGCGTATAAACTGCCGCAATGAAATTAAAAAATTCATTAAGTTTCTCCAATCCGAGAGTACCGAGAAAACCGCCGATAACCAATGCGGCAAGCCAAATGGCAAATTGCTTTCCGTTAAAACCGTTTTTTACATTCTTTTCCATAAACACATCCTTTTTTTGTTCTTTACATTATGATAAATTAACATTTTTTTGCGTAATTTCAATAGCTGAAAAAGAAAAACCGCCGGAAAAAATCCGGCGGCATAAAATATTTTTCAATTTACTGAATTTCAAACTCCAATGTTCCGATAGTGTCAACCAACAAATCCTGCGGGTCTTCAATGATTTTGCATTTGACTGTAAAGTAAGTTTTATCCCCGTAAGTAGTTCTGCCTGATGCAATATCAAAAATCTGAACGACAGTTCCCTGTTTATCGCGGGGTTTATCCTGACTGATAAAATTAAGTTTATCGCCGACATGAAGATATCTTACATCTTCAACAGTAAAATAGCAGTAAACATATTTTCGGTCAACACGGTGAACGGCAGCGGCTGAAGTACCTACGGCATCGTAACCACCAACTGTATCAGAATTGGTAATAGCTACACCGTCATTAGGAGCAACGATTTTGTAATATTTAAGCTCTTCTTTTAGCAAAACGAGCTGTTCTTTGAGGTCTTTAAGTTTAGTTTCAGCTTCACGAAGTTCAAGTTCGGCATTTTTGATATACAAATCGGAGAGACCTTTGCCGAGGATTTTGAGATCCTGATCAAGCTGTTTAAGTTCAGCTTGTGAATTTTTGAAATCCTCCATTTTTGCACGGTAAGTCAAATCTGCAACGACTCTGTCTCTGCTGAGCTTACGATAAACTTCGTACTCATGGGAAGAACGGTCAAGCGTCGCCTGCGCACTCTGACGACGCAGCTGCAAATTGCGGTACTGCGAAGGCAGCGGATCAAGCATAACCATTTCAAGATTGATTCTTTTCAACTCAACATTGCGGGACTGTTCAGCAATAGAGTGTTCAAGTTTCTGTATGGAAGTACGGATAGCAAGGTCATCATATTCAAGGATTACATCACCTTTTTTAACTTTATCATAGTTGTAGTAATAAACTTTTTTAACAAAGCCGGCATACTTATTTTTGAGAGTTTTCAAACTGCGCCCGCGGACATAACCGAATCCGTAAATTTTATCCGGTTTAGCAACACGAGTCTCCAGACAAATCTGTTTATTGGAATTAACAATAATCACTCCGACTGCGGCAATGGTGACAGCAATGATAGCGGCGGCAATAATATTTTTCATTTTCATCCTTTCCCTGAAATAAGTTATCATTTCAGGTACTATAATGTACATTCAAAACAATGTCAAGCATAAAACTGATAAAAAACAAAAATAAAATTGTACTGAAACAATTATTTATGTTCCTTTGTCACTGACGGCAATCTGTCTTACATTTTGAAGCTTGCGCCGAAACGTTCACGGGCAGCGCGTGCAAGCTCTTCACGGGCAGAAGGATGCGCCACACTGATAAGCAATCTGGCACGTTCCTGCAATGTTTTGCCGTAAAGGTCAACTCTGCCGTACTCAGTTATGAAATGATGAATCATACTGCGCGGGGTTACAACTCCTGCCCCCGGCGAAAGAGTCGGAACGATTTTGCTCACACCTTTATTGGTGGCGGAACTCATAGCGATAATAGCTTTGCCGCCTTCTGAACGGGATGCTCCGTAAATAAAGTCAAGCTGACCGCCGACGCCGGAATAAATTTTCTGCCCGATAGAGTCAGCACAAATCTGTCCGGTAAGGTCAACTTCAATAGCTGAATTAATAGAAACAACATTCGGATTTTGAGCAATAATAAAAGGGTCGTTGGTGTAACGGACATCTTTCATTAAAACCAGCGGATTATCGTTAATAAAAGCGTGAAGTTTGTGAGACCCCATCAAAAAGCAGGCAACCAGTTTCCCCTGGTCAATTTTTTTGTAACGCCCGGTAATGATACCTTTTTCAACCAGCGGAATTACACCGTCGGAAAACATTTCAGAATGCAGTCCGAGATCTTTATGCCCCTCAAGCAGCGATAAAATCGCATTGGGAATAGAACCGATACCGAGCTGCAGACAGTCACCGTCATTGATAAGCTCGGCACAATGTGTACCGATAACTTTATCAATCTCACTGGGAGCAGGATAAATTACTTCCTTGATCGGACGATCGTCCTCAACAATAAAATCTATTGAAGAATAAGGAATAAGAGCATCGCCGAAAGTACGGGGAATATTGGGATTCTGCACAGCGATAACAGTTTTGGCATTCTGAACTGCCGCAAGCGTCATATCCACCGAAAGACCGAGTGAAACATATCCGTGACGGTCGGGCGGAGATACTGCAATAAAAGCAGTGTCAACATTGATATATCCTGCACGGAAAAGTGACTGTGTCTCATGGAGAGAAATGGGAATATACTGAACTCTGCCCTCCCCTGCTGCACGGCGGGTACTATCCCCGATAAAAGGTGAATGGGTTTCAAAAATTCCCTCGTATTCAGGCTTGGCATATTCTGCGTCTGTCAATAAAATAGTATGAAAGATTTTGACATCATGCAGATTGCCGGAGCGTCCTGCTTTGCAAAGTTCCTCTATCAATATTTCGGGGGTACAGCCGAATGCGCTGATGTAAATAAAATCCCCTGAACGGACACGACTTACCGCTTCAGCGGCACTTACGATTGCAGGTGTTTTAGACATAGTCTCTTCCTAAAATCAGTTTTCAGTGAAAGTTAATCTCATATAAAATAGCACATGAAACCTGTTTTTTCAAATAAATTGAGAATTTTTGACAAAAAATCTCATTCGGGCTTGACAAAATGTTTTTTTGCTTTTATATTGTAAAAACAACCGTATAATCAACAATATAAACAGGATAAAAAATATGCCGGCAATTGATTACTTTTTGCAGTTCATGCTTGACAACAAGGCATCAGATATGCACTTATCAAGCAACAAGCCACCCGCATACCGTATTGACGGTGAAATGATTTTCTGCGAATCCGAACCTTTGGGAACTGATTACATCTATTCTCTGGCTGATGAAATCATGAATGAGCGCAACCGCAATATTTTTGCAGAAACCAATGATGCGGACTTGGCTTATTCGCTGGCTTCAACAGGCGACCGTTTCCGTGTAAACGTTTTCCGCGACTTGCACGGCGTCGGCATCGTCGCCCGTGTTATCCCCGCCAAAATCCTTACCTTTGAACAACTTAATCTCTCTCCTGCCATTGCCAATCTGTGTACATTGAACAAAGGCCTGGTGCTTGTTACCGGTCCTACCGGTTCAGGTAAATCCACCACTCTGGCTGCGATGATTGATTATATCAACCGCAACCGTACCGACCATATCATCACCATTGAAGACCCTGTTGAATTCGTCCACAAAGACCAGAAATGTCTCATCAACCACCGAGAAGTCGGTCAGCATACAAAATCATTCAGTGCGGCCCTGCGTGCGGCACTGCGTGAAGACCCCGATATCGTTCTCGTCGGCGAAATGCGCGACCTTGAAACCGTGGAAATCGCTCTTGAAACTGCGGAAACAGGTCACTTGGTTTTCGGTACACTGCATACCACAACTGCCGCCCGTACCGTCGTCCGTATCGTTCAGCAGTTCCCCGCCAACCGTCAGGACCAGATTCGTATGATGCTTGCCGAATCTCTGCGCGGTATTATTTCCCAGACTTTGTGTAAACGAATCGGCAAAGGCCGTGTTGCAGCGTTGGAAGTTCTGCTTGTTACCAGCGGTATCGCCAGCCAGATCCGCGAAAACAAAGTCCACATGATTGAATCATCCATCCAGACCGGTTACAATCTCGGCATGCGCACACTCAACGGCGCATTGCTTGAACTGGTTGAAAATGAATTGATTACCACCGATGAGGCTATTTTCCGCTCTCTTGACCGTCAGTCCCTTATCAAAATGTTTGAAGAACACGAAATTGAATATGAGGCTGAAGAAGAAGACGAAGAAGAAGAATTTGAAGAAGACGAAGAATAAGATTTCTGCTAAAAAGACTTGCATAAAATTTTATGTGAGTCTTTTTTTTATTTATGAGGTAATGATATGAATTTTGAACATTACGAAAAAGTTCATGACTTTATTGAAGATTTGATGAAAAAAGTTGAACGCCCGCCGCAGGGCAAATTTGATTATCCGTCACTGGCGACTACTGCCGGAATTTTTTATTCTTCCGGCATGTTCACATGGGATACGCACCACATGACTTTGCGTTATGCGATGAACGGCAGAGTTGAGATGATGAAATATTTCCTTCTGACCATGTTCAAATTTCAGCGTTCAAACGGTTTTGTCGCCTGCGTCTGCGGTTCTGTTGACGGTGAAAGCTGTACTTCGGGCTTTCATGCACAGCCTTTTCTGGCACAAAATGCGGCGATTTACCTCAACGCCTCAAATGACAGGGATACAGTTGGAAGCATTTTTGAAAATCTGAAAAAATACTTCAATTACTGGCTTACTGTTTACAACGCACCGCTGGGACTTTTCCGCTGGGGCGAAACATGGATGTCAGGTTTTGACAATGAGATTGCAGGAACTATTTTTCCGACCGGCAGTATTCTGCCGCCTGATTTGCCCTCTCTGCTCTATCTGGAATGCCGTGCCATGGGCTTTATCTGCCGCAAGCTCGGCTTTGACGATGCCGAATACGAAAAACGCGCCTCAGATATAAAAAAAGCAATCAATGATTATCTCTGGGATGAAGAGATGGGAATTTATTCTGCAAGAAATATTCTTGAAGATAGAGTTATGACCCGCATGGATGATGTCAATCTGGATAATATCGTCGGCAAATATGCTTTTGTAAGTTGTCCCTCGCTGATGACGCTTTTTGCAGGAACCGCAGAACCGGAACGGGCAAAAACAATGATTGAAAAATATGTTCTTGCTCCTGAACATTTCAGAAGTCCGTGGGGTATCCGTTCTTTGAGTAAATCCAGCGAATATTATAACAACGCCCGCTGGGGCAATCCGCCTCGCTTCGGAGACTGGAAACGCCTGACCAATTCAAACTGGCAGGGCCCTGTGTGGATTCCGATTTGCTGGTTTACTCTGCACGGACTGCTGCGCTACAATTATATTGAAGATGCACGCAAACTGGCGGATGATGTCATTGAACTTATTCACAAATCAGTTCAGGACTTCGGCTTTATGCGTGAGAACTTCCATGCGGAAACCGGCGAAGCATTGTATGCTGATTTGTTTGCTTCATGGAACATTCTTGCTGACAAATTCTATTCTTACACGGAAAACACTCCCGACAAACTGGATATCTTCCCGTGGGAAACAGAAATGTCAAACAATTGAAAATAACAATTTTTTTGATTTAACATTTGCTTTTTTCAAATTGCAGTGTTATATTCCGGCATAAATTTATTTTACTTCAAATACATTTAAGGAGAAAAAATATGGCAGTCATAGAACTCAAAGCAAAACAGCTTTTCGTCAAAAGCAGTTTCAAAGAAGGAAAAACTCCTGAATTTTACGAAGATACTGAACTTTATTACAACGAAAATGCGTTTTCTTCAATTACCGATGCTTACAGCTATTGTAAAGAAAACAATATCGTTGATGCAAAAATCATTATTCTTGACGGGTCAACCGCAATAAATGAAGAAATGATAACGGAATATATTTCTTCATTGAATGCCGAAGATGATATAGAAGCATCGGCCGTATCAAAAGGAACTCTTAAAATCAATGCTGATTTTAACGGAGATGTACGGTATTTTAAAACAGTTAATATTGTCTCTGCCTCTGTGGACGGTATTATTTTCGGAAATTTAAACGAAAAATCCGCCGGTGCATTGACTTTCAAAATTGATAAAAAAGCTGACGCTGATAAAAATTATTCTATCGGTGAAGTATCATACTTTGCCAATGTCACTCTGACCGGCATATCTGACAAAAATCTCGTCAAAGGTCTGGCTGTAAACGGCAACATTACAGGCGGAACTCTGGACAAAACAGGCTTGCCTACTGTAACAGGTACGCTCAAAGCAACAAACGGAGTTGATATTACAGGTAATGTTTCAGGTTTCAAAACCGTAACTTTAACAAACTCATCTGTTGAAGGCAGCATTACCGGCAGTACCAATGGCAAATCCGTCGGCTCATTTACTTTAAAAGTTGACAAAAAAGCAGATTTAACTAAAGACTATGGAGTATCCGGCGATATTTCCGGCTTTACAAATGTCACACTTAACGGGCTCAATGATAAAAAACTCGGTTTTAAATTTGCAGCAATCGGCGGAAGCATCTACGGTGGAACCGTGGCAAATGAAGTTTTGACAGCTGCAGGTACATTAAAAGCAACCAACGCATTAATCAATAATAATGTTACAGGTTTCAAAACCGTAACTTTGACAAACTCTGTAGTGCTCGGAATTGATGCATACGGAACAAAAGGCTCAACAGTCAATCTCACAGATGCTGTCGGCTGTTACATTAAAAATGTTAATAAAGTCAATGTAAAAAAAGGTATCTCTTCGGTCAGTTACAGCGGTACTGAAATGAGCGATACTTTCAGCATTGCCAAAAATGCAACATGCTATATCTACGAAGAGATAAATTTAGGTGAAAATGACAAATTTGTTCTCAACGGTACAGCTGTTTTTTACGCAGGAGCGTCCTTAAATACAAGTGGAACATATACCCTCAGCGGCAGCGGGGAAATTGCGGCGGATACAGAAACTCTGGCAAATCTCAAATCCCAGATTGAACTTCCTGCCAAGAGCAAAGTAAAATTTGTTGACCTCGGCGTAAATACAGAAAATTTCACAAGTTCAACTTTTGAAAAAGCCGACGATACCGCAAAAAAAGCCCGCAAGGTTGATGATATCACAATGGGGGTCCACGGCTGGCTCAACGGAGATACTTCAGGTGCAACTCTCAGCGATACAGCAGACTACTTCAAATTTACAGCAAAAAAATCAGGTACTCTTTCTTTAGACTATGCAATCGGCGAAGTTGAACTCGTCCTGTATGATACAAAGACAAAACAGGAAATTACTGATTTTGACGGTACTGTTGCCGCAGGCTCAACTTATGTTATCGGTATCAAATGCAAAGAAGAGACTGATATTTCATTTGCGTACAGTATCGGATTTGCAGAAGTATAATTCCCTGGCATCATACAATCAAAACAATAAAAAATCCGCTTTACGGCGGATTTTTTTATTTGCAAAATTGACAAAATATATTTGATATGTTATATTATAGAATAAATCAATTCTGTTTTAACAAGGATAGATAACCATGGAAAAAAAACTTCTTACGATTCAGGACATCTCCTGTTTCGGTCAATGTTCATTGACTGTTGCCTTGCCCGTTATTTCTGCCTGCGGTATTGAAACTGTAATCCTGCCCTCTGCCGTACTCTCCACCCACACTTGCGGATTTAAAAATTTCACTTTCCGCGACCTGACCGACGACCTCCCCGCCATTGAACAGAGCTGGCACGACAATAACCTCAAATTTGACGCTTTTTATACAGGTTATGTCTGTGAAAACCAGATAAAACCGATTCTTGATATTATGAATAACTGCGCCAATCCCGGAGCAATCCGCATCGTTGACCCGGTTATGGCTGACAGCGGCAAACTTTATCCCGGTTTCAATGCCGATTTCCCGCAGAAAATGGCTCAACTCTGCAACGGCGCAGACTATCTGCTGCCCAACCTTACTGAAGCTGCCTTCCTCCTCGGTGAAGAGTGCAGACTGGAAAATTACGACAGAGAATATATTGAAAACACAGTTGCCAAACTGCACAAACTCGGTGCAAAAAATGTTATCTTGACCGGTGTTTCCTTTGACGATGAACTCCTCGGCTGTGCAGTAAGCGACGGCAGCAGAATTGAATATGATTTCAATAAAAAACTTTCCCGCAGTTCACACGGCACCGGAGACTTATTTGCCTCTGTTTTTGCCGGTGCTTTGATGCGCGGCAAAACTGCACTTGAAGCAGCATCCATTGCCGCTGATGTTGTCTGTCTGGCAATCCCGGCAACTCCCGACGACCACTGGTACGGAGTATCCTTTGAAAAAATCATTCCCGATTTGGTCGAACTTTTGAAATAAAATGATTTTTTATGAATATTGATATTGAACTCCTGCAAAAAATCACACTCGGCGCAGTAAAAATAACCGAAAATACAGACGGATATTATTTTTACCGCCTGACGGAATGTCAGCTGAAAGCCTGTCAGGAAACTGCCCGGAACTACAACTTCAGAGCATTATCCGCCGCAGGAATACGCTTTGAATTTGTCACCGATGCTGCAAGTTTCAATATCAAAGGAGTATTCCGCCGCGGCGCAAACCGCAACTATGCGTATCTGGATGTAAAAGTCAACGGCATAATCGTACAGCATGAAGGCACAGATGATTATACAGCAAATCCCGACTTTGAAATGACAGTCAATCTTGACGGCAAAAAAAATCATGTCGCAGTATATCTGCCGAATTTGGCTCAATTCATACTGCGTGATTTCAATTTCTGCAATGCTTCATTTATTGAACCTGTCAAAAAGGATTTTACTATGGTCTGCTGGGGAGATTCAATTACGCAGGGATATGATGCAGTATATCCGTCTTTGTCGTATGCAAATTCTCTATCTGACAAATTGAATGCTGTAATGTACAATAAAGCGGTCGGCGGCGAAGTTTTCAATCCTGCTTATTTTGATGAATTTGAACCGTTAAAACCTGATATGATAACTATTGCTTACGGGACAAATGACTGGAACAAGTGTTCCGAAGCAGATTTGAAAACTAATGCTCCGGCTTTTCTTGAAAAAATCACCTCTTTTTATCCGAATGCTGTTTTTTATCTTATTGTTCCGATTTGGCGTGCAGATACCGACAGAATAACTGACGCCGGGACATTTGACAATGCACGCAATATAATTTTTGACATTTGCCGTAATTTCAGCAATATCAATGTGATTGACGGCATGAAACTTGTACCGCATGAAACCGGATTTTTCAAAGATCAGCATCTGCATCCCAACGATCTCGGTTTTATGTGCATGACCAATAAACTGCTTGAATACATCAAGCATCCATAAGGAGTTTTTTATGACAATGATTGAAGATATAACTTTACGGGCAAAACAAAGTGCCGCTCTCCTGCGTATTGCAACTCCCGCACAACGGGAAAATGCCCTGAAACTGATGGCTGAAAAACTTATACTCTCAAAAGATAAAGTGCTTGAAGCCAATGCCGCCGACCTCGCCGGAGCCGCAGATATGCCTGCCTCTTTTCAAAAACGCCTCAAAGTCGATGAAAAAGTTTTTGACTATATGACAAAAAGACTGAAAGAAGCCGCAGCATTGCCCGACCCTGTCGGCAAAATCCTTGACGAGCGTCTCATGCCGAGCGGTCTCGCCGTCAAAAAAGTTGCCGTTCCCATCGGTGTTATCGCTATGATTTATGAAGCACGCCCCAATGTCACTACTGACGCCGCCGCCGTTGCAATAAAAAGCGGCAACGCCGTAATCCTCAAGGGAGGTTCAGAGTCCCTCCGTACCAATCTGGTGCTTGCGGAAGCAATGCGCAGTGCCGTTCTTGAGGCAGGACTTCCGGCAGATACGGTTCAACTTATTCCTACTGCCGACCGTGCCGCAGTTGCCGAACTTCTCAAACAGGATAACGCTATTGACCTTATCATTCCCCGCGGCGGCAAAAGTCTTATCAAAGCAATTTCCGAAGGCACACGCATTCCCGTATTGAAACATTACGACGGCATCTGCCACTTGTATATTGCTCCCGATGCGGACGCAGAAATGGCAAAAGCTCTCGTTATAAACTCAAAATGTCAGAATAACGCTGTCTGCAATGCGCTTGAAACTTTACTCATAGATGCGGCTGTTCCCTTTGAAACGCAGAAAAAAGTCCTTGACGCCCTTAAAGAGAATTCTATTGAAATCCGCGGCTGTGCCAAACTCCGCGCCGCTTTCCCCGAATGTGCCGCAGCAACTGACGACGACTGGGATACTGAATATCTCGGCAATATACTTTCCGTCAAAATTGTAGAAAATATTGAAGACGCCATGAAACATATTGCAGAACACGGGTCAGGTCACACTGACGGAATTATCACCTCATCTGATGACCTCGCTCAAAAATTTATTGCCTCCGTTGATTCCGCTTCTGTTCTGGTAAATGCCTCAACCCGTCTTTCCGGCGGCGGAGACTACGGCATGGGCGCAGTTGTCGGCATCAGCACTGACCGATTGCACGCCAGAGGACCTGTCGGTCCTGATGAACTCTGTACCTACAAATGGGTTGCAGTCGGCAACGGTACTTTGCGAAACTGAAAAATGTCAGATACAAAAAATTTCACATTCAAAGCAATTGCATTTATAGAGAGTGCGGCAAAATACCGTTACGAACTGCCGCGGCAGTCCGTTTTTGCCGATTCAGGGGCCTTTTTACGCTGGAATGAAAAAATTTATGCTGAGTGTGCCGAAGACCTGAAAGGATTTGACCGCATCTGGTTAGTCTGGGTATTTGACCGCAATGAAAACACCAAATTTCACCCGAAAGTCCGAGTTCCCGTTCCCGCAGAAAAAAATTCCTACAGCG
Source organism: Victivallaceae bacterium (assembly GCA_045657185.1). Classification (GTDB taxonomy): domain Bacteria; phylum Verrucomicrobiota; class Lentisphaeria; order Victivallales; family Victivallaceae; genus RGIG5270. Next base: position 766 of record JAZOSO010000212.1, on the reverse strand, counting down.
TCTTTGCCACCCGCTCTCCTTATCGCCCCAACCCTGTCGGAATAAGCGCAGTTGAGCTGCTTGAAATAACTCCCGACGGCTTGCGGCTCGGCGGCTGTGACCTGCTTGACGGAACCGCTGTTCTGGATATCAAACCTTATATCCCCGAAGTTGACTCTTTCCCCGACAGCAAAGCCGGCTGGCGTGACAACATTGATAAAAATTCATATCAGATATTCTGGTCTGATAATGCGGCAAACCAAGCTGACTTTATCCTTGAATACGGCAGTTTTAACCTTCGCAGCTTTGCCCGCACACAACTTTCATACCGCCCGACAGACAATACCCGCAAAAGACTTGAAATACTGACGGAAACTGAATACATTCTGCACTTCAGAACATGGAAAATCCATTTTGAACTCGCGGAAGCAAAAAAAGAAATCAATATTCTCTCTGTCAGCAGCAACTATTCCGCCGCCGACCTTGCCCCAGATACTTCCGACCGCTACGGAGACAAAGACCTGCACCGGAGTTTTATAGAAAAATTCCTCTGAAATCTGCTGCGAATACCTCAACTGTATAATAAATGGCTATGTTATAAAAGATGACTGATTTGTTGCAGGGGGAGAAGAAAAAACCTTTTGGCGTTCCACCCGCCTTTTTATATGGTTCTTTTCTTCTCCCCCTGCCCCCTCATCTTTTTCCAAACCTTTTAATTATATTTGACATTTTCTTCAGTCAAACTTATGGAAAATTATCAGACCGATTTTTTATTGCAAGTGGAATA
>JAZOSO010000211.1:0-12094 GCA_045657185.1 Victivallaceae bacterium | reverse complement strand
TTTCCTAATTGTCTTCCTAAGACCGCTTGGCCTCCGACTTCCTCGCAAAATACGCAGCTCTTGCCACCAGTGCCGACACCGGCGGTGTTTTGCGCGTAAAATAAAAATCTGTTCGATATAAATTACAGCAAAAGTGCATCCGCAGTTATACATAACTATGCGGATGCACTTTTTTTATCAGCAATATCTCTATCGCAACAAAAAAAAACACCGACCGGCAGAACCGATCGGTGTTGATATCAACAAGAGAAATTACTTGATGTTGACAACGAAACCGTCACCCTGAACAGCACTGTCAAGAGAAAGACCGAAGAAAGTGTTGTAGTAAACTTTACCATTGCGTTCACCAACAGGAGTACGGAGAGATCCGCAACCGGTGAGAGCGAAAGTCATAGCGGCGACAGCAGCGAGCATGAGAAGTTTTTTCATAATAAAATATCCTTTTTATTGTTAGAAAGACTCCACCATAGAGCCTTTACAATAATTATATGACATTTTTTCAAAATGTCAAGTCAATATTCTAATTTTTTTATAAAAAAAGTGGAAACCGTGACAATATTCACAGTTTCCACTGTCATTTAAATTATCTATGAAAAATCACATAAAAGCGGAAAGCCCTTGTGAGGCGTTTGCTTTTTTGAGTTCTTCGAGTTCTTTTTCTGCCTTTGCAGCGGCGGCGGTATCATTTTTGGCAACGGCGTCGTCAAAGGCTTTGCGGAGAGCGTCAAGTTTATCAGCGGGAACATTGAGTTTTTTGGCTTCTTCAAAACTCTTGTTGAATTTATCTGCGCTGAGTTTGGGTTCCCATTCAATACCATCCATAAATTTGCGGACAGCGTCGCCGTCTTCACTGATAAAGCGTTTGATTGTATCGTCACCGGGCTTGTTGTTGAAGTAACCGATAGCAAAGACGAATTCATTGACTTTAGCTTTGGGGAAGAACTGCATAGTTACACATGCACCTGCACGGGGGAGTGTAACTTTTTTGAATTTTTCATGCTGGAAAATAAGAAAGTTGCCTGAAGTTTCCTGCAAAAATTTGCTGTAAATACCGAAATAAGGATTGTCTGGAACGAAATTGCCCATTTCTTTTGACAAATTGAAATCTTTTGTTGCAGTGGCAATGTGGCGTTCACGGTCTTTATGAGAATTTGAGTTATGCGGATAGCAGTTGAAGTCCATGCGCCAGAGACCGAAGTCAACAGTCTGTACACGCATAAATGTCCAAGTCGGATGTGACGGGAACTGCATCATGCGCATTTTAAGTTTACCGCCGCGGAAGGACGGAAAAACAAAATCAGCAACAGCAACACCATTGATATTATTAACGGAAACAAGTTCGGGAACGTAAGCCATAGTCGGCTGCTGAGTGCGGTCTCTTTTTCCTTTTTCGGAGATATATTCCCACGGTGCGAAAAATTCCCAGACACTCCAGCTGCCGTTGGTGCGGGGAAGACGACCGAATTCAAAACCGAAAAAGTATTCTCCCCATTTTTTCTTAACGGCATTTTTCCCGTCAGCGGAAGTCTGGAGCAGACGGAAATAACCGTTATTCATAAAGACATTGCGGTCAGTCACAACTCTGCCGTCAGGGAGTTTTTTGGTTGTAGTTTTAATGTGAGGGTTAGCGGCAAATGCTGAAATTGCAGCAAAAGCCAACAACGTGATAAAAGTTTTTTTCATTATTTCACCTCAAATTTAGTGGTTTTACTGAGATTGGCGGCAACATCGGTAAGTTTGGCAGTCCAAATTCCCGCGCTCTCGGAATAAGCAATCGGACGGCGGGGAGCTTTTTCTGCACGGTCAAAAACGCAAGTATAAACTTTAGTTCCTGCGGGACTGAAAAGGTCAAGACGATAAACTCTGCCTGAATTCATCTTCGGAAGTTTCAGGTCAAGCATTTTACCGCGGACAGTATCAGCAATACCGAATACAGGTGCACTCTGTTTTTTATCAAACAGCGCATACAATGCCAGCGGAGACTTGTCAAATTTAACATTAAGAATATTGCTGTACCCGACAAAACCTTTGTCAATATTATAAATGTAATATTTTTTGTCCAGATTTACAGTAAGAGTTTCATTCATTTCCTTAATCGGAACCATGATACCGGCAAGCACGAAATCATTGTTTTTGCGGAAACGGACTTTGGTATCGGGAGATACCTTGCTACTGACTTTAAACTGCGGCAAAGCATCAGCTTTGTCAAGCTGAGCAATAACCCATTTGTCAAAAGCACCGTCATTAACTGCAGTATTGGAGGCTGAAGCCAGACTGAAATTGCAAAGAATTGCTTTGCCCTTGCCGTATTTGCGTTCAACATAAATTTTTTCACCGTAAACGGGAACGCGTGCAGATTTCAAATCTTTGATATCCAAAGCTTTAAAAACAGCGGGAGATTTACCGTGACAATCTTTGAACAGCAAATTGCCGAAAAGAGATGCAAGCGGATTTTTTTCACGGATGCGGAGATTTTCATTCATAATTGCGGGATTAACATCGGCAATAAGAGTACCGCCGTTGCGGACAAATTCCAGCAAGTCAGCACATTCTTTATCGCTCAAAGCAGATGCTCCGCAAAGGAAAACTATTTTTGCCTTCTTCAGGCGTTCAGCTGTGCGGTGTGAAATAAAATCAAAACCGAAACCTGTGCGGTAAGCGGAACGGATAAGCGGCACAACACCGTCATTCGGGCTGACACAACAATTATCCAGCACCGCGGCGGCGGCGGAAACATGACTCCAGTAAATATAAACACCGTTATTTACAAGCTGATTGAGAATCATAAGCTGTGCAGCACCGTTTTTGAGGCGGTCAAGTTCGGGAAGATAATTTTTAACATATTCTGCAATCGTCAGATCGCAGCCGAATGAACTGTGATTTGACCCCGGATTAGCGGCAAACCATGCGTTGCCGTTGACTGAACCGAGCAGCAAATCCTTATTGAGCGGCAAAACATATTTTGCACGGCCGCTGTGACTTCCGGGATAACCGCCCCACCAGAGCATACGGATTTTTTCATTGCCGAAACTGCGGAGCAATTCATCACCTACTGCACTGGAATACGGGCCCCAGTATTCCAATTCTTTCATGGTCAATTCAATATCTCCGGGAACGGAACCTTCTGCACCGACGACGGCATTGGGGTCATATTTGCGGATTTCCTGACGGAGCCATGCGTGGTGGTCGGCGTACATCTTTTCCATATAAGCACGATGGTCAAGCCATGCGGGATAGAGACCTTTATCTTTGGCTTCTTTCAACGGCGTATGGGGAACTTCATCAAAAGATTTGTAATTTGACTTGTAATTGTAGTTCAAATCAGCGATAGTTTTGTATTTGTATTTCAGGAATTCACGGAAGTAAATAAGGTCGCTCGGACCGTAACCTGCACCGAGTTCAAGTTCATTTTCGTCACCGAGGTTGTAAATTGCGGTACTGTATTTGGGCAGATTTTTCATACGTTCTTTAATACCTGCCGCCCAGAGTTTACGGACTTCGGGACGATAAATATTTTCATCACCTTTAAGTGCTTTCTGTTCAGCACGCAGTTTTGAGGGCAGGAAGAACCAGTTAGGCTGAATAACGCCGCCTTCTTTGCCCTTGCGGATCATCACACGCACCATATAAGCGACAAGTTTCTGGTCAAGCAGAGCCATATCACGGGCATTTGCACCGTCGGCAGTCGGATGATTAAGCTGCAAATTCCAGCCGAGTCTGCCGACAGTCTGGGGGGACTGCAATTCACCTGCCGCACCGTTGGGACCATCCCAGCCGAGCTGCATATAATCATCAAGTGACGGGTCGGGGAAGAAAATAACATTATCGGCAGAATCAATGCACTGTTTTGCAGTGTTGAAAGCATTGGCACGGACATAACCTGCAAGTGTCGGCATGAAATAATCTTTCATGGTAAAACTGACTTCTTTTGCATTGGCAGGAAGTTTTACATTCTGACGGTGCCAGATGCGTCCGTAAGGGGAATCATAGAGGTCAAGCTGAATAACAGAGTCAAAAGGCAATGCTTTTTCAACAGTGATTTTGCCGTTGAACGGAGCTTTTTTATCAGCAGTTTCGGGAAGAGTGACACTCATTTTGCCGAAAGGTGATTCTTTGACAAATTCAGTAATTTTGAAAGTGCCGTTTTCTGCGATTTCATCACGGTAATATTTACCTGCCGGGAGGTCTTTTACATCTGTTACATCTTTATTCCATGCATCACGAATGCGAACTTTGTCGGCGGCGGGTTTGATTTCCAATCCTGCACCGTAACGGCAGAGCATGGCAAAAAATGCGGCTGCATTTTCATTTTGAGTTTTCCATTTATTGTTATACTGCATAACCGGCAGCAGACTGCGGCGGACATCAAATCTGTCGCCCCAGCCGACGGAAATAAATTTGCCTTTGCCGAGCTGATATGCCTGAATCTGCATTTTTGCACAAGGCTGAGCAAAATCTTTGAAAAATTCAGGAACCTTTATCGGGTTCTGATAAAGTTTTTTATATGGCAGACGCTGCGGTCTTCCTGCCTGAACCAGAATAAGTCCCTTGCCCTGCATAACTGCATTCAAAATACGGAACTGTGCGGCTTCAGGCATTTTGGTAAAATCAAAAGTACCGACAACATAAAGGTCGTATTCTTTATTGAGTTTTTCAGAAATTTCATTATTGCGTTCATAAACTGATGTACCTTCAATAGTACTTTCATACATATTTTCAGCAGCAAATACAGCACGATTATAAGCAAGAGTATGTTCTGAATCCATATCCATGCGCTGTTGAACTTCAACGGCGTCACGGGCACCGGCTCTGCCCATAATGAAATAAACACGCAAAGGCTTTTTACTCTTTTCAATCTGAAATTTGTAATGCGGAGTGACATAATCCTGTGAGATTTTGTTAAGGTATGCTCCGTCATGCTTGGCGAATGCAACAGTTGCAAGACACGCTGACAACAACGAAAAAATAAGTTTTCTGCTCATATACAAAACCTTTCAAATAAAATTACAAACCGGGACATGTCCCCTGGCGTTTATCAATAACATCGGCGCGTCCGAAAATTGTGTTGTATCGTGCATAAAGAGCTTTGTCAGGATAACCTGCCTGATCCGGAACTTTTTTCGGATTGCGGTTTTCGATATGACCGTCCATAAATGAGATATTTGCGGTATTTTTGTGAACGAAAAAGCAATTATTTGCACCGTCATTTTTTGCATCACCGGTTGTCCAGGTTTCAACAGCAGGTTTCCAATAACCGCTGCCGTAATTCTCAACCAGCATTGCACCGCCTGCGGGGATTGCCATTTGAGAAAGTTTACGGCGTTTGGGCAAATCATAATATCCTGTGCTGTCACCGTGAACTGCATGAGAATTCATACCGTAATTGACTCCGAGCCATGAATCTCCGCGGTCACTGGCATCTGCATCAAGAATCGGTTTGGCAGATGGGCATACAGACAAAGCACGGTTTTCTCTGCCGTAGTATTCTTTGATAAGAGATGTCTGCCACCAATAATCAGTGCCTGATTTATTGGGATATGACCATGTATGAATCGGCAAATATCCGTAATAATCATCTGAATAAAGCAAACAGTAAGTTGACATTGATTTCAGATTGCTCTGACATTTTGCGGAACGGGCGCGTTCACGGGCGTTATTCAAAGCGGGGAGGAGCATACCTGCAAGAATTGCAATGATAGCGATTACTACCAGAAGTTCAATAAGCGTGAAACTTCCGATAGTATACATTTTGTCATGTTGTTTGAGTTTGTTTTTCATATTTTATCCTTTCTGTTAAAGAGTTTTTTTCAGACTTGTCGAACGCATCTGACCTGTCGGACAGGTCAGATTATGATTTTTTCAACTTCCTATAATGTATATTATGTTTTTTCAATTAAATCCGTTCTCAAGTTTAACTTTCCAGCTGAATGTTGTAAATTCATTTGCCAATGCGCTCAAAGTGCGGTAAATTTGAACTGACAACTCTTCTGATGCCGCTGTTTTTTTAAATTCAGAAACAAGTTTATCGTACTCTTTTTGATATTTTGCAGGGACATTTTCTATTCTGACAAGTTTTTCAACCTTTGCTTTTTCGTCAGCGATAACTTTTTTCAACGGATATGCCTCAAGCCCTCTTCCCTGATTGAAAATAAGATTATCATTGAGTTTCACACACCACGGCGGAGCAATGCGTTTCATAAAAACATCTGTGATTGTTTCAGATTTGACAGGTTCGCGGCCGGCAAAACAAAGATAACCGAAATTACCTGTTGCTGAATAGTTACCGCCCGGAGATGAGGTAGTCCCGATAAAACTGCCCGATGTCCAGGCATAACGGATATGACAGAACATCCAGACATCACCCTCTTTGGCTTTTTTGCCCAAATCCTCCCACGGGAAAAAACACTCAATAATCCAACTGTCTTTATTGATTGAAGTTTTAAAAACAGTACCTGTACTATTCCAGTCATCGCGGACAACCGCACCGTCAATACGCAGAATATCAGCAAAAGCCCCGACGGCATTGACTGTAAATTTACGATGTCCGACTCCCTGACCGTCGGAGTCAATAAAAATTTCTGCACAATCATCAAGCCATGTACTGCCGTTGTCACGGTTTTTAACATTTATGCGGAGTTTTTCGGGATTTTTTTCATAATTTACAATACCGAGATACATACCATGCTCATTGTAAACAATTTTGAAAGTGTTTCTGAGTTTTCCCGCCGCAGGATTCGGCTTGAAATATTCATAAGTATTGCTATACTCTGCCGCCTGCTGCCAGCATTTATCATCAAGTTTTCCGTCAAGCACAGGCGCACTGTCCGTCAATACCGGAGTATAAAATGACACTTCACGGATATTGCCGTACAAATTCACTGCAACAAAGAAGACAAAACACACCGCAAAAACATTTTTTTTCATATTTCCTCAAATATTATTCATATTTTTGAACTTAAATATATATAAATACAGCTTAATATACTATTTATCAGCGGCTTTGTCAAATAAATATACATCAAATTTTTATAATTTTTTTTAAGCACCTTGAATATAATTGTCCGCAGTGTATATTAATAGAATATTTCAAATGTATTTTAAGGTGAATAAATGACTTGGTTAGCTTTTTTTCTCATTATCGGTTCCGCAGGACTTCATGCCACCTGGAATTTGCTCGCAAAAAAATCAGTAATGACAGTGTCTTTTTACGGCGCAATCTGCATGACATCATGTATGCTGTGGCTGCATACTCAACTGTGGACACCGGTCAAATACATAGAGCTGCCGTTTCTTTTCTGGGTATATATCGCAGGTTCAGTCCTCAGCGATTTGCTTTACTGCCTAGGATTGGTCAGAGCGTACCGCACAATGGAAATGTCAGCGGCTTATCCGATGATGCGTTCACTGCCTCTGCTGTTCACTGCATTAGTTACTTTTCTTGCAGGCTGGGGACGGACACTCACTCTCCCTGCCATTACAGGAATGGTTATCGTTTTTATCGGCTGTCTGATGATGCCGCTGAAAAAATTCTCTGATTTCAACTGGCGATACTACCTCACACCGAAAATGTTTTTTATCATCCTTGTTGCCTGCGGCACAACAGGTTACACCATTTTTGACAGTCAGGCACAAAGTGTTATGCGAAGTGTATTTTCCGATATTTCAAAACCGGTTCTTTCCATTTCGTACTACTCTATCCGCGGCATCTGTCTCAGTTCACTGCTCGGCTTGACCATTCTTGTTCTACCCGGTGAAAAAAAGAACTTTTCCTCATTTTTCAAAGAACGCAACTACACTCCGCTTTTCGCGGGGCTGATTGCCTCTATGTGCTATGTAACTGTCCTTATGTCAATGAATTATGTCACTAATGTCTCATACGTTCAGGTATTCCGCCAGCTCGGTCTCGTATTCGCTCTTCTCGGCGGCATTTTCATCCTTAAAGAAGAAGGCAACATCCCGAAATATCTCGGCGTCCTCCTTATCATAAGCGGATTGATAATCACTGTTTTATAAAACACCTAAGCGATAAATCAGTTATATTTGGCTGTGTACTAAACAAAGACTGATTTTTTTATTGCAAGGGGGCTAACGCCACCCGGCGTTCCACCCGCCTTTCTTTTACGCTGACGCGTTCCGCCGTCTGCCCTGTCTCGGCGTAGCGTAGCGAAGACGGAACCTGGCGCCGGGTACGACCCGGTGCGATGTGACGCTGGCGCGTGAATGTCAGCGGCGGGGTGGGGGCAAGCTATTTTTTTATATGCTGTCGCATTTGCCTGCCCCGTTGTAAAAATATACAACAAACTTTTGCAATAAAAAGGCAATGAAACACCCCGTTCATTGCTATCGCAATTCACTATACTCCAACCACCTCAAATTTTTTCAAATTATCAGTCAGTGTTTAATAACCCAAAAGATAAAAAAATACGCAGTTAAACTGCGTATTTTGCTGAAAGTTTTTGTAAAAGGATAGGGGGGTGCAGGGGGAAAGGAAAGAAACTTTTTTCAAAAAGTTTTTTCCTTTCCCCCTGCAACAAATCAGTCATCTTTTATAACACAGCCTTATATTTTACAATCAGCCCAAAATTATTCCCTGTTCAGGATGAATAATTGCGCCGCAGTTGAAGTTGGCAGCGATATTTTGTACCGTAAGGATTTGACGGGTTGCGCCTTGCAGGGCAATTTTTCCATGATTGAGAATGACGGTATTCTTTGCATATTTCCATGCCAGATTGAGATCGTGACAGACCATAAGGATCCCGACGGAATTATTGATTTCTGTCAAGAGGCGCATCAGAGCTATTGCATGAGCAGGGTCAAGTGCGGAAGTCGGTTCGTCAAGCAGCAGATACTGAGGACTCTGAGCCAATGCCTGCGCCAAAAGCACTCTCTGCCGCTCGCCGCCTGAAAGACGGCTGACAGGTCGGTTGCAGAACTGTGTAATTTCAAGTTTCTGCATAGCATTTTCCACTGCGGCAATATCGCTTTGAGTGAGAGGCGCAAGGCGTGAAGAGTGCGCAAGTCTGCCCATGGAAACCATTTCACGAACTGTAAAATCTAAAATCGGCGGCGGAATTTGCGATACAACGGCAATTTTGCGGGCGCGCTCAAAAGAATGAAATTGCGCCAAAGGCTTACCGTCGCAAAAAACCTGACCTTTTTGCGGAGAGAGATAACCGCCGATGATTTTCAAGGCGGTAGATTTACCGCTTCCGTTTGCTCCGAGCAGCATGGTAAAGTCATTCGGTTTTAGCGAAAGAGAAAAATCTTCCAGAACGGCATGCTCTTTGTAGGCAAAAGTTATGTTTTCAGCTTTAAGCATCATGGCGGCGTCTCCTGTTCAGAATGAAAAGAAATGCGGGACCTCCGATAACGGCAGTCAGAACTCCGATCGGAATTTCCCGTTCAGTAAAAACACTGCGGCTGCCGATGTCGCAAAGCATCAGAAAAAGTCCGCCGCAGAGGAATGTACTTAAAACAATTTTTGTATGGTCACTGCCGAAAAGTCTCCTGACGATATGCGGCACAATCAATCCGCAAAAACTGATTATTCCTGCCAGCGCAACCGTTCCAGCCGCCAGCAAAGAAGCAGTCAAAATCAGTATCAGATTGATTTTACGGACATTTATTCCCATATAAAAAGCGTGTTCATCCCCCAGTGACAATATATTTATATCTTTAGCAAATACCTGTATGACAATCAATGCAATCAGAGCATAACTTCCCTGAAAAACAAGCAGTTCCAAGTCAATTGACTGTAAATCTCCGAGCATCCACCAGGTAATATTTGCCAATTCATCCGACTGCGCCGCCGAAAGAATATACATCAGAATACTTGAACAAACTGTCCCCGCAATCACACCCGACAGCAGCAGACTTTCCGTACCGTAATTTCCGTTCCTGCTTATCAGCAATACAATTGTAAGAACAATCAGAGCCCCGGCAAGTGCCGAAAAAGGCACTGCATATAAACTCAAAGCCCGCAAACCGAGAACAAATGATAACGCCGCACCGACTCCCGCACCGCCTGAAATTCCAAGTGTAAAAGGTTCTGCCAGAACATTTTTAAGCAATGCCTGCAAAACAAGTCCTGCTGTTGCCAGACTGCCGCCGATGACTAAAGCACCGATAATACGGATAAATCTCAATTCTGCAATCGGAGACGAAAAAAGTTCTTTGATACTGAGCGTTTCTGAACCGAAAAAAACGCCGCATAATACAATTATAAATACAAGAAGCAAAAGAATAATATTTCTTTTCATTGCATTGCCTCCAAACTTTTGCGCAAAAGTTTTATCCCATCAAAAATCCTCGGCCCCGGACGCTGTATCAAATCGGGATTGAGTTTTTCTACAATCTTACCATTGACAACTGCGGGAAGTTTTTTCCAGAAACGGTGGCGTTTATAACCTTCTGGCGATGCACTCCATATTATGATATCAATTTGCTGACGGAGCAGCCAGTCAAATGAGCATTTGAAATACGCTTGCGGCACATTGCCTGCAACATTCTGCGCCCCTGCCAGAGTTATAAGTTCATCGGGCAGTGAATTTTTACCTGCAACCATCAACGGGGAATCCCATATAACCCACAATACTTTGCAATTCAATGGGTTATCTTTTTTTTCAAGTTCTTTCTTTATGCGTTCAAGCTCCTTTTGTCCCGCCTCTTGCACATTGAGAAGTGTACTTAATTTCTGCACGCAGCTGCGGTATTCGGCAATATTCCGGCATTGGAGCATGGCACTTTTGATACCGCTTTTTCTGAAAGTTGTAATGACATTGGGATTTATCAAATCATTCGTAATAATCAAAGTCGGTTTCATGCGGAGGACACGCTCAATATCAGGGTCGGCGAAGCGTCCTGCAACGGGAATTTCTCTGACAGTTTCGGGGAAATTGCAAACATCACTGCGGCCGATAAGCTGTTTTTCACAGCCGAGGTAACAGACCAGCTCCGTCAATGCGGGCGAAAGCGAAATAATACGTTCTTCCGCCGTCAGTATAAACACCCCGTTAATAAGAATAAGGAATAAAATTTTCTTCATCACCTGCATAACCGATATCTCCTGTTGAATGATTTTTGGCAACATATTCTGCTTTTTCAGATTTTACATGGCCGTCAGCAAAACAGATGTTGGCTTTTTTACTGTGGCGGAAGTGCATAGTTGAGTATGCCTTGTTATCACTGAAGCCCGAACCGCCCCACTGCGGATAAAGCGGTCCGTCAAGATACGAAGTGCTGTTTATCTCCTGCGATGAGCCGAGAATTTGAGCAGTGTCAGCAATAAGATATATTTCAGAAACACGTTTTATACTGCCGACTCTCTGCCATGCCGCTGTTCCGCCCTCACCCGAAGCCGGCGGACAAACTCCGATACCGTTCAAACCGTAAACTGTGGTGCGGTAAGAAAGATTTGAACTTAAAGAATTATATTTTCCGAAAGGCAGTGACGGACAATCAAAAACACCGTCACCGTTTTTCTGCCCGAGGTAAAGAGCGATAAAACCAGCCTCAAAATCATATTCACTGTCACTTACTTTTTTGCCCCACCAGAAAGTCGCCCAATCATAAGTCTGCGGCATAAAATAATCGTCATAATCCGCCGCATAAAGCATATTTCCCGTGCCGAGCTGCTTCAAATTACTGACACATTTCGCACTTCTGCCGCGCTCTCTCGCACTATTCAATGCAGGTAATAACATCCCCGCCAGAATTGCAATAATGGCAATGACGACCAAGAGTTCGATCAGGGTGAAGGGAATCAGGGAAGGAAGGGAAACCTTTTTGCAAAAAGGTTCTTCCTTCCTTCCACGAACCCCATCCATCCTTTCCAAAAACTCTTGTATTATTTCCGCTTTTGCTTTGGCAAAAACGGAAATCTCAATATTATTGATATATGCAGCAATTTTACTCATAAAACAAATAAATTCCTTTTCATTTTTTTAAAGTAAAATAAGTTTGGGCGTCAGTCAGAGATTTTCCGAACCAACCGACAAAATATTTTTCCAAATTCTCTTTTTCAGAAAAATATCCTTTTTGAGAAACCGTAAGTTTTTCTCCGGCAACATGCACATCGACAAAACTTACATTAACC
>JAZOSO010000210.1:0-4064 GCA_045657185.1 Victivallaceae bacterium | reverse complement strand
ATGATTTGAGTGTATGGTAATCGGCGGCATTTTTGCGCCAGTGAGCATCGTGGTCAACGAGAATGGTGCTGTATTTTGCAGCGGTTTCACGGATGATGTCATTATAAGCAGGCAAAGCCTTGAAACGCTGCACATAATTGTGTTTTTCGCCCCATTCAAGACGGACATTGACGGTATTGGAAGTTTGCAGAACGACGATAGCTTTATCGGCTTGCAGACGTTTCACAAGTTCCTCCAGATTGGTGCGAAAAACGGCGGGGTCTTTTGTTTTGGAACGGACGGTATCATTCATGCCGATAAGGACAAAAACGACCTGCGGAGTGTAGCGTTTGATTCTGCGCTGATATTCATTCTTATCCAGCAGCTCAAGAGTTGACTGGCCGCTTGTTCCTGAATTGATAACAGTATCTTTGCTCAAGTGATATTCCCAGCGGACGCGTTCATGGAAAATTTCAGGAAAACTGCGCCAGCCGTGAGTATGAGCTGCACCATGGGTAATTGAATCTCCGTAAAAGACCCAAGTCCAAGGTTCGTTTGTTTTTTTGCTGACATGGTCGGCGATTTTCTGCAAATCGGCTTTGACTTTGCTGTCTTTGACTTCAACTTTTACTGCGGGTTCAACTTTTTTAACTTCAGCGGGCTGTTCAGAGACAACGGGAGCTTTTTCTTCTGCAACAGTCGTACTGCCGTTGAGTTTGACATGGAAATTCTGCCAGAGGACGTTGCCGTACTGACCGTTGCGATCGCCTGCTTGGCAGTGACGTTCAAATTTGATAAAAATTTTGCCGTCATTATCTGGCAAGTCGGTTTTGCCGTTCAGAGTAAGTCTTGAACCGTGTTTGCCGCCGAAAGGCTTTTTGACGATTTCTGTATATTTTTTGCCGTCAAGAGAGTAACTCAATGAAGCAAAACGCTCTTTGTTGTCAGGGAAGTTGGTGATTGAACCTTTGCAGTCCAATGATTTGACTGTTCCGGGCGCATTAACGGCAAGAATGATGTTGCCGTTGTAGCCTCTGATATGTTTTGAAGTCGGATGTTTGCGGATATGTTTATCAGTAATACCAAGTTCGGGAGCGACGGCATCATTGACGAGGTTATAAATTCTTTCAAACTGCCAGTTGGAGCCATTTTGAGAATAGCCGATTTCCGGAATTTTTTTGTTAATGTCAAAATTTATGCCTTTTTTATCTGCTGTACTGCCGAAAAAATTCAAGTCAAAAACATTCCAGAGAATGTTGCCGTACTGACCGTTGCGGTCGCCTTTTTTGTAGAAGCGTTCAAACTTCAAAAAAATGACTCCATAATTTGCCGGCAGGTCGATTTTACCGCCGACAGTAACGGAAGAGGGATTTTTGCCGCCGAATTTTTTCTTTTCAACGGTGGTGTAATTGATACCGTCAAGAGAGTAACTGAAAGCGGCTTCACGTTCGATTTTATCGGGGAAATTGGTAATTTTTCCTTTAATGTCAAAACTTTTTATCGGAGTCGGCGCTTTCACTTTGACAATGAGATTACCGTTGTAACCTGCGACGTGTTTTGAACTGGGATGACGACGGATGACGGTGGCAGGAATTTTAAATTCTGCCGGAAAATTTGTGTTTGTAAGGTCAATTTTTTGCGAGTACATCCATTCTGTATCTGTTTCTGCAAAATTGTTTGTGACTTTGGCATCATTAATGAAAAAATCAGCCCCGAAAAGTGAACACGCTCCGAAAATTCCGAGCAACAACAAACTTTTTTTCATATATTTCTCCTTATTTTAAAAGTTTCTGAAGTTTATTGAATTCTGCTTCTGTGCCGGTGAAAAGCATTATCCCGCTGCCGGGTTTAATGCCGACTTTGAAGCCTTTGACTTTCTGCATGTTATCGAGTCTGAAAAAGGATTCGCCTTTGGCAAGTTTTGGGAAAACAGTCATAATATCTTCGCCTTTGCGTGGGACATAGCCGACCATTTCGCCGTCTTTGCCGATTTTGATTTTATCGGTTTTGCGGAAGAAATTGCGGCTGTCATTGGGCCATGTGCCAACTTTGACGTTGCAAATGACAGTAATATTGCCCTTGATACCGTCAACGGTAAAGCGTTGAGCGTAATGTGACGGAAAATTGATAACTCTGACTGCGGGATTTTTGTCATCGACAACTTTTTTCATTTTCATAATGAGCTTGCCGTAAACTTTCAATTCTTTGGCAGTTTCAGCAAATTCAGCAAGCTGCGGATTGGGTTTATCGGGGTGTCCTGCTAGAGTGTAAAAGTCAGCTGAACTGTAACGGCGGCGGGCGGCTCTTTTTACCAGACTGCCGATAGTATCAATATCACCATAACCTTTTTCCATCGGGCGGTATGAGTAAAAAGTAATATATTTTGCGCCTTCAAGTACACTGACCCACATACATGCTTTGAGGCAATTTGCGGGCATTTTGTACCATTTCCAGTAAGCGGGCTGACCTGTTTTGAGTTTAAACCAGCCCATATTTTCATCATCGGCAAGTTTCTGCATTTGGGCACGGACATCGGCATCGGGGAAGCCGAGTTCCATATCATCAAACCACATGAGAGAACCGCCGGATGTAAGTACCATCATAAAATCGGCGTTACGCTTGGCGGCTTCACGGCTGTAATCAATTGCCTGTCCGCGCAGCCAGTTTATTGCATAGGACGGACTTGCCAGATAATAATTTTTGCCGCCGCTGAAATAGAAGTTGTAGCGGTCAGTACCGAAAATTTCAGGATAAGGTTCAATGTGCGCTCTGGCAGCACCGATGTCGTTATGGCAGATAAAAGTATCAGTTTTGCCGGTATATTTGAAAATATTTTTGTAATAATCAGAAATAAGTTTCATCTGATTGCGTCCGGCTTCTTCACGGATTGAAAAAGCAACGACATTGGGATGATTTTTGTACTTGTTGATTATAATTGCGGCTTTTTTTGCCATTCTGTCCATGAATTTCGGATTTGTCCAGTCGCCGTTATTGCGGAAGTAGGCATAATTTATCTGAATCAAAGCATTGATTTTGTGCTTTTCAAGAAGTGGCAGATAAAGATTTTCAAAAAGGTCAAGACTTTCCAATGCCAAATGGATGACATTGACACCGTTTTTTTCAAGAATGGCAAAATGTTCCGCCGCAAAATCTTTGTGATCTTTCCCCCATGAATCGGCACAGCGTCGAAGTAAATGATCATAGATATAAACACCGACACCGACTTCCGTCATGCGCGCACCGAAAAGATTTACGGCACAAAAAAACGCACAGATAAGGATGATAAATTTATTCTTCATTTTGGAAATCCTTTTATAATTATCAAAGTGGAGTTCCGTCTGTTTTGAATTTTGAAACACTCAAATTATTGAACCCTTTATCAAAAGAATTGAGTTGAACCATGGAAACAGTAGTTGTATTGACTTTCGGAGATGAAAAAACAGAATTGTCAGAAACAAGAATATTTACCCGTCCGCCGTGATGTTGAGTATAATAATTGCCGGCATCAACTCCGAATAATCCGTTCAAACCTGATGTGCCGGAGGCAGGATGAGTATCATAACAAATCGGGAATTTTTTGCCGCCGCCTGCACCTTTTGCAGTTTCCGGGCGATACGGAGTATAAAAAGTTGCGGTATTATACATTGAACCGCAACGGGATTCAATAGCATAACTGCGGTTTACAGTTTTAGTATTCATTTGAGTCCATGCATAATTTTTATAAGAACCTGCTTCTGCAAGGTCGGGAGTTCTGGTGACATCTCCGGGGCAGTCCCATATTTTGAGGTTAGTTAACCAGCCGCCTGAAATCAGCTGATACCACGGCCCTGATGTGTGCCATGCAGGATAATAACCGTCACAATCAGCCGCATACATAACAAGAGTGATGCCGACTTGTTTCAAATTGCTGATACATGCGGCATTTCTTGCGCGTTCACGGGCTTTGTTGAGTGCAGGCAACAACATCCCGGCAAGAATGGCAATGATGGCAATAACAACAAGCAATTCAATCAAAGTGAAACTTCCGATAGTATGGATTCTGTCATGTTTTTTAAGGTTGTTTTTCATATTTTTATCCTTTCTGT
>JAZOSO010000209.1:0-4712 GCA_045657185.1 Victivallaceae bacterium | reverse complement strand
CACAGGTCCGACAGGTTTGGTTTATGAAATCGAAGTCAACGGCAAAAAATATCCGTCAGGCAGCGATACCATGTTTTCTTTTGATAACAAAAGTAATTGGAAAAAAGCTCACTCATTCGGTAAACCTCCTGTTGCTCCGTGGAAGTCACCGAATATGTTTATAGAAAAATAATAATAAGGAAAGGGATAAATTATGAAAAAGTCATTCACACTTATTGAACTTCTCGTAGTAATTGCAATCATTGCCATTCTTGCAGGGATGCTGCTTCCTGCACTCAACAAGGCTCGTGTTTCCGCACGCAATGCTGCCTGCAAAAGCAATCAGCGTCAGGTCGGTTTCGGAATTCTCGGTTATGCACAGGATAATAATGATATGCTGCTTAACAGAGCAAAACGCGATGCTGACACTTTTTACTATAATATGTGGCTGAGTGACAATCCTGCATATATGTATCCGACAGGACTGCGTGCATTGAGTTATTATCACTGGAAGGCAAATACCTGCCCTGCCGCACTGGTTCAGCCGTGGGAAGGAACCGCCGCAGAGCATTTGCAGAGTGTTTTTGCTCATCCCCGTGCAGACCATCCCCACTACGGCTGGAAAGCAGACTGGTCAAAGAAAGAGGGCGATTCTTATTATATTGACTTGCGTAAAATCGGTGATAATATGCAATATGCCTGGGGATTGGCAGACAGTATTATATATTCCACAGGTTTGCAAGCTTTTTATGTTTCCGCAGGCGGTACGACAGCATACATGTTCCGTCACAACAAACGCGCCAATATCTGGTTCTTTGACGGTCATACAGAATCTATGGATGTAAATCAGGTCAAAAAGATTTATACCCACCATTCAGGATTGACAAAAATCTGGTATGTTGAAGGGGACGACCGCATCTGCAGTGTATCAACTAAATAAAATACATAAAATTTATAATGTTTTATAGCGGAGGTAAAGTTATCTCCGCTTGTTTTTTATTTTTTCAGCTGTATATTACTATAAAAACTGAAAACGGAGGAGTTTATGAGTGATGATTTGAAAATTCGTTTGGCAACAGCAGCAGATGCTGAGCTTTTGACAGATTTGCGGCTGCAGATGCGCAAAGAGCGGGAAACAGTTCCGCCTCCTGAAGATATGGAGGCTTTCCGTAATACTAATTTTGATTATTTCAAAAAATGTCTTTCAGAAGGTTCTTATATAGGAGTTATTGCTGAAATCGGTGGTAAAACTGCTGCAACCGGCGGAATTTGTCTGCATAATCATCCTCCGAGCTACTCTGTTCCGAACGGCAGAAGTGCCTGTCTTTTGAATATGTACACACTTCCTGAATTCCGTGGCAGGGGGCTTGCAGGAAAAATTGTTGCCATACTGGTCGAAGAAGCCCGCAAAGCTGACTGCTGTCAGGTGTTTCTCAACGCTTCTGATATGGGCAAACCGGTTTACGAAAAATTCGGCTTCACTGATGTTGCCAACGAAATGGTTTATAAAATCAACTGAAGTGTTGCATGAGGGCGGCGGATGTATCACCCGCCTTGCAAAAAACTATATTCGGAACAAAACTTTTCAGATACAGACTGTTTTTTTTATTTCATCGGCGAGGTCGATAACATTGACCCATTCAACATCCGGGTCGGATGAGAGGGCGGCGATGCGGCGTTCACATTCTTCCCAGAGTTTCGGGTCGTCGGTCAGTTCGTAAGTATGCCCCCAAAAGTAAAACATGCCTGTTGACTTGGCTTTTTCAAATTTTTCCATAAAGTCGGGTGCCATGAAGTGAGAGTTCGGATTAAAAATCATCAGACTTGAACATTTGCGGATGTCGTCGGTGTTATCCACTGTTCGGGCGTAGGCGAAGCCTGCTTGTTCAAGGAGCTTTTCGGTACTCGGAGTGTGACGGCTGCAGGGATAGGCAAAACCGCGGCAGGGGCGGTTGAAAAGTTCTTCCAGAAAATCTCTGGTGCGTACCGCGGAGTCAATAAATACTTTATCTTCAACAACTCCTGCGTTTTCGTGCTCCCAGCAGTGCGAGGCGACTTCAAAACCTTTGTAAATATCAGTCAATTCCGAAAGAGCCACATAACCGCCCCTGAAGCCTTTGTATGACCAGGTATTTTCGGCAGGGTCAACCCGGAAAGGCTCAATGCGTTCCGTTGCCGGCAATGCACCGGGGCAGAGGTTGAATGTGGCTTTTGCATTGTATTTTTTCAAAATCTCAATAAATTTGATGTCTGTAGCGACACCGTCGTCATAGCATTGTGCAACTTTAACTTTCATAGTAACTCCTTTTGGGTATAATATACTGTATTTTCAGCGGATTGCAAAAAAAAATGATATTTTTTTCAATAAAGACTTGACAAAAGCGTTTTTGTGAGCTATATACAAAACAGGTAGAGATTTTCTCTTCAAAGTGTATTATTTACAAATAATAAAAAACAGGAGGTGCCGTATGGTTACAGGAATTGTTTTGGTCAATGTCGAAAGAGCTTTACTGCGTCAGGCGATTGACGGAATTTCAAAACTTCCGGGTGTTACTGAAGTTTACACCGTTGCCGGGGAATATGACCTTGTCGTAATGATTCGCGTAGCAACGAATGCTGAACTTGCAGATGTTATCGCAACCCGCATGACCCATGATATTTACGGCATCAATCATACCAAGACACTTATTACACTTAATGTTGATGCAAAAATTGACCTTGAAAAAGTTTTCAATATCGCATAAGTTAAAAACTGAATTACAATTTGCCGCCGAAAACTTTAAACAGCTTTCGGCGGCTTTTTTATATCTGATTTCAATATACAGTTAACAGGTTCTGACTTATTTCTGTTCGTTGACTTCAACGGCGGTGATGTCAATGGTATCCTCGGAAGCGGGGGGCGGCGGTTGCGGTTCTTCAGTACCGCGGAAAACAACCGTACGCTTGCGGCCGCTGAACAATGCAAAAAGAATAAGAATTACAGTGACGGGTATGATTATCGGCAGAAGTGCGACAAAAAGCGAACCTATCAGAATAAAAAAACTGATAAGAATAAATACTCCGATGAATAACATTAAATAATAGCGGAAAATGCTCATAAATAATATCCTTTCTTTTGATATAGAGAAAATAACATATATTTTGCAAAAATCAAGTATTTTTCAAGTTTTTATGTCAAATTATCTTTCATCTCCGGAACAGAGACTTTATCTGTAAAATGAAAAATCCGTTTTTTAACTTGTAATAATTTTGCAAGATGCTATATTTTGAGAATGATATTTTTAATTGTTATTTCGGGAGATGTTTTTTATGTTGACAGATGCTCAGCGGCGTAGTGCTGCAAAAAAATTTGTTGAAGAATGGAATGGCAGAGGGTATGAAAAGGGAGAAACTCATGCTTTCTGGATTGAATTACTGCAAATGGTTTGCGGAGTTGCAAATCCTGCTCAATTTATCAGTTTTGAAACGCAGGTTGCATTGGGACACACCTCATTTATTGACGCTTATATTTCGGAAACACGGGTAATGATTGAGCAGAAAAGTATAGGGATTGATTTGAATAAAGCTGCAAAACAGTCTGACGGTTCAATGCTGACACCGTATCAGCAGGCAAAGCGTTATGCAGATGAACTGGAACTTTCAAAGAAACCGCGTTATATTGTTGTCTGCAATTTTCAGGAATTTCATGTTCACGATATGGAAAGACCGCATGATGAACCTGAAATTATAAAACTTGCTGATTTGCCGAAAGAGTATTACCGCTTAAATTTTCTGACTGACATAAATAAAGCGCATCTCAAACATGAAATGGAACTTTCAATCAAGGCGGGGGAAATTGTCGGACAGATTTATGAGGCGATATTGAAACATTATCATGACCCGACGGCAGAAAGTACGCTTAAATCACTGAATATGCTTTGTGTGCGGCTGGTGTTTTGTCTTTATGCTGAAGATGCGGGGATTTTCGGAATTAAAAATCAGTTCCATGATTATCTGATGAGATTTGAGCCGAGAGATATCCGCCGGGCTTTGGTTGATTTATTTAAAGTCCTTGATACAAAAGAGGAGGAGCGGGACCCGTATCTTGATGAAGATTTGGCGGCGTTTCCGTATGTCAACGGCGGACTTTTTGCCGAAAGTGAGATTGAAATACCGCAGTTTGATGAAGCCGTTAAGAATTTGCTGTTGGAGAAAGCGAGTGATGATTTCAACTGGAGTGAAATTTCACCGACGATTTTCGGGGCGGTTTTTGAAAGTACATTGAATCCTGAAACCCGCCGTTCAGGCGGTATGCATTATACCAGTATTGAAAATATCCATAAAGTTATCGACCCGCTTTTTCTGGATGATTTGAAAAATGAACTTGAGGAAATTCTGAATATAAAAACGGTAAATAACAGGAATAAGAAACTTTTTGCTTTTCAGGATAAAATCTCAAGTCTGAATTTTCTTGACCCTGCTTGCGGTTCCGGTAATTTTCTGACTGAGACTTATTTATCATTGAGAAAACTTGAAAATATCGTGCTTGAAAATCTGAATACGACAGGACATACAGACTTTGTTTTCAATCCGATAAAAGTCGGTATCGGGCAGTTTTACGGAATTGAAATCAATGACTTTGCCGTAACGGTTGCCAAAACCGCATTGTGGATTGCCGAAAGTCAGATGATGAAAGCAACGGAAGACATCGTTCACATGGATTTGGACTTTCTGCCGCTGAAATCTTACGCCAA
>JAZOSO010000208.1:0-41510 GCA_045657185.1 Victivallaceae bacterium | reverse complement strand
AGTTTTGCGTTGCGGTCGGCGGCGTTGTTTGCGGGAATTGGAACGCTTCTGCTTGTTTTGTGGTGGGCAAAGAGGTTTTTGTACTCAAAATATGCGAAAATCGCAAGTGTTGCATTGTGTGCTTTTTCGCCGTATTTTGTGCATTATTCCAATACTGCTCGCGGGTATTCCATGCAGGCGTTTTTTGTGGCGGCGATGGTGTTTTTGCTGTTTGAATATGCACGCAAACCGTCAATAGCCAAAGCATTCGGAGTTTTTGTGACTGCGGCGGCAACGCTGTTTACGGTTTATTCCGGATTGGTGTTTGTCTGTGCGGCAGCCGGGGCGTATCTCTGTGCATTTTTCAGGTGGAAAAATTGGAAAAGTGAGCTTAAAAAGAATTTGTTTCTGTTTGCGGCGGGTGCGGATTTTATTATAGTCGGCGCCTTGTGGCTGGGGCTGAATTGGGAAAAAATCGTCAAGGCACAGCAGTTCGGTTTTAAAATAACTTCAATTCCGCATTTTTTTCAGAGTGTCGGGCATTTGATTTATGATTTGAATTTGACTTTGCCGTTGATACTTGTAATTGCCGCATTGATTTTGCGGCCGAAAGACAGATTTCTGCGGTTCGGCATGACATTTGCGGTGTTGACTTTCCTTTCAATCCTTGCGACCAAGTGCGGACCTGAACGGGTTTATTCGCCGATGATTACGGTTGTTCTTTTCTCGGCGGCGAGAGGGCTTGAAGTTATTGCTGCAAGGTTTTATAAAATCAGATATATTGAACTTGTTATGACCTTGCTTTTGTGTGCGCCGTTGATTATGCTGCAAACGGAAATTTCCCGTATTTCTCCTCCTGACTGGCGTTATTTTGTAACGCAAATTGAGAAAAATCTCCCTCAAAACTGGTATGCGGTATATCCTGCCGGAGATACTTATCCGATTTATGTCAATTACAAGGATGCTGCGCTCAATCTTGCCGTCAGAACTGAAAAAGAGCTGATGATGGCAGCTTTTATCTCACCTGAAAAACAGAAAATTTCCTGCCTTGCAGAGGATAATTCGGAGAAAACACTCTTACTTCCCGCGCCTGCTGTTGATTTCTCTATGAAACAGGCGTTCAATGTCAATTATCACTTGTCTGCATACTATTTGGCTCCGCTTGATAAACAATTTTTCCGCAAAAAATCTTCTCTTGTAGCATTTATAGTTTTCATGCCCAAACAGCAGTATTCTGCGGTTCGCCGTCTGCTTTACAAAAATGATGAATGTTACATTTTCAACACTTTTTTCAATCAGGATTTTATTGATAATTCCAACCGTCAGGCAGTCCGTTCAATTCCGTTTTTCATCCCTGAAGCGTCACAGGATTATGAGTATTATGCCGGACTTGCCGAATCATGCGGCTCGGCTTTAAAATTTTATATACTGAAATATGAATGATAAATAAGGAGTTTGAGGAATTTTAATTTGAAAAAATCTCTTTTCCTGTTATATTATATAATAATATTATTTTGGGTTTAACCGCTTTTTATTTTGCAGAAAATAAAAAGCGTATTTAAAAAGGTTTGGAAAAGGTTGGGTTCGGGAAGGAAAGAACCTTTCCTCAAAAGGTTTTTCCTTCCCGAAATCAAAATTATCAAAAAAAGGAGTTTTTTATGGATAAATTTTATGTAACGACGCCGATATATTATGTGAATGACAAACCGCATATCGGACATGCTTACACGACAGTTCTTGCTGATGTACTGGCGAGATTTCACCGTTCACTGGGTATTCCGACATTTTTTCTGACCGGTACAGACGAGCATGGTCAAAAGGTTGAAAAAGCGGCAAAATTGCGTAATGAAGACCCGCAGAAGCATTGTGACGAAACAGTTGAGCGTTTCAAAGATTTGTGGAAACGCCTCGGTATTACCAATGATTATTTCATCCGCACAACCAATGCCGACCACAAAAAAGTTGTGCAGGAAGTTCTTCAGGAACTTTACGACAGAGGCGAAATTTATAAAGGCGACTTCAAAGGTCACTACTGCGTCGGTTGTGAACGCTTTCTGACTGAAAAAGACCTCGTTGACGGAAAATGCCCCGAATGTAATCGTGAAGTCACTGAAATTGTTGAAAGCAACTACTTTTTCCGCATGAGCAAATATCAGCAGTGGCTGATTGATTATATTGAAAGTCATCCCAAATTCATCATGCCCGAATTCCGCGCCAATGAGACTTTGGGCTTCTTGAAAAAAGAGCTGAAAGATTTGTGTATTTCCCGTCACAAATCCCGCTTGAGCTGGGGTATTGAACTGCCGTTTGACAAAGATTATGTCTGCTATGTCTGGTTTGACGCACTCATCAACTATATTTCAGGCGTCGGCTACAAAAAAGATGAAGAAATGTTCAAAAAATGGTGGCCCGCATCAAAACACCTTATCGGTAAAGATATTCTGACTACTCACTCTGTTTACTGGCCCACAATGCTCAAGGCCATGAATGTTGAAATGCCCGAAACTATTTTTGCTCACGGCTGGTGGCTTACCGGACGCGAAAAAATGAGTAAATCTCTCGGCAACGTTATCAATCCGATGGATATGGTTGACAAATGCGGCGTTGATGCTTTCCGTTACTATCTGCTGGCGGCTATGGCTCCCGGACAGGATGCTTCATTTACAGAGGAATCTTTTGTCAAGCGTTATAACAACGACCTTGCCAACGACCTCGGCAACTTTGCCAGCCGTGTTCTCAAAATGACTTTGCGTCACAGCAGCGGTCTGGTCAACAAGCCCGGTGCTTTCAATGAAGATGATACTGAACTGCTCAATACTGTCAAAGCCGGCAAAGCCGCTATGGAAAAAGCCATTGCTGAAATGAAACTCGACCAGGGTATTGACAGCGTTATGGAAATTGTCCGTGCCGGCAACCGCTATCTGGAAAAAACTGCACCGTGGACACTTGCCAAAAAAGGCGAAACTGAGCGTTTGGCAACAATTCTTTACAATACCGCCAATGCAGTTTATCATGTGTCAGTATTGCTCTCTCCGATTATGCCTGAAAAAATGGCTGAATTGCAGAAAGTTCTCGGCGCACCTGCTTCCGACCGCATTGACTTGCTTGATGCAGACGCTCAAATTCTCGTCGGCTGCACCATGCAGGACAGTGACCCCTTGTTCCCCCGTTTGCAGGAGGAAGCCGCACCTGCACCCGCTCCCGCTCCCAAAGCGGAAAAGAAAGCCGAGAAAAAAGCTCCCGCTGAAAACGTCGTTGAACTTATTTCTATTGAGGATTTCTGCAAAGTTCAGCTTAAAACTGCAAAAATCCTTGAAGCTGAAAAAGTTGAAGGAGCAGATAAACTTCTCAAACTCAAAATTGAAGTCGGTTCAGAAATCCGTCCGCTGGTTGCAGGTATTGCTCTTTATTACAAGCCTGAAGAGCTTATCGGCAAAACTATCGTCATTGTCGCTAATCTGAAGCCCGCCAAAATCCGCGGTGTCGAATCCTGCGGTATGCTTCTTGCCGCCAAAGACGGTAAAAACTTGAAACTCATAACCACTGACGGCGAAATGGCGTCAGGCGTGAGCATCGGTTAATGGACGATTATATTGAAATTCATCGCGACGAGCGTCATATCAAACGCGAGCGCGAAAAAGCCCGTGAATTGCGCAAAAGTCCCTTTTTTCAAGAGCTTTTGCGCAAGGGTATTTGCCATTATTGCGGCGGTAAATTTGCTGTTGAAGAGTTGACGATGGACCATATCGTTCCTGTCGTACGCGGCGGCAAATCCACCAAAGGCAACGTCGTTGTCTGCTGCAAAGAGTGTAATAATAAGAAAAAATATCTCACCCCCGTCGAAATGATTCTCATGGCGGAAGAAGCCGAAAATAAAACATCCGCAGAATAATTTTTACTAAATACTCTGTTCTCAATAAGGGAGTGCAGGGGGCGAAATCAGCCCCCTTGCAACCGGGAACAGAGTGTATTTTTTACAATTATTTGCTGTATTTGAAATTGATTTGAGTGTGCCAATTTTTTACCAGATGCGGATCTTCAGTCGGATATGCGGCAGGATAAACAGGCTCAATAGTTGCACTTCCTGCATAACGCCAGCAGAAAAATAAATCGGGTTTATCTGAAGTATTAATCTCGATTTTTTCATTTGAGCGCATTGAAACTGCGGTTATTGTTTTTGAGTTGAGCCGGTGTCGTTTTCTGATATATTGAGAGAGTGGAAGTGAGTTCAATTTATCATCTGCGAAAACGACTGTGTTGCCGTTTTTGTCATTGATATTGCCGTGCAGGTAAGTTATATCGGTATGGTATGCGGATGAACTTTTTTTGCTGCTGCCGATTGCAAGAATATTGTTCATGCGGTAACGGAAGTTTCTGAAACCTCCTTCAGGGAGTATTTCAACATCTACGGTTACGGAATCGGAATTTTTATTTACGGTAAATTTTTTCCTAATTCTCAATTCACGGTATTTTTCATTTGCAACACGGTAAGAAAAGATGCATTCAGCACGGTCGGTAAAAATTTTACAGCTGTCAAGTTTGACGGGAATATCAGATATATAACTGCCGTTGCCGTCTTTTTCGATGAATGAATCTTTGCCGAAAGTCATAATTTTTTCACCTTTTATAAACCATTCGGCTTCAGCTCCGTTGTTGAGATTGAAAATTACTTTCTGTGTCGGCATGGCGACTTCATATTTTTCGCCCACGCGTCGGCAGTGAATATTATACTTTGATAATGCTTTATAAGCAGCTTGCTGTTCATTCAGCAGAGAAGCTGCTTTTTGAACAATTTTTTCGGAATGAATTACACCGTTTGAGGATAACGGCTCTTTGTTGATACTGCATTTTATCATGCGGTAAGAATGCGGAGGAATTGCAACTGCAACACCGTTTTCGCAGGGAATAAGTTCTTTGGCGGTTATCAAATCATAAAAATTTTTGAATTGGTCTTTGTTATAAAGCAGTTTTATATAAATTGTTTCAAATTCATGGTTGTTGACCAGAAAAAGAATTTTGCCTGATTTATTTTTTCTGCCGAGCATGTAAAAGTTGCCGTCTGCCATGTACAGTGACTGCCACGGAAGTTTGTCAAAATCATATTCACTGCCATACCAGTATTTTTCTGTTGAAGCAACATCATTTACAGTTGTTTTCAACTGAGCAAGCAATGTTCCCTGAGCAAGAAAAAGTCCCTGTCCGATAAACGGCGGATTACACCCCATGAACATGGCTGCAAAAAGATGTGAACCAACACGTTTTGGGCGCATATTGGAAATATCTTCCCATGAATTGCTGAAAATCATCATGCGCTGACTTTTCAGTTCTTTTGCTTCCCGTTCAAGACTTTTGTAATAATCCAATGCAGGAGTATAATTCATTGAGGCGTGAATATCAACAAATTTATCAACCTCTCTGATATCAATGCCGTAAAACTTCAAATATTCAAGTTCTTTTTCTTTTTCAGAATCAGGCGGAAGCGGAGCTGAACAGAAAAGGACTTTGACCTTCGGATTTATTAATTTTATTGCTTTGATGATTTTGATTACTGACAAACTCCGTTGTTTACAGCGGAAACGAATCCATTTGTCAAGATATTTTGTGAGTATTTCACGGGGGGATATATCGGATTTCAGAGAATATGTGTCAGCAAAAGATTTCAGGCATTTTTCGCAGTAGCAGCTTAAAGTGACTGCACCGCCGACATAAGGTTCATAATCCCAAAACATTACGGAAGAATTTCTGATAGTGTCGGCAATTTTGTTGGCGGTAAGGAGTTCTGCATAATATTCAGGAGAAAAGGAGTTATAGCTTGAATCACAGTAAAAGTGAGTTTCCGCTCCGTCAGGGGCAAGTCCCGGTTTTATTTTATGAGCCTTGCCTTTGTAATGGAATGAAAGAACAGGGATTTGACCGAATATGTGATTGAAGGAAAAACGGCGCCATCCGCAATTTATCCAGCTTTTTTCCAATTTTTCAAGTAATGTTCCTTTTATTTTATCTTTCGGAACACGCATTAACGGAAAGGTGTGATATGAGTACAGGAAATTATGTTCAGGAAGTTTTGCAGGATAAACGACTTCAGCAGTTTGCTCAACAGGAATTTTGTATTTATAAACAGGACCGTTTTTGACAATGAAATCCATTTCAATATCAAATTTATCAGGTGCAGTTTTATCTGCGGCAAAAATCAGAGCATTGCCCCATTCTTTCCAGCGGAAATTGTTTGCAACGTCAAAAAAAAACTCTCCGTTACGCATTTCAGGCTTAATTTTGCAGCTTGTATGTGAGAGACCGTCATAAAGATACAGTTCAAAATTCACTCCTTTTACGGAACGTACAGCAAGAGAGACTTTTTTGCCGGCAAAATGCGGAGTTTCAGCTCTGAAAAATCCTGCACCGCCACGCTCCAGAGAGTAAGTCATGCCGAATGGCTTATGTATGAATTTATGCCGTTGAAACGGTTCAATAACTTCATTTTTTTGTTTTTTTTGAGCCGATGAGGTCGTACTTTTAGTATTGATTTTTAAATTCTCGCCGTTGTAAGCTTTGAATACCGGATTGCGGAAATGAATTTTTTTGTCCAGCATTTCTTTGCTGCGGTAATTGCAGAAATTCAATTTGATAAAATGTACGTCAGGATTGCCAATGCCTATTTTATAAACAATTTTTTTCCAATCATTTTGAGGTTTGATTGTTTTTAAAATATAATATTCTGACTTATTTATCCTTTTTTTCTGTGAATCAAAAAAATCATAGGTTATCGCTCCGATGAAATTCAATCCGTCACAGCGGTATTCACATTCAAAATAATAACTCTTAAGCCCGTCAACGGGAATAAATTGAGAAATATTGTTGCCGTATGATGAAGATTTTTCTGATATGCTTAAAACCCCGTCATGACAGTTGAAAACTTTTAAATCAACTTTTTTCTGAATAGGCAGCCATTTATCAGGAGTGTGAGTGTTTTTGCTTGTGAATTGCGGATTTTCCAGCAGGTTTGCATGCAGCATCAAACCATTTGCAAGCAGAGTAATAAGTATAAAAATTTTTTTCATTATTTCAATCCTTTATAACATACAGAAGTCTTTGATTGTCATAAATGCTTTTGATTGCTTCACAATGACCGTCAGCCATCAGGTTGTTTGATTTGCCTGCATGGCGTTTTGCGACACGCTTCCAAGTGTATTTGTAGCCGTTATCGGTAAAACCGAGGAACCAGCCTCCATCACCGTCGCTGAGTACAATTGTTTCAGTCGGTTTTTGGAGTTGGCTTTCGTATGAGCCTGCGACACCTCGTTCTTTTTCGGTTCCGGTGAGTACAAGTACGCCTGTATCTTTATTGGGGATTGAGTTTGATGAATTATAAGTATAGGCAGGATAAGTTCCGGAAGAATAATGGCATTTATTGGCGGGGTCTTCAGAAGGATATATTGACCCCATATGGTAATTCGGGCAGACGAGAAATCCGAGAGTGGCATATTGCTTTTTGTCCGCATTCGGATTTTCAACACAGCTGTCGGGAAGATAGCCGAGATAATACATAATTTGAGCCCAGGTCAGACGGTCAGAAGCATAAAAACCTCCGTAGTCTTTGTTATGAACTCTGCGGGCGTGAGGATATGCGGGGTTGTCTGCTAAATAACTGGCGAAACATGTACCGAGCTGCTTCAGATTTGCGGTACAATTTGCGGATTTTGCACGGTCACGGGCTTTACTTAATGCTGGCAACAGCATTCCTGCAAGAATTGCGATGATGGCAATTACAACGAGCAATTCGATGAGAGTGAAACTTTTTTTCATTTTTTTCCCTTTCTGTGTATGAGGAGGTTTTATATTTTCAAGCAATGCTTGCCGAAACCTAAAATGTTATTCTTAAACAGCGCTTCAGTGCCTTCGGGAACAGTGAGATTGGCTCTGCCGTTGTCAAATTCCACTTCGATTGCGCCTTTGCAGGTCGGGTGTTTGAGATAAAAGTTTTTCAAATCGGCAGTTTGCGGGTCGAATATGAATTTTCTGAATCCGTATTCCAACGGACGGATACCGGCAATACGGCGTGGAATGATATTTGCAGGTGCACCGCCCCACGCATGGTTCCAGTCCTGATTGGGTTTGAAGCAGTCGTCCCATGCCTCCATAGTGATAGTCGCTCCTTTGGCAATCATGTTGTACCAACTGCGTAAGTCCTTTGACAGCAACAGATTTTTTGCATATTGAGCCATGCCGTTTGCAAAACAGCAGTCCAGAAGGAATTGTGAACCGTAAACGGAACATGCCATGCCTTTTTTGTCAATATCCGGACATTCAGCAATATTTCCGAGTCCGAAATGAAGTGCAAAAAGTGATGAATGAAGCGAGGTATGTGAACTTTCGGGAGAGTCAACAAAAATTTTGTTTTTCATAAACTTTTTGCGTATAACTTCTTTAAGTTCAAGAGCTTTTCTTTTGTAATGCGCTTTGTTTGAAAGTTCAGCCATAACATTCAATGCGTGGTAATAATAACAGTTCGACACCAGATTGACTTTACCGAATTCATAGTTGTCACGCTCGCCGAGCGGCCAGTCAACGATAGTGCGGCGGGATTTGCTGTCGCCCTCATGTTCAGCAAGAAGTCCGTCGGAATCAAGAAAATCAGAAAGCAGACATTCCTCAAGTTTATTTTCAATCTCTGCAAAAAATCCTGTATCATTGCTGTAAAGCATATAATCTTTGACCACCTGCGGCATGATGAGAAACCATTCAAACGGCCATGTGTGATGTTCAAAAAGAAATTCAATCGTTCTGCGGGGAATCGTGCCGTCAGAACAGCTGCAGAACCATCCCAGCTGATTGATATATGTATCTCCTTCATACGGAAGGCGTTCGCGCTCGCCGTCAATAAACATTCCGAAAGGTGCAGTTGCCTTCATTGAATATTTGCACATTTCCCAGATTTTATTCAGTAGTTCATCATCTGAAACAAAATGCGAATCATTATCATCAAATTCTTCGGGATAAATCGGAGTGCGTTTGACTTCAATTACACGGCAATCGCCGTTGATTTCCGCATAGCGGAACGGGATTATTTCAAATTCAAACTGTGATTTGAGAGCAATCGGCTGTACTCCGCCGGGCTTCGGCATGAAACGGAATGTTTCAATTCCTCCGTTCAATGTGACTTCGTTGGTCTGGAAAATTCTTGAGCCGCCGGGGTCACGGTTCAATTTACCGTTTGCAAGACATTCGCCGACAGCGAGTTCAACTTTTGTGCCTTTTTTTCCTTCAAGTATAAATTCAATCGTACTCCAGGCATCAAGTTTAAAGTCATAAAAATAATTCATAAAAGTTCTCCGAAATCTTTTTTTCTTTGAATAATATAATACAAAAAGTTTTTAAAAACCTTGATTTTTGTATCAAAAAGATATATATTTATATCAAAAATACAAATAAGGATACAAAAATATGTTAGCTTTCTATTCAAAAAAACAACATTTTAAATCTGACGGTCTGCCTTTTCAGATAGTTTTTCACAATCAAATCAATGAAATTCTGCATTATCATGATTTTGATGAATTGGTTATTGTTCTTGACGGAAACGGTGTACACGAAACTAAATCCATGAAATCCGTTATCTCCGCAGGTGATGTATTTCTGATTAAGCAGGGACAGCAGCATATTTATACTCATATGAAAAATTTGAGTATTGTTAATATTCTTTTTGAATATGATAAACTGGAAATAGATTGGAACAAATTTAAAAATATTCAAGGATTTACAGCTCTTTTTGAAACAGAGCCGAATTTGCGGGAACGAACAAATTTCCGCAATAAACATACTCTCAATCCTGAACAGCTCGATCAGATATCCGCACTTTTGTATAAGATGAAAAATGAGTTCGACGGCAAAAAGTCGGGCTGGGATATAATGATGTTAAATTTACTTCAGGAATTATTTATTATGCTTGCCCGCAGTTATTCAGCAACTACGCAAAAAAATTCAAAGCACATGGTTTGTCTGACGCGCATGACGCAGTTTATTGAAAATAATTATGCTAAAGATATTACCCGTGATATGATAATTCATGCAGGGAAAACCTCAACTGCCGTGGGAACACGGATTTTTAAGGAACTGCTCGGCCAGTCTCCTGTGGAATATCTCAATCATATCAGATTGAATCATGCGGTGGATATGCTGCAAAATACGGATGCAGGTATTTCTGAAATAGCATACGCCTGCGGTTTCGGAGACAGTAATTATTTTTCGCTTCGGTTCAAGAAAAAAAACGGCATATCTCCGCGAGCTTTCCGTAATAATATAAAATCCACTGAAAAATAATATCAGCTTAAATCATACTTTTTGTCATATATCCGCGATAGTGCAGAATACATTTCTGAGCCTGAGTCGGAACCTGCAAAAAATAATTCGGACTCTCAATAAGGGCAGAGGTTGTGTTATTGGCTTTGGCTTCTGACTTTGCTGCGATAGCGGCGGGGAGAGAGCCCGCTGAATTTTTTG
This sequence comes from Victivallaceae bacterium, assembly GCA_045657185.1. GTDB lineage: Bacteria > Verrucomicrobiota > Lentisphaeria > Victivallales > Victivallaceae > RGIG5270. The sequence goes on along the minus strand of JAZOSO010000208.1, from coordinate 31,037 downwards.
AATGAACGGGAGAAATCAATAAATGATTTGAAACGGCATGAATAAACGATTTCTTTTATGCTGACATTATCAAATTCAAGCAGTTCAGCCGCACGAATCATGCGCTGATGAAAAAGGTACTCTTTTGGGGTCAGTTTGTGTTTGTTGCGGAAAAGACGGCGAAAGTGGTCTGAGGATAAGCCTTTCTCAACAGCAATATTATGAAAATCATAATCAGCAAAAGGGTCACTGCGAAGTTTTTCTGCAATTTTATCCAATTCATAACGGTCATCATAATTCAATGTATTTTTTCTGTTTGACTGATATGCAGTATTTACAATTTTTTCAATGATAAATCCGATTTCCGGCAAGTTCCCGATAGGGTCAATACGGTATAATTTCAGCAGATTGAAAAAATCTTCCGTAACATTGTCCGGGGCATAAGGAATGAAAAAACCGTCAGGAAAAAGTTCGTCCAGTGCAGACAAAATCCGCTCACTGCGCTCCCCTGTAAAATCGCAATAGAGATGTTCAACAAATTTGCCCGAATGTTCGGAACTGCCGTCGGAATATTCATAAGTATCGTTTTTATGCAGCCAGTAAATTGCCGGTCCGATGAGATTCAGTGTTTTGTTATCACTGCGGCGTACTACCTTCATTTGTCCGAAACGGATAAATTCAATGGAGTTTACATGAGTGTAAAATGAATTGAGATTATCAGGCTGAAAAAAGTGGTGAACAATAACTTTTATATTCAAGTCATCATAATACATTTGATTTTCCCTTTCCGTTATAAATATATATCTGTTTTTTTTGAATTGCCAGTAATTTTATAAAAAAATATTATAAAATATCGTTTTTTGATAACTTTTATCTGAATATGCGTATTTACAAAACGCAAAATATATGGTATAATATCAGCAGAAAAAAATTATCTGACAATGGAGATGAATATGTTTAAAATCGGATGTGCGGAAAAAGAGTTGCAAATTCCGCTTTTTGTTGAGTTGTACGGTTACGGTCCGTATGCGGGACGGAGAAATCTCGGTACGATTGAAAAGCTTTTCTGCCGTGCGTTTTCATTTTTTAACGGCGAAAAACGGGCAATGATAATTTACTCTGATATCTGTACCACGGACGGAGTTTATGCAGCAGAAATGCGGGCGAAAATTGCGGCAAAATTGAGCTTGAATCCTGACAGTATTGCTTTTGTTGCGACACATACACATTCTGCTCCCGCACTTTCATATTCAAGTCCCGACACTTCAGGAATACGCAATTTTGAATTTCAGGAGTATTACAAAAAAACTGTATTGGAAACTGCACAGGAGGCTTTGTATGCCGAAGAGGAAATTGTTTGTGCTGATGCGGGAGCAGCAGTTCCGGAAAAACCGTTGAGTTATAATCGTGTTGATATGGAACGAAATATTACCGATCCTGCTGTGCGTTATATGCGTTTCAAACGCGCTGACGGGTCTGTGAAACTTATTATTCACAACCACGGAATACACGGGACTTGCGACAACGGCTCACTTTACAAATATGCTTCCAGTGACTGGATGGGCAAAGTCAATCGTTTTATCCGTGAGCGCGGTATTGCTGATTTTTCACTTTTTTTGCAAGGGCCTGCCGGCGATATGATGCCTGCATGGGATTGCAATAAGGACAAGGATGAAAATTCCGCCGCAAAACTTGCCGATGAATATTTGAAAGCATTGGAGAATGATTTTGCCAATGCCTGTCCCGCTGATTTTGAAAAAATTGATTTTATCAGACGCAATACTGAATTTCCGACTGTAAAACAAACTGCCGATGACTTGCGCAGAGATGCAGCCATGCTTCGGACAAGAGGCGAAACTCAAGCCTCCCGCGACTACTGGGCAATCAATGCTCAGCGGTGCGATGAAATGGCTCTGCTTCTTGAAAAAGGACACAGTTTTACATCATGCTATGACTTGCAGATATTATCTTTCGGTGATGCTCAATTCATGTTTGTGCCGGGAGAACTGTATGTTGAAACCGGTATGGAACTTCTGGCGCAGTCAGGCGCGAAATTTCCTTTTGTCGGTACAGTTGCCAATGGTAACGGTATGTATTTTTTCACTGAAGAATGTGCGAAACGTTATCCTGATATTTCTTCACCGGCCAATCTTTACGGCTATTATGAAATATATTGCTACATGCACTCATTACGTTTTAAATATCAAAATAATATAGGCAGTTTTATAATCAAATCATTTAAAAAATTGGAGGAAGCTCAAAATGACTGAACTTGCAATTAATGGCGGAAAACCTGTTTTTGATGGAAAAAACGCAGCTGAATTTGCGCCTAAATGGCCTCTTAAATATCCTGAAACTGAAGCAAGACTGCTGGAAGTCTTCCGTTCCGGCAACTGGGGCGGTTCAGGTTTTTATGAAAAGAAACTTATGACTGAATTTGCTGCATGGCAGGGGGCAAAATATTCTGTCTGGATGGTCAATGGTACAGTTACTATGGAATGTGCTTTGCTCGCCCTCGGTATCGGTCCCGGCGATGAAGTTATTGTTCCCGGTGTTTCATGGATCGCTACGGCAGAAGTTCCGCTTTATGTCGGGGCAACTCCGGTCATTGTTGATATTGACTCTGAAACTCTGTGTATTGACCCGGCACGCATTGAGGAGGCAATCACTCCCAGGACCAAAGCGATTATTCCGGTTCACTTGTTTTCTGCAATGGCTGATATGCCGAAAATTATGGAAATCGCCCGTAAACACGGATTGTATGTTATTGAAGACTGCGCACATGCTCACGGCGCAAAGCAGAAAAATACCGGTGCAGGCGCATGGGGTGAATACGGCAGTTTTTCATTTCAGAGTTCCAAACTTATGACTGCGGGGGAGGGAGGCTGCTGTACTGCTAATGATGAAAATCTTGTTGACCGTGTTTTCCGTGCCAGCCATATCGGTACTTCTATTTTCAATCCGACAGTTATGCCGGAAGAGGGCTTTATCTGCCATCAGTACCGCATGACTGAATTTCAATCGGCAATTATCTATGAGCAGCTCTTGCATCAGGACGAATTGAAAGCCAAGCGCATTGCATCAATGAAAATTCTGGCAGAAAAAATCAAAGATACTCCGGCAGTCAAAATTCAGAAATCATCATACGAAGACGACGAAAGAGCATTTTATTTCCCCTGCATACTTATTGACCATAAAAATTTGCAAGACGGCATTGACCGTGATAAAGTTATGGAAGCATTGCAAGCAGAAGGAGTTAACTTCAATATCGGCTGGGGTTTCCCGCTTTACCGCATGGGTGTCTGGAATGTTCCTGCAAATCAATTTGTCAAAAAAGAAACTCCCGTATGTGATGATGTCATGCTGAAATCAGCCCTCGTTACAAGCAACAATATTCTGCTTGCTGATGACTGGGTTATTGAAAAAATCGGCGATGCCGTCAACAAAGTCATGAGTGCTTTTGTCAAATAATTGTACAGCAAATTTCAGCTGATTTTTATAAAGCGTATAATAAAACAGGGCTGTTGTAAAACCTTAAAACAAGGAAATCAACAGCCCTGTTGTTATTCAGCGAAGTGCCGCCGACAGCATTTCCTGCAAACAGCCGTTGCGGTAAAATGCGTCTTTTGTATCAGGACCTGCTGTGGTAGTGCAAAGAACGATGATTTTTCCTTTGCCGTACTGTTTTTGGATCATTAGCGGGATGTTTCCTGCTTTGAACAGGACTTCGGCATTTGCAGTAAGTTCAGCCGGAAAATAGTAATATACCAATCCTTTATTTTTTGTGCCGTCTATTGCAAGCGGTGTTCGGGAATTTCCTGCAAGAATCCATTTCTTATTTGTTTTAAGCGGTAAAGCATCTCCTATTGGAGAATCGGCAAAATTGCCGTTGGCAAGAGAAAACAAACCGCCGTTTATCAACAGCGTTGCTCCGTCACTGACGGCGGAAAGAATTTTTTTCTGTAATGCCTTTGCCACATTTGGCGCGTCATTGAAAACGATGAGTTTTGCATTGTCAATGGTTGAATAACCCGGAAGTTTGAAGTATTGATAATTGTTGAAATTGCCGGGACACGCACCGGGAGACAGCCAGGGATATGTGCGTATGTTTTTGACATCATCGGCAAAAAGTTTTTTCATAACATAATGGTCTGACCCCATGCCTTCAAAGACAAGTATCTGATTACGGACATTTTTTACTGCTGTATCGGCTGTTTCTTCAGTAAGAGTGAGATTGGTTATGCGGGTGTAATAATTTGACGGAGCATATCCGAAGGAACCGATACGCAGATATCCGCCGCGATAAAAAGCATGTCCGAAAATCGAAACATCATATCTCGCCGCAGCGGGGTCGGTCATGTCATTTACATAAAATTCAACCAGGTCGTTTCCTTCATCAAAGCGGATACGGCAGTGAGTTTTTTTGTTGCGGGTAATTCCTGTAATTTTATGATGACCGACAGGTTCAATATTGAAATATGGAAGTCTTTTGGCATTGGCTTCCGGAAAATACATGCGCCAGTCACGGCAGCCGTCATGGAAAAAGGTTGAAATATTGTATAATTCAACTATCAGCCCGATACCGGGAGATCCGCCTCGCGGGAGGACGACTTCAATATCAAAATCCAGTCTGCCTTTTTTGATAAGGGGGACCGGGAGTTCAATAAAGCCGCCGCCGTTGCGCAAATGTTTGTGTTCAACGTGCAATCCGTCGGAAGCAATTACGAAATTTGCCCCGTCTGCTTTCTGAACTTTGCGCCATGATTTCAAGGCGTCAGGCTTGGTGAAATTTTCAGAAAAAACTGTTTTATCTGCGGCAAAAGCAGATAAAACGGCGAAAAGCAAAAGTATGACAAACTTCATATTATTTTCCTTTCAAACGGATAAGCACCATTGCCGTATTGTGCAGTTCGGGGACGCTGAAACTTCTGTTTTTGACCGGCAATTTGATTGCTTTTGCGGGATTTTGCGGAGTCATGAGCCATACGGAATCAATTTTTTCGGAATTGAGCAGCGAGACATTGAAGGTCAGGTTTTTGCGTGTATTCAATTTGTCATAGCGGCGGCAGACGGTGTTGTCTTCTTCGGGGAGATTGATAAGCGGCATGATGATTTCACGACCGTTTTTGAGCTTGCGTTCACGGATGAATTGTTGCCAGAGAATTCTTGATTTTTTCTGTAATTTAACGGAATTGCTTGTGCTTTTGAGAAATTCCGGATTGTAGTAATATTCGGCAAAGCGCAATAAAAAGCGGTTGCGTTCATCCTCATCGCTCAAAAGATTCAAGTCATGTCCCATCCACCATTTGACGCCCGCGGCGGCGCAAGTGTATTGAGCAAGGTCATACGATACACTGCCGGGATTGAGTCCGCGCATCATGCCGACGACAGGAGATGCTCCGTAACGGCGCACGAGGTTACAGCGGTTGAAAAGTTCGCTGCCCCAGCTCTCAAAAGTGCAGAATTTTCTTGCAGAATAATCGAGCATGTCTTCAAAAAGTACGACGGAATTGGTTGCTGATTCTTTATGATACAGCGGAGTTTTTTCCCATTCAGCGGGGGAGGAACCGTAATTTGTGCCGTAAACAAAGTCCGGATGTCGCTTGGCAACTGCAGCGCGCCATGCCTTTAAACACTCGACACCGGTTTTGTCTGGATTCGGGAAAAGTTTAGACTGCGGAATTCCTCTGTAATCGTACCAGTCATCAGTAAATTCGCCCATGTAAAGCGGGTCGGACATGACATTGGGCAGAAAATTCCAGTCCCAGCGGCAGCCTGCCCAGCCGAACATATCAACGGAATCTGCCATTTCATTGCCCCACTGTTCCGCACGGTCGGGGTAGAACATGTTGGCTTTGAGAGTGGCGCGGCGTGAACCGTCGGGACGCATTGAGCCGTTATAAATAAGCGGTTGACCGTTTTTGGCGTATTGCAGATATTCAGGGTGCTGTATACCGATTTTGTAGTTCCATAAACCGGTTATCATGGCATAAACGCCGACGCCCTGTTTTTTTGCTTCACTGTTGAGATTTTTCAAAAAATCTTTTGTAATGAGAGAAAAATATTTTGCTTCGGTGTGCGGACGCCATGAATTTTCTTTCGGGGCAAGACCGAAAATCGTTGACGGCATCCAGCAGTAATATTCAAAGTTGCCGACGTATTTGTTTTTGAAGTTTCTGCTCCATGCAAATTCAGAACCCTGCTGATATGCCTGTGCCGCATTGATAATGCCGAAGCCTGTATCGCGGTATGAATGGTTCGTTACGGTGCAATATTCCGTTGCTGTAGCGACAATTTTGCCGTCAGAGGTGATAAGTTCGGAAGTAATGGCTGCGCCTTTTTGTAAATCGGCAGGAAATTTTACGGGAAATTCAAAAACTTTGCGCTCGTTGGGGGCAAGAGAAAGTTTGTGTTCGTTGAGGATTTTCTCTGAATCGAGGTTGTAACTGACTCCGGATTTGAAAATCAAATCGGTTTTTTGTGCAGAGTTATTGCGTATTTCAGTGATAATGGCATTATCTTCTCCGGGACGGACGGCAAGTTTTTTGAGTTTGTATGAAAAGAATTCATATTCTGGAGTTTTGCCGACGATTTTTTCTGCATTCAGGCGCATATTTTCGGCGGAATTGCAGAGAATGAGAGCGTAGTTAAAGTCTTTTTCTCCGCTTTTGCCGTATTTATTGAGTGTGCCGAAAATTGCGTTTATATTGGCGCGGGAAGTTCCCCAGCCGTCTTTTATACCGCCTTGCATGGAATATTCAATGCCGCGCAAATCGTTTTGCGGTGCAACAGCCAGACCAACGCCGATTTTTTTACCTTTGTACCATGCGGCGCGGTAGCCGTGACCTTTGAGAGCAGAGCCGTTGCTGTTCCAAACGCCCTGAACACGCTGCATATCGGGCAGAAAAATGCCGTTTTTTACTCCCGGAATCATAAAAACTCTGAAATAATGAGCGTACAAATATGAGGTGTGTTTTATATTGACATGATATTTGATAACGGGTGTATTGTCAAAAGTCATATTTTCAGTGACAGTGCCGCCGAAAAATTTATAACTTACTTGCAATACGATTTCATTGCTACTGTTTTTTTGAATATTGCAAACTGCCTTGCTGCGGGAGACGGAAGCGGGGGCGGGATTGTATCTGCCGTCGTATTTTTCCAGGTCATTATCAACTTCAAAAATCGGTGTTGCCATGGCGGAGGGAATTGTATTTTTGCCGATTTTATCAATTTTCAAAGCATAAGCTGCAACTTTATTCAAACTTACACTGTAAAAATCATTGGTAACCGTGAAATTTTCTGATTTTTCATTGATTGTTACAGCTGACAGCGAGAAGAGGAATGTGAAAATTCCGACTGACATTAAGAATTTTTTCATTTGGTTAGTTCCTTTCAAATGCCCTTTTCCAGCAATTCATTGCCGCCTTCGGTAGACATTATGACGATGATTTTGCCGTTTGCGGCAAGGGCGAGAGTGTTATTTATGAACCTTGTTTTTGAACCTTTTCCGGCAATCGGTTTTGTCCATGGGTCATTGACGGTGACGGGGAGGAGTTTTTCAAACGGTGTTTTGCGGAAATTGCCTTTATTCAAGGTAAAAAGTCCGTTGAATATCAGCAGATATGCGCCTTGTCTGACCGCTTCAAGTATTTGTTTTTGAGCATATTGCGGGATAGCGTCAAGCGGGATGTCTGCCATGATGACACAGCTCGGCAGAGAGACGGGGCGAAACGGCGGTGTCGGGTTGATGGTGTATTTATTTGAAGAGTTGCTGAGATTGACTGCGGGAGTAGTAAAAAAGAATTTGGAAATTTGCCCTTTGCCGAATTTTGCCGCATATTTTTCCAGTTGATATTTGTCCGTATCCATTCCGACAAAGAGCATTGTTCCGTTCAAATCATTTTTTTTTTGAGTATTCGTATTTCCTGTAATTTTCATGATGCGCAAATTGCGCACGGCATTGACAATCGTTCCGCGGGCAAGACCGTAATTTGCAATGGTAAGGGTGAATTGTTTTTTGGGGTCATATTCACATTTTTCATCAACAAAGACGGGAGTTGTCATATCATTTACGAAAAATTCAGCCCGTTTGGTATTGGCGTCAAGGCGGATTTTGAAGGTGTTCCAGACATTATTTTTGATTTTTGCGGGAACAATCCATTTGTTTTCGGACGGTTTATGACACCACCATTGCCTGTTGCGGAATGCCATGAGCAGATTGCCGAATTCAATTTTCAATGAAGCGTTATTGAAATTTCCGCTTGTGCCGGTCATGCCGATGTTTGCGTCAAAAATAAGTTCGCACTGAGCAGGGAGGGGAACTCTTTTTTGAATTGCAGTTCCCCGGTAAGGCTTATTTGAACATATCATTTTCAAAACGCCGCCTGATACAGTAAATTCATCTTTCGGGTTGTTGATTATGATTTTAAAACCGTTATCTTCGGGAGTACCGTTGACGGCAAATTTTTCCTCAAAAAGTACATTTCCGGCATTGACTGCTTTCTCGTATTTTGTATATTTCAGATTACGCAATGCACAGATAACAGTACCTGAAGAAAGACCGTAATTGCCGATTTTCAGTAAATTACTGACGGTCGGATCAAAATCAGATTTTTCGTCAACAAAAACGGGAATATCCATATCATCAATGTAATATTCAGCGGTACGGTTGGCAGCATCAAAACGGATTTTATATTTCTGCCAGACATTATATTTGATTTTGCCGGGCTGAATCCAGTCATTTGTTTTGGGACGGTGTATCCAGAGTTTTCTGTCACGGAAAGCTATCACTAAATTTCCGAGTTCCATTTTTAATGCGAAGAGAGAGAATTTTTCAGTTCCCTGTGCGGCAATTTTTGCTTCAAAAGTGAATTCGCTCTGTGGTGCGAGCTGAACTTTTTTCTGCACTATTAAACCTTTGTACGGAGCATTGGTACAAGTAAAAATCGCCTCTTTGTTTTTGACAACAAAATTATCTTTAGGATTATTGATAAAAACGGAATATCCGTTGTCCTGCATGGAACCGTCTTTTGCAAAATCTTCCTGCCACAGCATTTCATCGGCAGTAAGAATACTGCCGGCAAGGAGCATACATGTCAATAGAATATTCTTCATATTTTTCTCTGTAAATTAATTTATTTTTTGGTATTTCCGCGATATTTTGACGGAGTTTTCCAGTAATTCCCCCAGAACATTGTGTATACAGGGTCAGTCCATGTACCGTCGCATGAAGGAGTATTGTTGATGTCTTTTGTACCTGCATTGCCGGAGACATAGACAAAGTTGGCATTTTTGAAATTATTGTGACGGAAGGCGGTGACATATTCAAACGGATTTAAACCGTAATAGTTGCCTTTTTTAGTGTCAATATCCTTGAAACTGCTTTCAGGTCCCATGGTATCACCGAGCAACATGGCTTCGGAGGGATTTCTGACCATGCCGATTTTTATCCAGGCGTACCATTTGGTTCCCAAGCCGATACTGCCCTGACTGCTGCAGGTAGTAATAACTCCGTTCAGACCGTGTGAAGTTTGCAATTCACCGGAATCAGATGCTCCGACACGCTGGTCTGCCGGACAGAAAAAGAGAGATTTTTTAGCAGCTTCAGTCTTGCCCATAAATCCTTCCCATTTTTCATATCCGAGTTCGTCGATTAAAGCCATCCAGGTCTTGTTTGAGCCTGACGCATAATCACAAACAGGCAGCAGCCAGTCGTCCATATCATTGGAGTATGAAAAACAGTGCAGAGATAATTGTTTCTGACGTGCGAGGCATGATGTTGAACGCGCACGGTCACGGGCTTTGCCGAGTGCGGGGAGCAGCATGCCTGCAAGAATTGCGATGATGGCGATGACGACGAGAAGTTCGATAAGAGTGAATGTTTTTTTCATTTTTCAGTCCTTTGTTTTATATTGTTTGATATGTTTCAAGGCGTCTTTAAGTGAAAATTCAGCAAGACCGACATTGACATCTCCGCAACCGTAATACATCATTACAGTATCGTCAATAACTACATTTGCGCACGGGAATACACAATGCAATCCTCTGCCGTTGTGTTCATAATCCGTTTCCGGCGCAAAAATCGGTTCAGGTGTGCGGGCAAGAACTCTGGTCGGGTCTTCCCGGTCAAGCAGTGCCAATCCGACATAATATTTGCCCATACGGTCAACTCCGTGATAAGTCATCAGCCAGCCGTCATCAGTTTTTATCGGGACGCCTGAACCGCCGACTTTAGTCTCTTCCCATTTCTGCTGCGGAGCAATCAGCAGGACTTCATCCATGATATCTTCTCCGTCAATCATGTTCCAGCCCATTTCGCGTTTGTTGGTACTCCAAAAGTCTAATCTGTCCGAAAATGCAAGCCAGATACAGCCGGGATGATAATGCAGAGGCAGTGTCCACGGAATAAATGCTGTCGGACGGTGCAGCATGGCGTATTTGCCATTGATTTTTTCCGGGAAAAGTGCCACATTTGCGTCAGAAATATGTTCGCTGGTAATCGGCCCCAATTTTTCAAAAGTTTTGAAATCATCGGTAACTGCCAGTCCGACACGGCGGTAATTGTCTGTCCAGCACGGATTTAAATTCCCGTTAGGTCCCGGAGTCCTTGCCCCGAATGCATAATCGCGCATATTTATTGCCCGTCCGGCATAGGCGATATAATATCTGCCTTCAAGATACGTTATACGGGCGTCTTCGCAGCCTGCATGGTCAAAGGTGCCGGGTTTTAATTCATTTTCCATCCACGGTTCGTCATTTTCTTCAAAGTGATAACCGTCTGTGCTCCATGCGTAACCGAGGCGGATAATTCCGTCAGCCGGTTTGGAATCGGCGGTAAACACCATGTGAAATTTCTCCCCGTCATAGACTACCCCGGGATTTCTGGCTGAACCGCGCCAGCGCAATTCCGGACGCGGAGTCAGAATCGGGTTGCCTGAATATCGTTTTACATTCAGCATGTCATTTTCCTTTCAAAACTCTATTCAATTATTTCAGGTTGTATTTTTATGATATTATCGGATATTTTTTCATTAGAATCAAGCAGTCTCAGTGCTTCCATAACCATTTTTGTATAAGGAACTTTCATGGTTGCAAAACCTTCTTCAGCGGAATAGTTCGGAAACAAATGGTCAAAGCCTGTGACTTTGATGTTATTGATATTTTCAGCTGCAAGAGCTTGTGACGCTCCTGCTGCAAGCAGGTCATTTACACAGAAAATTGCATGAGGGCGGCGTCCTGAACGCAAAAGTTTTATTATTGATAGTCTGGCATTTTGTATTTGATTTGTACGGTCAAGCAGGAAGATATTTTTTTTGTTTATGTTTATAGAATATTCTTTAAAAGCGGCAAGAGCCCCTTTTATACGGTCGTGATAAGTGCGGTCGTCGGTGGTGAGTTTTGCAGATAAAATAATAACATCTTTGCAGTTGTGCGAGATTATATGTTCCGCCATTTTGTATGCACCGTTGTAGTCGTCATTGACAATGGCAAACATATTCGGCGGCTGGGTATCAAGTTTTTTTACAAAGTAGTTTATAAAGAAAAATTTCTTTTCCGGGAATTTTTTTGCCAGCTCAACTGTTTTGCTGAATTTATCTCTGTCAAGAACAAGCATACCTTTGCAATCAAATTCATTGGAACGGTCATAACGTTTGATTACGGATTCAGGAGCGTCATTGATAAGAACGGGGGTTATGTTGTTGCGGGCGCACCCTTGCAAAAGTCCGCAATAAAAAACACTTGAAAGCGGATGTTCAAGAGGCGTGTCAGAATTATATTGAGTCCATACCGCACAAACGGGGTGTTTGATTAAATTTGCGGGGTCGCCGACGAAAGTACCTTTTTTCGGGCGTTTGAAACATATCCCGTCTTTTATAAGTTCCTGCACAGCAATGTATGCCGTTCTGACACTGACATTGGCATTATCTGCAATAATATTTACGGCAGGCAATGCCGTTCCTTCGGGGTATTTGCCGTTTTTTATATCCGAAAGGATAGTATTTTTCAGCTGAATATAGATTGGAATTTTGGTGCTTTGAATCATATTTTACTTTTATTGCATTATGATTTTACTTTGATTTTACCATAAAATATAACTGTTTTTATTTTTTGTCAAGTGCTGAAAATAAAAAAACAGAAAAATTTTATATCAGTGTAAGGATTAGTCAATGTTCCAAATTTTGTGAAAAACATTTATAATTGCCAATGTCGCTGCCGCTTCGTTGCAAGCTGCCGCTTGCCAATTGCTATGCTTCTGCCCCCCACGTATGCGGGTTCATTTTTTGTTTTACAAAAAAAGACAGACTTACAGTCTGTCTTTAATTTCACTTCATTATTTTTAAAATGCTTTTACGCATTTAAAAAAAATGGCGGAAGGAGTGGGATTTGAACCCACGGAGGGTTGCCCCTCGGCGGTTTTCAAGACCGCTGCCTTAAACCACTCGACCATCCTTCCGCGAAATATGCGATATAAAATTGTTTGTTCTATTAATATGATGCAATTTTTGAATTTTTCAAGTCGTATTTATAAAAAAGTTTGAAAATTTTGTTATATTTAAGAAAAATTGTCAATAATATAGAAATTGACGCTGTCCCGCATCGTCAGGAAGAGAAAAAATTCCCGTTGTCTGCCACTTTTTATTTGAAGCGGCAGCGCGGATTTGCGGGAGGTCTTCTGCCAGCTGGTCAGGTGTTTTATAAAGAATAAATCTGCCTTTGGCTTTCGGAAAGTTGCGCGCGTCGTTATAAACCGTTTTCGCTGCAGCAACGGCACGGGCAGTCACAATGTCAAAACGGTTTTTCCATTCGGCTTTACGGTTGAGTTCGTTGCTTCTGCCGGTTATTACTTCCAGATTTTTCAAGTTCAGCTTTTCTGCTGCAAGTTTGACAAAAGTTGTTTTTTTGGCGATTGAATCCATTGCTGTTATTTGCCAATTCGGATATGCGGCGGCAAGAACGAGTGACGGAAAGCCTGCTCCGCATCCGATGTCGCAGATTTTGAGTGCGCGTTCGGTAAGTTCGGGAAATGCCGCTCCGATAAGCAAAGAGTCGCACACATGTTTATTTATATAGTCCTGATAATCGGTAATGCGGGTCAGATTTACTTTTTCATTATATTCGCAGAGATATTTATGCAGTTCGTCCATGAGATTGCGGAATTTTTCCTGCTCCTGCACTTTTGCACTGTTCATAATTGATTGATAATCAGTCATTTTGCAATCCCTCCGATCAGTGAAAAAATGAAACTTGCCGCAGTCAGTGCAAAAAATATGTATGAGGCAATTTTAAGTTTGTTTTTAACTGCGCATCGGCGGAAATAGTCCCGCAGAAGTGACGGTTTCCCGGAAATGCAAATTCCGCAAATCCCCCACAGCCATGCAATTACACTGGTTGCGGCGGCTCCGGTAATTTGATATTCGTAGAGCCAGTGTACAAAACAGTATGCACCGATTATAAAAAGTCCGCCCAGAACTCTGGCAAAAAGATAATCCAGATAAAAATAGCAAAGTACGCTCAAAATTACGGCAATATACCACAAATACGGCTCAGCCCAGGTAAAAATAATTGCCTGTGTATGCGGCACGCACCAGCACACCAGCAGAAATCCGGGGATTATTCCCAGGTTGCGGTTGCGGCAGAGTTTTTCAAAAAAATCATGATTTTCGCTTTTAAGCTTGTATATTGCAACGCCGAAAACTCCTGCAAGCAGGATGGCGGCGGCGCATGAAACGGTAAAAATCATATCCATTTGTTCAGTTTTGCTTTCTTTTGTTGTTTTTGGTTAAGTATTTATGATAATTGAAGTTGAAACTGTACGGTACGAAGTTTTCGATGTATGAGTGTGTCAGTTGATAGTCAACGGGAATTCCGTCAAAAATCCATGGCGTTTGCGTGCTGATATAATCTGACATCTTGCGGTAGAGTTTTGTGCGTTCCGGGGTATCGGGCATGGGGATAATTTGTTTGAACATGGCATCAAATTCAGGATTTTTGTAACAGGTACGGTTGCAGCTGTTGGCATTAGGTCCGTAAAAAAGCTGGAGAAAGTTTTCAGCATCAGGATAATCCCCTGCCCATGAGAGGTAAAAAAGTTTGATTTGTCCTGATGCCATTTTAGCAAAAAAACGCGGGCTGCTGTTCAGTACCGGAATGATTTTTACACCGATTTTTGCCATATCAGATGCCATAAGCTCGCCCAGTTGACGGTGCGTTGAAGATGTTCCGTTGAGGTCAAAAGTTAAAGTAAGCGGTTCTTTTGTCTGCGGGTCGATGCCGTCAGGATAACCGGCTTCGGCAAGAAGTTTTTTTGCCCGTTCAAGGTCAAAGGGGCAGGGGTTTTGCCAATTCGGATTGCTGCCGGCAACTCCGGGAGCGACAGGTCCGGGGGCAGGGAGGAGCTGACCTTTGTAATGAGCCAGACGGCGCGGCAGATTATAAGCACAGCTCAATGCCATGCGAAGTTTGTGATTTTTTGCGAAAATCGGGTCGCGGAAGTTGAAGCCGACATAGCGCAGTTCAAAAGACGGAGTGCGGTAGAGACGGATATTTTTCTTTTTGAGTTCATCGGGAAGTTCGCCGTTTTCACCGAGAATATCCAGATTGTCTTTGTCAAGCACTGCCATATCAAGTTCTTTTTGCAGAAACAGCAGCCACGGAGCAAAACTGCGGGTGAAAATATAAAATGTCATTCCGTCGGCAAGCGGAAGTTTTTTTTGACGGTCAGCGGAATTTTGAGCTTGCGGGAAAAATTCCCTGCGGTATTTTTCATAACGGAGAAATTTGAGTTTATAACCTTTCTGCCATTCTGTCAGTTTGAATGCTCCGCTGCCGACCGGCTTGGTGCTGAAATGGTTCGGGTCGGCTTTCACAGCTTTTTCGGAGACAATGCCGCAGTTCGGCAGTGCGAGGAAATAGAGAAAACGGTAATCAGGTGTATTAAGGGTTATTTCAAAACTCAAGTCTCCTGTTTTTTTCAATCCCTCAAGTTCAGGATAATTGTAATTGCAGTCAGTTTCAGTTGCCTTGCGGAATTCGGCGATGCCTTTTATTTTGTTGCGGAAAATCCAGTAAACAGGACTGTTCATGTGCGTATCAATGATGCGTTTGAAAGAAAAAATAACATCATCAGCAGTTACCCGGCGGTCGTCCTGTGAGCTGAAGACTTCAGAGTCATGGAAATAAAGGTCATTGCGCAGTTTGAAACTGTATGTTTTGCCGTCGGCTGAGACTTGCGGCATTTCTGCCAGCATGGACGGCTCAAGTTTGTATGGGATATTCGGATAATCATATTGCAGCAATGTATCGTAAATTACTCCGCACATGTTGCGGCTGACAAGGTCAGAGCCGCGGGCAGGGTCAAGCGATTTTACAACACCGGAAGTGCCGAAACGCAAATGACTGTTGTTCTGCATGCCGTTTTCGGAACAGCTGCAGAGAAAAAGTGCCGTAAAAAGTGCTGAAATTGTGAATAATATTTTCATAGTTTATAAAAAATCCTTTAAAATCTCTTCAAAATACCATAAAAAACAGATAAAAGCAAATCAAAAACAGAAAATATTGAAAAAAAATCAAAATAATTTGGAAAAATCTTTTGCTTTTTCTCAAGATATGATTATATTTCCATATCAGATAAATATAACAATTAACAGAAGGAATGAGAATATGGCTAATAATCCCAAGTTGACAATTCTTTTTGAAAAAATGCGCGGCATGGTTTTTGAATTGGACAAAGAACAGCTGACTGTCGGTCGTAAAGACGGCATGGATATTTGCATTAAAGAGTCTTCATTGAGTTCATATCATTGCGATTTTATCCGTATGGAAGACGGTTCATATATGCTTCGTGACAATAACAGTACCAACGGTACCCGTGTCAATAATGAGCCGATTACTGAAAAAATTCTGAAAAATTCAGATATTATCCAGCTCGGTTCTGTTGAAATGCTCTATGACAGCAATGATCACGCATCTTCCGGTACGATTTCCCGCACTCATACCATTGATTTGGACAGTACTGAATTGAATATGGCGGGGGTTCGTGAATTGAGCAACCTTTCTCCTTTTGCTCAGGCTCAGCGCGCCAAGCAGAAAAAAGTCAATACTATGATTTTGATTTCCATCGGTGCTTTCGGTGCATTGCTTCTGGCAGGTGTTATTTTTATGGTGGTAAAACTTTTTACCAGATAATTTACAGGTAAAAATATTCCGCTTTTCAAATTTGTGTAATTACTTGAACTGCAAGGCAATTAACTGTCGGAGTGATTGCCTTGTTTTGTATAAAAAATTCCGACGGCAAGGATGATTTATGGCTAATTCAGAAGATAAAAAAACAAACAAATCTTCAAGTAAGGCAGCCTGGATATGGCTGATAATTTTTCTGGTTCTCGGTGTGCTGCTGCTGCTGAAAAATTTTGACGGAGAGAAAACAACTGAATTTAATCAGTCGCAGTTTATTGACGCTTTGAAGGCAAATCGCATTCTTACAGCGGATATTTCTTCCGAACCGAATGATGTTTTGAGCATCAGCGGCCGTTATGTGTTGTCTGCTGACGCCGATTCTGTTTCTGTCAAAGAGACTGCAAATGTCAAAAAATCGCCCCGTGCAGAGTATCTTTATGAAACCCGTGTGCAGAAAACTGCTGAAGTTGACAAACTTTTGCAGGAGCGTACTGAAGCTGTTACCGTTAAGCCCAACAATGATTCATGGTTCAGTATCCTCGGTTCAATTCTGCCTTTGATTGTGGTTTTCATCATTATTTATATTTTTGCTTCCCGTCAGTTCCGCAATGCCAACAAGGGAGCATTTGACTTCGGTAAGAGCAAGGCGCGCATGATTCCTCCTGATGAACTGCATGTCAAATTTGCCGATATTGCAGGTGCGGATGAGGCTAAAGAGGAAATTTCAGAAATCGTTGAATTTCTCAAAGACCCGCTTAAATTTAAAATGCTCGGCGGTAAAATCCCCAAAGGCTGTCTGCTGGTCGGAGAACCAGGTACCGGTAAAACTCTGATGGCAAAAGCTGTTGCTTGTGAGGCGGGAGTTCCTTTCTTTGCTATTTCCGGTTCTGACTTCGTTGAAATGTTTGTCGGTGTCGGTGCCAGCCGTGTCCGTGATATGTTCGAACAGGCACGCAAAAACATGCCCTGCCTTATTTTTATTGATGAAATCGACGCTGTCGGCCGTTCCCGTTTTTCCGGCTGGGGCGGCGGCCATGATGAGCGTGAACAGACTTTGAACGCCATGCTGGTTGAAATGGACGGACTTGAGAGCCGTTCAGGTGTTATCGTTCTTGCCGCAACCAACCGTCCTGATGTGCTTGACCCTGCATTGCTCCGCCCCGGACGCTTTGACCGTCAGGTAGTTATGGATTTGCCTGATATTGCTGGCAGACGGCAGATTCTCGGAATTCATGCAAAAAACATAAAACTTTCCGACAAGGCGGATTTGGATGTTATTGCCCGTACTACTCCCGGATTCAGCGGTGCTGACCTTGCCAATTTGTGCAATGAAGCTGCTTTGCTTGCCGCCCGTGCAAATAAAGAAGAGGTAACTCAAGCTGAACTTGAGGAAGCCCGCGATAAAGTAAGTTACGGCCGTGAACGCAAAAGCCGTAAAATCACTGACCGTGAACGCAAACTGACTGCTTACCATGAGGCCGGACATGCGCTGGTTGCATTGCACATGGAACATGCTACTCCTGTTCACAAAGTTACGATTATTCCGCGCGGACAATCTTATCTCGGTGCGACTTTCACCATGCCCAAAGAAGATGTTTATACCCGCAGCCGTCTGGAACTGCTTGCTGAAATGGCAATGACTATGGGCGGCCGTGTTGCAGAGGAACAGATTTTCGGTGATATTACTACCGGTGCAAGTGCGGATATTGAGCATGCCACCCGTCTTGCCCGTATGATGGTCTGTTCATTCGGTATGGTTGAGGGAATAGGTCCTGTCCGTTACGGTGAATTCCGCAATCATCCTCATTCACGCATTGATGCTCCCATGCCTGACTCTCTGGGTAATGAAACTGCCCGTGAAATTGATATGGCTATTCGTGAATTGGTCAAAGAGGCATTGGAAACAGCACGCAGACTGCTGAAAGAAAATGCCGATGAACTGGAAAAATTGGCTCAGGCTCTGCTTGCAAAAGAGACTTTGGATATTTCTGAAATCAATGAACTTCTCGGACGCATTGAAACTGCCGCAGAAAATGATGGTGCTGTAATTGCTCCGGAGGAAAGTGCTGAGGAAAGTTCAGAGGAAATTGCTGCAGAAGAAGTTAAAGAAAATGCTGACGGAGAATAAAGAACCTTTATATTCGCTTTTGAGCTGTTATATTCAGCCGAAATCTTCCCGCAACTCGGTTGTCGGTATTCACGATAATATGGTGAAAATTGCCCTTACTGCACCGCCGGTTGACGGGGAGGCGAACAAGATGCTGATAAAATTTCTGGCATCTCAGCTTAAAGTCAGCAAAAGTTCCTGTTCTCTGGTGCAGGGAGATACTTCAAGGCGTAAAGTTGTGCGTATTGACGGCGTCGGCAAAGAAGATGTGAAAAATCGGTTGTGTTTAAATGTTGAACTCACTCAGGATTAAAAATTTTGCTCTGGTTGAAAATGCGGAAGTTGAATTTTCGCATGGCTTGAATGTCATTTCCGGTGAATCCGGCAGTGGCAAATCCATTCTCATCGGCGCGCTTTCTGTTCTTCTCGGCAGGAACAGTGACCGTGACTGCATTCGTGACGGTGAGAAAAGATGTGAAATAGAGGCAGTTCTGCAAATCAGTGCTGAACTTGCGCAGCCGTTTGCGGATTTTTGCACTCAGTATGATATTGAAAATGACGGCAGTGAAGTTATTTTGCGCCGTGTTTTGCAGGAAAATTCCGCACGAAGTTATATAAACGGTTCTGCTGTGCCGCTTAAGGCGGTGCGGGAAATTGCGGCGATGTTTTTTGATTTCAACCGTCCCGATGAGGAGTTGTCGCTCAATTCGCAGAGCCGCCAGCTGGAATTGCTTGACCGTTTCGGCTTTATTGATACTCTTGCATATAAAGAAGTTTATGAAAAAAAACTTGCCGCGGCAAAAGAACTTGCGGAGTTTGATGCAGTTCAGCCCGATGCTGCTGCGCTTGATGATGCCCGTGAGCTTGTAAGTACCATGGAGCAGTATGATTTTTCAGAAAATGAAGAAGAGGAATTGCTCCGGAAACATAAAATTCTCAGCAACGGCAGAGAGTTGATAAATTCTTCAATGCGTTCAACGCAGATATTGAGCGGCGAGGAAAATTCCATTGCAGAGGCATTCAATTCTCTGATGCGTGAATTATACAATATGGATAAACTTGCCGACGGTGCGCTTGCCAAATTGATTGACGAAGCGGAAAATGTCAACGGTGCATTGAATAATTTGCAGAATTCACTTGATGTTTTTGCTTCAAAAATTGAGCTTGACGCAGAGTCTCTGGTACAGATAGAGAACCGACTTGATACGCTGTACCGTCTGAAAAGGCGTTATAATGCGTCAGTGCCTGAACTTTTTGAGCGTTATGAACAGGCAAAAAATGTGCTGAACAAGTATGATAATTCGGCACTTTACAGAAAAAATTTGCAGCAGAATTTTGATTTGTGCAATCTTGAACTTGAGAAAGAAGCGCAAAAACTTACAGACAGCCGCAAAAATGCCTCTTGCGCATTGGAGATGGCTCTGATTGCCGAACTTGCTTCGCTCGGTTTCAAAAAATGCCGTTTTGAATGGAGTTTCAATACTGTTGAGCCGACTCCGGGCGGTGCGGATGAGTTTGATATATTGTTCAGTGCCAACAGCGGCGAGCGTGTTCTGCCCTTGCGTAAAATCGCTTCAAGCGGTGAGCGTTCCAGACTTTTCCTTGCCATAAAAAATGTTCTTGCCCGTGTGGATGATATTCCGATTGTTATTTTTGACGAAATCGATGCCAATATCGGCGGAGAAACCGCTAATAAAGTCGGTGTAGCCCTGCATGATTTAGGCAAATACCGTCAGGTTATCACTATCAGTCATTTGGCGCAGGTCGCCTGCAAAGCAGATGCTCATTGGCAGGTCAGTAAATATGTAAGAGAAAGCGGCAGAACTGTTTCTGAAGTTGTCAAACTTGATCGTCAGGGCAGAATTGCTGAACTTGCCCGTATGCTCGGCAATGCTGACGGTGCCGCTGAATACGCAGAAAATCTGCTGTAAAAACTTTGTTCTGACAGAGTTTTGCCGGCAAATCGTTCAATGCATAAATTAAAAGTTAAATATTTTCCTTTTTTTACTTGTTTTTTTGAAAAAAACAGCTATAATAACTATATTCAGTCTTTTTCGCAAAAAAACAACAGAAAGGAAAAAAAGAAGAATGAGTTGGATTGATTGGTTGGTCATGATCGTTCCTATGGTGTTCGTCCTGGGAATGGGGTTCTGGTCAAGACGCTATGTTAAGGGTGTAAGTGACTATCTCGCAGCAGGTCGTGTTGCAGGTCGTTATGTTCTCTCTGTCGGGGACGTTGCTCTGGCATTGGCAGTTATTACCATGATCGGTTATGTGGAATCTCACTACAAAGCCGGTTTCGGTATGATTTTCTGGAATAATATCCTGCTGCCGCTGGGCGTTGTTATGGGTTTGACAGGTTACTGTACTTATCGTTTCCGTGAAACAAAGGCGATGAGTTTGGGACAGTTCCTTGAAATGCGTTATAACCGTCCTTTGCGTATTTATGCTTCTGCATTGCGTTCTGTTGCTGAATTGCTGGCAAACTGTATGTGTCCTGCTCTGGCAGCCCGTTTTCTTATTTATTATATCGGACTTCCCACAAGTTTCAAACTTTGCGGAATTGAAATTCCGACCTTTTTGATTTTGACTTTGGTCTGTATTGCCGCATGTGTGTATCTCTGCTGTGTCGGCGGTGCTTTGTCATTGCTTGTTACTGATACTCTGCAGGGATTTATCTGCTATCCGCTGTTGGTTCTTTTTATTCTTTTTGTTCTTTTCAAATATCCCTGGACGGAAGTTGTCATGCCGACACTTATGGACCGTGTGCAGGGTGAGAGTTTCCTTAATCCTTATGACGTTGCCAAAATCCGAGACTTTAACGTTTTCGCTCTTATGGTTACGGTTTATTCTCAGATCGTTAACCGTGCCAACTGGCTCGGTACCAGTTCCGGTATTGCTGCCAAAACTCCGCATGAGCAGAAAATGGCAGGTATCATGGGTACATGGCGTAACGCTCTGACTGCTACTATCAACGTTTTGCTGGTTCTTCTGGTTATTGCCACTTTGAACCACACTTCACGCAAATCCGATGCAAAAATCATCCGTGACAACCTCAGTAATCTGGTTATCGCTGAAGTCGGCAAAGATAATGTTGCTTTGCAGAATAAGCTCAAAGATAAGTTTGCCGCTATCCCCGAAAACAATCATGTTATCGGCAAAGATAAACCGCTTTCTCATGATGAAAACCTTGATACTCCGCACCTCAAGGCCGTTTACGATGAACTCAAAGGCACTCCTGAAGGTCAGGCCCAGTATCAGGAATTTTTCACTCTGTATCATCAGATGATGCTGCCTGTTACTTTGAGTCACATTCTGCCTGTCGGTATGCTCGGTTTGTTTGCACTCTTTATTCTTTTGATGATGCTTTCAACTGACGATACCCGTTTGTTCAGTGCGGCTCAGACAATTGCTCAGGACTGCGTTCTGCCCTTCTTCAAAGGTGTTGTCACTCCTGAAAAACACGTTCTCATTATCCGTTTGACTGTTATCGGATGCGGTATTTTCTGGTTCATCGGTTCCTTCTTTATGGCACAGTTGGACTATGTTAATATGTTCGTTACCATTATGTGTTCATTGTGGGTCGGTGCCGGTCCTATGATGCTTTTCGGTCTTTACAGTAAGTTCGGTAATACCAAAGGTGCATTTACCTCCCTCGTCGGCGGTATGCTTCTTTCTCTTACATTCATATTCTTGCAGCGCAACTGGGCTGACACTGTTTATCCCTGGCTGGTCAATATGAAATGGGATGCTGCTGTCGGTCTGTTCCTTGAAACCTGTTCAGCACCGTTTGAACCCTGGATCGTCTGGCGTATGAATTCTCATAAGTTCCCGATCAACTCAACAGAAATCAACTTTATCATTATGATTTGCTGTTTTGTCGGTTACATTGTTGTCTCTCTGGCAACCTACAAAGAGCCTTACAATCTGGATCGTATGCTCCATCGCGGTATCTATGATACTGAAAACAAAGGCAGTATCAAAGAAAAATGGACTGTCGGTACAGTTCTTCGCAGACTTATCGGTATTACTCCTGAATTTACACTCGGTGACAAGATTATTTCCTGGAGTGTGTTCAGCTATTCCGTTCTCTTCCAGTTTGTTCTTGCCTTTATCGTGGTTGTTGTCTGGAACGCATTTTACAAATGGCCGCTCGAATGGTGGGGATATTACTTCTTCGTCGTCAGTGTCTGCGTGCCGATTGTAGCAGGTATCATTGCTTCTGTTTGGTTTATTACCGGCGGTATTATTGACTTGCGTAAACTCTTCATCGCTCTGGAAAACCGTGTTGTTGACCCGCTCGATAACGGACAGGTTCAGGGACAGGTTTCTCTCTCTGACATCGCCCGCTTTGAAAAAGTCGAAGAAGAGGAAAAAGCAAAAGAAAAAGAAGAAAATAAATAAAATTATCTTCTGATTTACAGAGAGAAAGAGTAATTTTTACTCTTTCTCTCTTTTTTTATTTGCAAAGAAAAATATTTGAGTTATATTAAAAAAAGTACAACAGCTTTTTGCTGTTCCCATCCATCACGGGGGAGTCTGTGTGACAGGCTGAGAGGAAGTTTTGAACTTCGACCCCTTTAACCTGATTCGGATAATGCCGACGTAGGGAGTTGCCGTTATGTTTACGCATAATTTGGGGATTTTTGAGTCGTCTTTTCCGATGACGAAAGGAAAAATTATGACTCAAATCGAATCTGCCCGTTCAGGAATTGTTACTCCTGAGGTCCGTCATGTTGCTGAAGTTGAAAAACAGCCGATTCCGTTTATTATGGAGCGTGTTGCTGACGGAAGAATTGTTATTCCTG
The DNA here is from genome assembly GCA_045657185.1 of Victivallaceae bacterium. Taxonomy (GTDB): domain Bacteria; phylum Verrucomicrobiota; class Lentisphaeria; order Victivallales; family Victivallaceae; genus RGIG5270. The sequence goes on along the minus strand of JAZOSO010000208.1, from coordinate 7,964 downwards.
CCAATGTAAACCACAAAAACCTTGTGCCGTGCGGTATCGGCAGGGAACTTTTGACCAAGATTAATGCCAATATCGGCAATTCCACTCTCTCAAGCTGCAGCCGTGATGAGCAGAATAAACTTGATATTGCGCTCAAATACGGAGCTGATACAGTTATGGATTTGAGTACCGGCGGTGATTTGACGGCAATGCGCCAATGTCTGCTCGGTAAATGTACCGCACCGCTCGGTACTGTGCCGGTTTATGAAGTTGTTGCGCGGCACGGCGGCAGTGATTTTGATGAGGAAAAAATCCTTGAAGTTATTGCATCTCAGGCGGAGCAGGGCGTTGATTATATGACAATTCATGCGGGATTTTTGCGCAAACATATTTCTGCAGCTTTGAAGCGCAAAATGGGTATCGTCAGCCGCGGAGGGGCTTTGCTTGCGGCATGGATGACGGAGCATAATGCGGAAAATCCATTTTATACGGCTTTTGACAAAATTCTTGAAATATGCCGAAAATATGATGTAACTCTTTCACTCGGAGACGGTTTGCGGCCTGGGTGTCTCGCTGATGCGTCAGATGAAGCGCAATTTGCTGAACTTGAAGTGCTTGGAGAATTGGTCAACCGTTGCCGTCAGGCCGGAGTGCAGTCTATGGTTGAAGGTCCCGGACATGTTCCTCTGGACCAGATTGAAATGAATATGAAAAGAGAACAGCAAGTTTGCGGTGATGCGCCTTTTTATATTCTCGGACCTGTTGTAATTGACTGTGCGCCCGGTTATGACCATTTTGTTGCAGCTATGGGGGGGATGATGGGGGCTTATTACGGAGCGGCGATGCTCTGTTATGTAACGCCCAAAGAGCATTTGGGATTGCCGAATGACGATGATGTAAGACGGGGCGTGGTTGCTTTTAAAATAGCGGCTCATGCGTCGGATGTCGCTTTGCATAAAGCAGATGCAATCGGCAGGGATAATGCGATTTCAGACGCGCGGGCGGCATTTGACTGGGATGCGCAATTCAAATATGCGCTTGACGAAGAACATGCACGGACTCTGCGTATGCAGGCTGTTCAGGAAAGTTCAAAAACTCACGAATGCAACACTGAATACTGTACAATGTGCGGTCCCGACTTCTGTTCCGTCCGTCTTTCTGCCAAACTGAAAAAGCAGCAGAGGTAATTTTCTCGCAAAAAATAATTTGATATTTTTTGCTTTGTGTTGGATTTTATGTATTTGCAGTGTATATTATTTAAAAATAAATTTACGGAGAATGTATATGCTGCAATTTAATTGTCCTGAATGTGAAAAATTATTTGAGACTGACGACAGTTATGCAGGAAGTCAGGTTATTTGTGATAAATGCGGATTGCATTTTTATGTGCCTGAAATGGATGATATTGAGGAAGTTATAGTTGAATATGTTGATGAAAAACAGGTTAAAAAAAGTTCTTTGAAACGGCTTGTCAACCGAAGCAATATTATAACTTCAGCAGTGATTGCAGTATTTTTTTTGCTGGCAGGATTTTTCTTGTACTTGCGCCATGAAAGACTTGCCGCTGAGGAAATGCGTCAGAATGCTATTGCTGAACTTGAAAATGACTTGAAAAAAAATGTGACGGAAAGTCTGTACAAACTCGCCGCTATCCGTCAGTATATCATTAAGGAAAATTATGACCGCGGGCAGACTTTCGGCAGGCATTTGGATTGTCTTGAAACTGAATATGTACGGGCAAGCAAAATGATAAAAGCCGCCAATTATATTGAGGCAGAAAAATCCATCGAAAAAGGTAATGCGGCAGCAGATTGGATTATTAAAAATGCCCATCTGCGCCGCAGATTGACTCTGGAGCTTGAGAAAATCGCAGAAACATTAAAAAAAGACGGCAAGAGTTCAGACGATACTCTCCAGAAAGCATATTATTTTTACTCTGTCGGCGAATTTGAAAAAGCTCAGAATTTTATTGAAATTTATTACAGAAAATAAGTGCATTAATCAAATATGAATGTTTTTTTGATGTAATAATTCAGGCTTATTTTTTCAGGCAAATTCCGCTGCTGGAACGGACGATCAGAGAACACGGCACAGTGACATTTTGAGATTCATAATCATGTGCAGTACGGCATTGCTGAACTTTTATTTTTATGGCATCAACGATTTTGTCAAGGTTCTGGTCAACGCTGCTTAAGTCCAAATCTTCGGCGATTCCCGTGTTGCCGAAACTTGAAACGGATAATTCCTGCGGAATTTCAATATGGTGACTGTGTGCATAGTGCATTACTCCTGACGCAACGGTATCATTTACACAAAATATTGCAGTCGGGCGCTTGTCGCGTTTTTTGAACATTTCGCTCATGGCGTAAATTCCCCATTCGCGGCTGGGCTGTTGAAGTTTTATTAAATCGTTATCTATTTCCAAATGAGCTTTGTTGAGGGCGTCAAAGTAACCGCCGAGACGGTTGCTGCCGCTTAAATCGTAATCATGTCCGATAAATGCAATGCGTTTGTGCCCCAGACTTATAAGATGCCGCACCGCCTGAAATGCACCGTTGCGGTCATCGGAAACTACCCCTGAAATATTGACTTCATCAAGTACAGAGTCAAAAAATACGGTTGGAATTTTTTTTGCCGCATAAATATCTTTGCATGCCGGATTGGGAACGGCAACGAGGATATCAAATTTTTTTTCAGCAAACATTTCAAGCAGTTTTCGTTCTTTGATTTCAGAATTTTCAGTAATATGCACGCTTAAAAGCTGTCCGTTCTGCTGAAAAAAAGGCTCAAGACCGGAAAATATTTTGTAATAAAAAAGTTCATCATCGGGAAATATCAATGCCGCAAGATTGCTTTTTGACTGCTGTACAGGATTGAATTTTCCGATAAAACAACCTTTGTACGGAACATTGTAAATAACTTTTTCCTCTTCCAGATATTTTAATGCTCTCCTGATTGTAACTTGCGTGCAATCAAAGAGTTTTGCAAGTTTTCTCTCGGACGGCAACGCCGTTCCGTCTGTCAGTTGATTTATACGGATATAATTTTTTAAATCATTGCTTATATTGATAAATTTTGCCGGTCTTCCGCGGTTTTTTTCGTACATTTTTACTCCTATTTTTTATAGCGATATACGAAATAATATACTGTTTATAGTGAAAAATGTCAATTTATGATATAAAAAAATCGTTTTTTTTTCAAAAATATATTGCAAATCAGCAAAAAAAAGTTATCTTGTATATTGCATACATATATTTTTTACAGGAGATTTTATTATGAGTGAAGCTAAAATCCGTAAACTCGATGCAAATCTGCAGGTTATTCCGAGCGGCGACGGTGCAATTCTCGCCTCTCCCGGCTTGCAGGGACGCATTCTTTGTACTTTGAACGGCGAACTTCTGCACAAACTTGACTATGAACTGGCAGAAAATCCGTCACCTACAGACTTTAACAATCTCGGCGGCAATTCTCTCTGGCCCGCACCGGAGGGTGGTCCTTTTGCTTACAACTATCCGCCTAACGGCAGCTGGTACGTTCAGGATGACATCAACCGCACTCCTTATCAGGTCAAATCCGCCGATGATAAGCAAATCGTTCTTACCCGCGATGTCAATCTGCTCAACCGCAAAGGCATTACAGCCAAAATGCAGATGTACCGCGAAATCAAACCGCTCTGCGTTTGCGATTTTAAAAAGAAATACGGTGTGCAAGGTGTTGCTTATGAAACACTTGAACGCTTTGATATGCTTGCGGACTACACTATGGATGAAGTTCTCATTGCCGCATGGAGTCTTGAACAGTTCTATCTTACTCCGAATGCTGTTTCTTTCGGTGTTTTTGACGGTACTCAAGCTGACGAAAAATGTCTCAATATTGACTTTTACGGCGATCCCCGCCCGAATTTGAGCTATGCAAAGAATGTTTTTGCTTTCCGTCTCGGCGGTCCCAACCGTTTGCAGATTGCCGTACATCAGGCTCCCAAACCGGTCTGGATCGGCGCATATCTGCCTGAAAGAGACTTGCTTATTCTCCGCCGCAACAAAATGATCGGTTCAGGCAAATATTTTGATATTGCCGATAACGACCAGCCGCGCGGACCTTTTACCACCGAAGATTGTTACAGTATCTTCAACGGTTCCGAAGAACTCAAATTCTTTGAGCTTGAGACTATCGCTCCCATGACGGTCGGCGCAAACAATAGAGTTGAAGGCAGTACCCTCGGCAGTGAAACTTACTGCTTCAGAGGTTCTTTTGAACAGATAACTGATTTACTTAAAAACCACCTCGGAATTGATTCAATTCCCGGTATTTTCTAAAATTATTAAGGAGAATTAAAAATGGCTGAAATCAAAACAATGTTCGGATTCGACATGGAAACCGATATCGGCAGCTGGACTTCTTTTTATGAAGGCTTCCAGAAAGGTACCCCTATCATCCTCGACATCCTTGCAAAACACAACATCAAAGCAACTTTTTACTTCACCGCTGATTCTGTGAAGAAAAATGCAAACATTCTCAAAATGGTTAAAGATGCCGGTCACGAAATCGGATGTCACACCCTTTTCCACGAAACCATCGGCGATTCACTCTTTGAAATCCCCGGCATGGTTCCCGTTCTCCCTGAAGAAGTTGAACACCGCCTCGAACTCGCAACCAAAATCATTGAAGATGCAGCAGGCGTCCGTCCCACTTCTTTCCGCTGTCCCCGTCTGTTCGGTTCAACCGCTGTTGTAAACGCTCTTGAAAACCTCGGCTACACCAGCGATGCAACTTATCCCATGTACTTTTTCAAAGAACAGCTTGAACCCTATCATCCCTCCAAAGATGACTGGACCAAAAAAGGCGATATGAAGATTCTCGAAGTTCCCAACTTCGCTGACCTTTCAATGGATTCAAAAGATGAATACGGCCGTGACATGGACCAGTGGCCTTTGTTCCGTACTGAAAGTGCTGACGCTGTTATGAAACACATCGACGGCTACATCAAGTATTGCGAAGACAAAAAAGCCAATCCCTTCATCTGTTTCTACATCCACCCGTGGGAATTCTGGGAAATGCCCGAAGGTCTCATTCACTCAGGCGAAGGCGCAGTTCTTCCTGATCCCTTCATTATCAAAAACTGCGGTAAATACGCCGCTGAACAGTTCGATTTGCTTATTCAGAAATTGAAAGATGCAGGTTCCGAATTCTATCGCGCCTGCGACCTCGCTGAAATCTATAAATAAACAAAATATGCAGGATAAGGATTTTTTCCTTTTCCTGCTGCAAATTAAAAATCAACCCCCAAAAAGGAGATTAAAACAATGAAAAACAACACATCATTCATTCCCCAGCAGGAATACTTTGATCGTATTGCCAAATTCCAGGCAAACATCAAAGCCGCAGGTCTTGATGCCTGTCTCGTCCATGGTACTGAATCTGACTTCGCCAACGTCCGTTATCTGACTGAATACTGGCCCACCTTTGAACAGGCCGGCGTTTTCGTCCCCGCAGAAGGCGATGCAGTTCTCCTCATCGGTCCCGAAAGCGAAAAATATGCTAAAGGCCGCGCTGTTATTGACAAAGTCGCTATGATGCTCAACTATCGTGAAGCTGCTGAACCCGACTATCCCGGTATTCCCCTTGCAACTTATCCCGATGTTGTTAAAATGTCAGGCTGCAAATCTCTGAAAAAACTCGGTCTCTGCGGTACTGCTGTTATGACCAAACCCACTCTTGACGCTATCGCTGCTCAGCTCCCCGGCGTCGAAGTTGTTGTCGCTGAAGATTGCTTCCGTCCCCTCCGTTGGGTCAAATCCGAAAACGAACTTAACTCACATCGCAAGGCTTTCAAAATCGCTGAAAAAGCTGTCAAAGCTATGCTCAACGAAATGAAACCCGGTATGACTGAATTCCAGGCTCTCTCTATCGCTCAGCGCGAAATCTTCGCAAACGGCGGTGAATATGAAGGTCACAGCTTGTACTGCTTCGGCGGCGACCGTACCTCCAACGGTATCAGCCGTCCCACCTACGCAAAACTCAAAAAGAACGAAATCATTCAGCTTAACATCGGTGCTCGCGTCGGCGGTTACAGCTCATCTATCGGTATCCCCGTTTACTTCGGTAAGCTCCCCAAAGAACAGATGGCTCTCGTTGAATTCGGTCTGCGCGCTCACAAGTACACCTTTGAACTCATCAAAGCCGGTGTTGACGCTTGCGATGTTGCCAAGAAATATACCCAGTGGGGTATTGACCAGGGCTGGGGCGATTACATGCTCTATGGTCCTGTCCACGGTCTCGGTATTCAGGAAACTGAATCTCCCTGGATTGAAACTACTTCCAAATATAAACTCCAGACCAACATGACCTATCAGATCGATACCTTCTTCACCGGTAACGGTTACGGTCTTCGTTGGGAACGCGGCTGTATCGTCAAAGAAGACGGCTGCGAACTCCTCTCCAAGAAATTCATGTCTATCAAAGACTGCAAATTGGATTAATAGTTCTGTTTGAGAGAGTTTGCGGGGAAGAAAACTTTTTTGAAAAAAAGTTTTTCTTCCCCACACCCCATCTTTCAAAAAACTTTCATCAAAAACGGATTCCTCCTTTGCGCCGCAAATTACGGGATCCGTTTTTTATTGATTTTGTAATGGTTTGTATGAAAAAAATTTTTGTATTGCTTTTTGCAATCCTGCTGAATGTACATTTTGCAGGATGTTCTATTTTTGTTTCAAAAACTCAATTGATTTCAATTAACGGTACCCCGGGAGGTGCTGAAGTAATAGTAAACGGCTTATCATATACTGCTCCTTGTACGGCAAGAGTATCAAGAGATGTTGATATTGATATATTGATTATGAAAGACGGATATCAAAGTAAAACTATAATCTCCAATAAAGAGCTCAGTGCAACCGGTATTCTGGACATTGTCGGAACATGGGCGTTTTTATTTCCTGCATTAGGTTTGATTGCTCCGGGAGCTTGGGTACATAAACAGACAAATTTTTATTATGTACTGGAACGCAAGGTTGATTATTTATCTCCGAATAATGCAGCATCAAATGCAAAATAATCAGCTGCGTTTTATCGCTGAAAACAAAGATTTTCAATCAAATTTCAAGTTTGCATTTGATTTTTTTAAATGATGCTGTATATTATATGAATTATAAATTGTCAACATGATGTTGACGGCTTTTTTTCGGCCCCATTTTATGGCTTGACACCGGGAAAAAGATTAACAACAAACATCCAATAGAAAGGGATAGTTATGGCAACTGCAAGTCAGGCAAAACACAAATTCTGCCGTCGTATCGGTCAGTGCATCTGGAATGACCCCAAATGCCCCAGCGTTAAACGTCCTTACCCCGCAGGTCCTCATGGTAAAGGCCGTCGTGCAAAACTTTCAACCTACGGCGAACTTCTTATCGAAAAACAGAAACTCCGTTTCCATTATGCTATCAGCGAAAAGCAGCTCGCTATCGCTTATCAGAAAGCTAAAATGGGTACCGGTCTTACTCACGAAAAACTTTTCCGCAGTCTTGAACAGCGTCTTGATGCTCTCGTCTACCGCTGCGGTTTTGCTCCCACCATTTTTGCTGCCAAACAGGCTGTAAATCATGGTCATATCTATGTTGACGGAAAACGCGTTGACCGCGCATCTTACATCGTCAACCCCAGCCAGGTTATTACCATCAATGCTGAAAAATCTCCCGCTATCGCAGAAGCAGCACGCAAAAACAATGCAAATGCTCCCGCATATCTGGAAGTTGATCTCGAAGCTCTCAAAGCTACCTTGATCCGTCAGCCCGAAGTTGACGAACTCCCGCTCGATGTCAAACTCATGAGCGTCGTCGAATACTATGCAGGTTAATTCCTGAAGTTTCGCTTTTCAAAGCCGTCCGAACCAATCGGGCGGCTTTTTTTATGGGAAATTAAGAATGAAGAATTGAGGCGTGATTTTCATTTTTACTTTTTCTGTTTTTTTGTTAAAATTCATTTGTATTTTG
>JAZOSO010000207.1:0-6420 GCA_045657185.1 Victivallaceae bacterium | reverse complement strand
AGGAACCATGCCGGTATATGCTCCGTCGGGGTCAATACTCCAGCAGCGCATATTTTTGACGCTGCTCTTCATGCGGACTGTTGCATTGATCGGCTCAATGAGAACCGGCCCGTGACCGAGAGAAATGCGTTTAGTATGATCTTCATTGTACTGTGCATCGGTATTATCAGCTCTGCCTACGGCAGTAACGAGAATAAGTCTTGCATCATTGAGGTCTTCGCCTGAAAGTGAAGTCAATGTGACAGTTGCAAAACCTTCGCCCATTTCAAATTCAACACCGTTTTTGAGTTGAATTTTCTGACCTTTGCGGAATGTTCCGAAAACAGATTTTGTTCTGGCAGTATCAATCAGGCCGTAACCCGCCGCCCAGTTGCGGTAAAGTTCACCGGTATCGGAAATAACAGTATCGCGGTTGAGTGCGGCTGCGCCTTCATCATCAGGTGAAATTGCATTGGCAAACTCTTTATCTCCCTCAAAAGCAAAGCGGACTTTGTGCATTTCGCAGTTTGCCATAGCGCGGACATTGGGAAGGTTTGAATGTTCAAAACCGTGAACAGGATTATAAATATCTTTTTCGCCAAGCTGAACATACTGAATTTCTTTTGCTTCGGAAACATCGCCGCGGCGGAACATGATTGATGCGGCATAGAATAGTCCGAATTTCGCCGGGTCCATGAATGTTTCAAAATTCTGACGGTACGGAATACCGCCTAAAACAGTGCCGCCCATGCAGTCTGCAGGTGTGGTGCGGTATCTGTAAGTATGAAGAGATGCTCCGCCCCAGCCCTGAAATGCGCACATTGAAGCAACCAGCAATGCTGATTGTGCGCGCCATTCATTCGGCCAGACCATATCCCATTCGGTTATGAATAACGGTTTGTCTTTGATGCACATTTTTGCAGGAACCATACCGAAAACCTGGTCACGGCTTGCCGCAAGATTTTCGTTGCTGCCGCCGTTGCCCCACAAGTCGCAGTAAACATTGGAACAGGTAAAATCCATATCACGGAGAGCCGATGCCAAAGTAAGACCTCTGCTCCATGAATCTCCTGCAATCATACATTTGACACCGAGCTTGCGCAAATAGTCATACATTTCATCGCAATACTGCTTGTTTACGTCATGGAAGAAACGCAAAAGACTCTCTGACGGTTCTCGGTACTGATAATTGAAAGAGAAATCGTCGGGAATTTCCAAATCCGGCTCATTGACTTTCGCCCATTCACGGTACATGTTGATAAGGTTTGTACGATAAGGTTCAACGTCAATGATAATGGCGCAGTTGAACATATCATTTTCATTGGTGATAAGCACTTGAGTCATGGCAGGATCATCAATGAGTTTCAAGCCTGTGTACGGATTTACATGGGTGAGGAGCTGTTCGGCATACTCTTTTTGAAGTTCCCGAAGTTCACGGTCAAAAATCGTATAGGGTTTAGCTCCGTTTATCGGCAGGTCTGCTCCGTATTTCAAACCGTCATCTGCTTTGAAGGTACGGTATATCATGAGATCCATGTATATATAAATACCTTCTTTTTTGAGGGCTGAAATAAGGTAATCGAAGCGGTCGAGTGATTCCGGGTCAAGTTTGCGTGTAGTATTGTGCAGAGTCCCCTTGCTGAACTGGAAAATGTTGGGAGTGGCCCAAACCGCATCAAATTGGTGCAGACGGACAAGGTTGATACCGAATTTCGCCAGACGGCGGGCGACTTTATCTGCGTTTTCGTGTGAAGGAAAGCATGCGGAGGAGTTCAGGAGAACTCCCCAGAATTTTGCCTGCTCTCCGTCTTCAAAAACGAATTTATCTCCGTCTGCTTTCAGAAAACCGTGCTTGCCCGCAGGAACTTCCGCTGCAAACATGGGAGAAATATCCAACGGTGCATCGTCCCAGTGAAATGTAAAATTTTTCCAATTATTCATTTTTCTCTTTGAGTTAAATTGAGAGTAAATAGTAAATTGACGGATAAACTTCACCGATTTTGATTTGACGGACACCGTTTTCCATACTTGAAGGAACCATGCCGGTATATGCTCCGTCGGGGTCAATACTCCAGCAGCGCATATTTTTGACACTGCTTCTGATATTGATAACAGCTTCAATCGGTTCAATCAGAACAGGACCGTGACCGAGAGAAATGCGTTGGGTGTGGTCTTCATTGTATTGAGCATCGGTATTATCTGCTCTGCCGACTGCGGTAATAAGAATAAGTCTGGCATCATTAAGGTCTTCACCGGAAAGAGAAGTCAATGTGACAGTTGCAAACTCTTCGGACATTTCAAATTCAACACCGTCTCTGAGCTGAATTTTCTGACCTTTTTTGAAGTTGCCGAAAATTGATTTGGTCTTTTTGGTATCAATCAAGCCGTAACCTGCCGCCCAGTTGCGGTAAAGTTCACCGGTATCGGAAGTAACTGTATCACGATTGAGCAATGCAGTACTTTCATCATCGGGAGAAATTGCATTTTCAAAATCTTTGTCGCCATCAAAAACGAAACGTACTTTGTGCATTTCACAGTTTGCCATAGCGCGAACATTGGGCGTATTGTGACATTCAAAGCCGTGCTTCGGGTCGTAAATATTTTCATCTGCAAGTCTGACATACTGAACTTCTTTTGCTTCAGAAACATCACCGCGGCGGTACATGATTGAAGACGCATAGAAAAGTCCGAATTTGGCAGGGTCCATAAATGTTTCAAAGTTCTGACGGTACGGAATACCGCCCAAAACAGTTCCGCCCATGCAGTCAGCCGGAGTTGTACGATATCTGTAAGTATGGAGTGTAGCTCCGCCCCATCCCTGAAATGCGCTCATAGAGGCAACCAGCAGTGATGACTGCGCGCGCCATTCATTCGGCCAAACCATATCCCATTCGGTAATGAACAAGGGTTTGTCTTTAATAGCGATTTTAGCAGGAATCATGCCGAAAACCTGGTCGCGCTGTTCAGCAAGATTTTTGTTGCTGCCGGTATTGCCCCACAAGTCAAAGTAAACATTTGAGCTTGTAATATCCATATTGCGGACGGAAGAAACAAGAGTCAGACCGCGGCTCCATGAACCGCCTGCAATCTGACATTTGACACCGATACCTTTCAAATAGTCATACATTTCTTCGCAATACTGTTTATTGATATCGTGGTAGAAGCGCAAAATACTTTCAGTCGGCGGAGTTTTGCGGAAATCAAATGAGAAATCTTCGGGTATTTCAAGTTCAGGTTCATTGACTTTTGCCCATTCACGGTACATATTGAGCAGACGAGTGCGGTAAGGTTCGACAACAATGGGAAAATTATTGTTGAACATATCGTTTTCATTGGTGATAAGCACCATTGCCATACCGGGGTCGTCAACGAGTTTTTTTCCGGTGTAGGGATTGACATGAGTCAGAATCTGGTCGGCATATTCTTTTTGAAGTTTACGCAAATCACGGTCAAAAACAGTATAAGGTTTTGCGCCGTTGATAGGAAGCTCTGAACCGTTTTCCAAACCGTCATCTTCTTTGAATGTGCGGTAAACCATGAGGTCCATGTAAATATAAATACCCTCTTTTTCCAGAGCGTGAATCAGATAGTCCATGCGATCGAGAGATTCGGGGTCAAGTTTGCGTGTGGTATTATGCAGAGTACCTTTGCTGAACTGGAAAATATTGGGAGTTGCCCAGACCGCATCAAACTGGTGCAAACGGACAATGTTGATACCGAATTTTGCGAGACGGCGTGCGACCCGGTCGGCGTCTTTGTGAGAAGGGAAACAGGCGGAAGAGTTCAAAAGTACCCCCCAGAAACGGGCATTTGTACCGTCTTCAAAAACGAATTTATCTCCTGCGGCTTTCAAAAAACCGTGTTTACCTGCGGGAACTTCATCTGCGAATAACGGTGAAATGTCCAGCGGTGCATCATCCCAGTGAAAAGTGTAATTTTTCCATTCTTTCATTTTTTTAAACTCCTTATATACAAGTTTTTCTATTAACTTGGCAAACAAATTACAGATTACATCTACTGACAATATAATCATCATCTGTACAAAAAACAAGAAAAGAAAAATGTAATATAGGTTCAATGAAAGCAAAATCGGTTCAATGAAAATCTTTAGGCGAAAAACCGAAATGCTTTTTGAAAACTTTGGCAAAATATGACGGGTCATTAAATCCGCAACGCTGGGCGCAATCCGCCAGATTTAACGCTTGTTCCTGCAAAAGAAAATATGCCTGATGCATACGGACTGACCTCAAAAAAGCATTAAAACTCAAAGAACCTGACAGACGGAAAGCCCTTGTCAAAGTTGAGCGGCTGACCCGCAAATGCTCCGCCACACTGTCAATGCTCAAATTGTGCGACAAGTTGGCAATCATATAGTTTTTGGCATAATTGCAAATACGGCTCAAATTATCAGATGCGTCATTATGTTCTGCGCTGAATGTATGTTTCCAGATAATCCCGAGGATATGAGCCAGACGGATTTCCGTCAGCAAAAAATTTCCGCTTTCAGTATCCAGTCTCAACATATCAAACAAAAGCCGTATCTCATTTTTCTCTCTGTTCGGCAGTTTGCTTACACAGTCAGGACCGACAAGGGCAAAAAGACGGTCAGCATGCCGCCATTTGAAATTCATGTGATAAACTTCAAGGCCGTTGTATTCCTCAAAAATATCCCTGTGCCTGACACCGTGAGGAATAAAAAGTGTATCATTGGGACCGGCAACATATTCTTCCCCGGATTCAAAAAGCAGACGGACTTTGCCATCAATGATATATAACACTTCATTATTCTGATCCTGATGAAAATAATTTGAAAAATCAGGTTTATAGCATACACGCATTGCATGCAGTACCGTCGGAACAGTCAAATGTTTGGTTTTTATTTCTTTATTATGCATAAATTACGGTTCTGAACATATTCTGATATTTTTATTACAATAAAATATAACTACAAAAAATTAAAATGTCAATACCGCACAATAAAAAAATCGGGTCAATTTTATAAAAATCGGTTTATTTTTCCCTGAGTTATTTATTGAAAAAAATCTTCTGACAAATCACTGTCCGAGCTCAAAAGTTGACACATACTCTCTATTTTAAAACGAAAGGAGTTTTTATGCCGGTAACAGAACGCATAATTGCAGGTGACAATATTCACCTTGAACGCAGACACAATGATATTGTTATCCATTGTTCACACATGCCCGCCCCGCAAAGCAATCTGCACAGCGGATTTTTTCAACTGAAATCCACCCCTGAAAAAGACTCAAGACTGGGCGTAACGATTTCAAACTGTATTTTCAAGCTCAATGGCAAATATGTCAAACTTGATGATTACAAAGTCGATACATATTACGGAAAGCACAATTTATTTTTCCTGCATATCGGCAAAACTCCAACTGAATGCCGCATTGAATATTATGTATATCAGAAAGATGATGAAACAGATTTTCAGCTTGACAGAAGCGATATGATTTTATTATACAACCTCGTAATTGTCAATTCCCGAATGCATATAGAGTCATTTGCCGCAAGCGGATTGATAGACACAATTTATCCCGGTGAAGGTTTTATGTACGCATTGCAGGACGGCAGTATAAAAACAACCGTCACCCGCACTGACTACGGCGACAAAAATGAATTCACACTTCAGGGGGCAAAATTCTATATTCCGAGTTTCAATCCTGCAACACAGGAGGCCATCAATATCGTCCTGTCATCCGAAAAAGGCGGTGCAGTTGCAATCAATAAAGATGATAAATATTATATCTGGCAGACAACAGGCTTCCCCTCAAACTGGTCGGAAAGCTACACTGTGAAAATCAATCCTGAAAAAATCTACTACTGATTTTACATTCATCCGATAGTATATTGCAAAACTGTTTTGCTGGGAAAAGAAACTTTATTCATAAAGTTTCTTTTCCCAGCCCCTTTTTTATTTTTCTGTTGTATTTTCAAGAAACTATATTATATTATTGTAAATTTGATTTTAACAGGAGAAGTAATATTATGCTGATTATATTTTGCATTGCAATTTTGCTGTTTTCTGCGGCAGCAGGAACATTTGCCGGAAAGAAAAAAGAGAAAAAAACATACCGTATCTGCGGCGGAGTTATGCTTTTGCTGACCTTGTTTTCTGCGGTAATGGCAGTTGTTTATTCCGATACGGTTGAACCTGTTGAGCAGTTCAGGAGTTTAAGAAATTTCGGGGTGGAGGAATTTGACAGCTTCTGGGCGAGGACGGTAACTTCATGCCGTTTGTTCATGCATTTTATCATATTTGATTTTATCTTGGCATGTTGTTTATTTTTTGCGAGTTACAACTGCTTTAAAAACTTCAAAAAGATTTGGCAGTCAATAACTTGTCTTATTTTATCATGTTTGGGCGGCACAGTGCTGCTGATGTTTGTTTTCTCGACATTTTTTATATTTATCACCTTGATT
>JAZOSO010000206.1:0-4046 GCA_045657185.1 Victivallaceae bacterium | reverse complement strand
AATCCGTTTACTGCGTTCCGGCGGAAAATAACTTTGAATATAGGAGATGATGAAAATCAGTACGCAAAGCAGAATCGTTATTTTCAGCGTGTCATACAAAAAGAACTGTATTGAACCGCCCCAGCGGGAATTTATATCAAGGCCGGCTTTTTGTAATCCAAGACCGATCAAATCATTAAGCCAAGCCATGCCCAGAAGTTGATTTTGGATAAAGTTCCAAATGCTCATATCTACATACCTTTCTTTGTTATTTAGCAAAAAGACTAAATGTAATTCTAAAAAAATATTACTCCGCTTGCTTTTTGCCGATGCACTCAATGGTATTGAGGATGCAGGGACAAGTCAACCGATAGTAAACTTGTTTGCCGCGTTTATCGTCCATGATGATCCCGGCATTTTTCAAGATGGTCAAATGCTGGCTGACGGTTGCAAACTTCACTCCGACAGCGTTGACAAATTCACAGACACAATGTTCCGCCCCATCAGCAAGCTGTTTTACGATCCACAGCCGGATAGGATGTCCCAGAGCCTTAAACACCTCTGCTTCTTTTTTGCAACAATCTTTTTCGTAAACCAACATAAAACACCTCGTTATTTAGTAATATAACATAATGTTGCGGAATTACAAGATATTTCAGGATTTTTATAATGTTTTTTTGCATCTGCCAAGACAAGGACTTACTTTTGGCAAATGAAAACACGGGGCAGAAGTGGCGGAAAACCAACTTTTGCACCGTCTATTTTTTACATCAAGTCCTTGCTTTGTCATTTTTTGTAAATCGTTGATAATAAGCAACAATACTCCAAGGACTTGCGTCCTTGCGTTTCAGAGACTTTTGCCGAAAAAGTGGTGCAAAATGCCGTTGCAGGTATGGTTCAGCGTTGAGAACAGCAGTCTCTTGCTCTCCGCAGAAAAGCCGTAAGTGCCTGCAACTGTAAGCACTATAAAAAGAAAATTGCCAGGGACTTTATTTGTAAGTCCTTGGCAATCAATAAGTTCTGGTGGAGGTGAGGGGAGTTGAACCCCTGTGTCGGCGAGAATTGATGAACACGTCTACATGTTTATCCTGTCTTTGATTTTTTTCGTCCTTTGCCTAAGCCGACAGTCAGGCCTGGCTCCGGACTACCCATTCTGAAATCTCGCTTGTGACCGGATGGTGAAATCACAGAGCAAGGATACTTGATGACGCTCAACTCTCCTTAGTACCCGTCAGGAGCAGAACGAGGCCGCGTTAATTAGGCAGCCATTGCAAAAGAAGGTTTTGCATTTATTTGTTTGACCGGTGATTTAAGAGGCCAACGATCATCCTCTACATGCAGTTAACACCGTATCAGGTCGATCGAATCCGGAACACCCCCGGAATTTTTGCAGACTTACACAAAGTCTGTACCTATACGATATCTGCCCTAACTTATCATATTTTTTTGAAATGTCAAGCCGTTCTTTTGATTATTTTTAAATTTTTTCAGCTGAAAAGGCGGAGGCATCGGAGAGTATGATGCTTTCCGGGTGCTGATGGCGGAACCATGTGTACTGACGGCGGGCAAACTGCCAGGTTTTGGTACTGATCCGTTCAATCAGTTCAATGCGGCTGATTTTGTTTGCAAGAAATTCGCCGATTTCTGCATAGCCGAGTGCCTGATGCGCTGTGGGAGTGTTTAAAAGACCGTCAGCAAGTGCGTTTTTTGCTTCAGTTATCCAGCCTTGTTCAAGCATGATTTCAGCCCGTTTGCGGATACGCTTTTTGAGGTATTCACGGTCGGGGAGGAGGGTTATGAACTTATATTTATAAGGAAATGCGGCAGGGGAATTTTTCTGAAGCTCAAGGATTGATTTGCCGGTAAGTTCAAAAACTTCCAGTGCGCGTATAAGTTTGCGCTGATGATTATAAAATTTTTCCAATGCGGCTGAATCTTTCTCTGTCATGACTGAACGGAGTTTTTCAAAATTTTCATCTCCGTCAAACTCAAGGTCAAGTTTTTTCCGCAATTCAACATCGCCCGGCAAATCGTCCAATCCCTGAGTTAATGCTTTCAGGTAAAAGCCGCTGCCGCCGACAAGAACGGGAAGTTTTTTGCGTTCAAGAATGTCGGCAATGCAGTCAAGTGCCATTTGACGGAATTTGTAAACATCTGAGCGTTCTGTTATTTCATAGACATCCAATAAATGATGCGGTATTTCTGCACGCTCGGCGGCAGTCGGTTTGGCTGTACCGATATCAAGGCCTTTGTAAAGCTGCATTGAGTCGCAGTTGATTATTTCTCCGTTATTTTTGCGGGCAATATCAAGTGCCAGTGCGCTTTTGCCGCTTGCGGTCGGGCCGCCGATGATGATTAAATCGTAATTCATTACAGTACCTCCCAGACTTCATGTAGGCCGTCAATGAAAAGTTTAGTTGTTCTGCGGTTCTGCAAATTGAAACGCTTGATATATTTTTGAATATCACCGTTGCGCGGCAGGACTATCAATGAACGGAACGGCAGAAAATTAACTTTGAACTGCGGTCCGTCAAGAATGTATTTGCGGTTGTCTCTGCCGCCGAAAGTTGCGTAAAAATATAATGCCCGGCTGTCGGCTTCAAAAGTCAGAAATACCAGATTTACATGGTTGATATATCCTTCATTTATTTTGCGGATGACGGACGGCGGGAAGAATTCATCATTGAAATAATAAGGTTGAAAAAGGTCATCGGTCATCGGAGTAAGATTTAAAAACTTTTGTATTTTTTGTGCATTGTTATTGTTTTTTAAAAGGAAGAAATTTCCAATTATCAATATTGAAATAATAAACAATGCGGATTTTTGACTGTTCTTTTGAAGCTTCAGATAAAGGAGATAAAACCAGTGTTTTAATCCCATGCCTGTCATAATGAGAAGTATGGCAAAACAAGGATAAAATACACGATGGAAAGGGGCAACTTTCAATATGATGCATGGGAGCAGCCAAAGTAATGCGGCGCAGAGGCGGAATAGGTTTGTATAGCGTATTTTGCGCTTTTTGCATGCCAGTATCCAGCCCCATGTTCCGATAATTGCAATAATGGAATAATTGAGCAAAAATGCAATGTAAGGTACAATGATTGCGGAAAAACGGTCAGTCAGACCTTCACCGAGATTGCAGACTTGGAGAAATTTATTCCAAATCGGAAAATAAAAGACCGCAAACATTGCAAACGGAATTATTGCCAGAGCGGCAATTCTTTTCCATTTGCCCCAAAGTTCGGGCATGAAAAGTCCGACTGCCATGCCGATACCGAGCAGATTTGTCGGTATTGTTCCGAGTAACAGCAGAGATAAAACTGTATAAGCAAGAATGTTTTTCCATGTTATTTTACGGGTGATATTTTTTACACTCCATGTCAGCAGTATCAGCAGCAGAAAACTCAGTTGATATCCCCTTACAGCCGTTCCGTAAAGCAGAAACGGCACACTGCAGCAGAGATTGAGAAGTAAAAAGTATATTCCTCTTGCTCCGCCGCTCTGACGCTTGAAACCGAAATACAATGCCGCTATTGATGCAACTGAAAAAAAGCCTGACAGCAATCTTGAGGCAAAGTCAAAATTCATTCCTGTAAGATTTGTAAGCTGCGTCCAGAGTGATAAGCACATGGTGTATATTATCTGATTATTTGGAATGATATAGCTGCGGTATATCTGACTTAAACTTTTGCCGACGACAAAATTCATCAGGGTCAGAGATTCGTCAAACCACAGCGGACGGTAAAGGTATATTGACAAGGCACTGCATGTCAATATAACTGGAATTATCAATAAAAGTATGCTGTTCTGTGATTTTTTCATCAGTCAATCACCTTGAAATCTGCGCCGAGAGCTTGAAATTGTCTGACAAAATCGGGATATGTCACAGCTGCACATTCAATGCCGTTGATAATGCTGGGAGAATCGGCATTGAGTGCGGCAACTGCTAATGCCATGCCGATACGGTGGTCATCGTAACTTTCAAGTTCTTTTGAGCCGCGGAGTTGTGTGCCGGTAACAATCATGCCGTCGGGAAGTTCTTCAATGATGCCGCCCATTTTGCGGAG
>JAZOSO010000205.1:0-1637 GCA_045657185.1 Victivallaceae bacterium | reverse complement strand
GGTATTCTTGAAAATGTTCAGCTCCACTCCGGCGGTACTCTGAAACTTGTCACAGATACTGAACTTCAAGGCGAACAAAATTACGGAGGAACGGTCAATATTTCCGGTGAAGTCATCGCAAATGAAGCAACTGTAATATTTGATATAAGTTCACGAACTGCCGAAGATAATTTTATTATCAACAATCTTGATTGGATTGATGCAAAAAGTTTCTCAGTCAATGTAGATGCAAACCAGCAAAACGGTATTTATAAACTTGCGCAAAATGCATTCGATTTCCGGGACAGTATCACAATCGGAGATACAGCAGAAAACTACGGCACACTTACCGCAAACAGCAACAGTATATATCACGGTGAATTTGTCTATTCTCTCATAAACAACAACGGCGAACTCTGCTTGAGCATCAACCGTGTAAATTTGACTCCTGAAGCAATTCTCAGTACCGAAAATTTCACAAATCGCGATATTACTGTAAGTGTCATTTACGACAACTCCGCAATTACCGTACAATACAAAATAAATAACGGAAAATGGCAGAATTACAACGGAGAATTTTTGATTTCAAATAATTGCACAATTTCTCTCCGTGCGGTATATTTTTCAGGAGAAGAACGCACCAACAAAATTACAGTCTCAAATATTGACAAAGAAGCCCCCTATTCACCCGTCGTTTTCAACTCTGTTACCGATAATTACAATGCAAAAATCAGCTGGACAGCGGCAAAAGACAACGGGAATTCCGGTATTGCAGGATATTTTATCCGTTACGGCAATACAAAAAACTTGAGCGGAGGAGGAGATTTCACTTCATTAAATGAAATAACTGTCAACAATTTTAATGTGGATACATACTATTATCAGGTCAGAGCTGTTGACAATGCAGGAAATTTATCAGAATGGTCTTCAATGCAGTCATTTGATATTCTTCCGGAAGCCGTCCAATCTCCGGCAGGAACCCCGGGAAACACTCAATGGGAAGCAATAACAGGAGTTTCAAAATATGTCATTCAATATTCAAAAAATAACTTTGCAAATGTGCTGACTCTGGAAACTGATACTTGTAAAATAGATACTCATTCCATGCCTGCCGGCACCTACCAATGGAGAGTAAAAGCAGAAAAAGCAGAAGCATTTACAGAAGGAAATGAAATTGTTATTCCGGAAAACCTGATTTACATGTTCCCGCAAATACTGTCATCTACTGCAAACGGATGCCCTGATATCTTTTTTGCCGACAAAGACGGTGTATGGCGGCACGGATATTATGCCGCACATACAAAAGGTTTCACAATGTCACAATATCCCATAACTGCACAGGTTTCCCTGCGCGGCAAAAATAAATTTACTGATATTTATTACGGAACAAGCGACAGTGATATTCTGGTGCTCACAGATGATGCAAACGGCGATGCAATTTTCATTGATGACCAATATTCTGTCTTTCCGTTCCATGAAAAACGAATCCGAGCTTCTGAAATAAATGAAATACGGGCAGGCATCGGCGATGATGTTATTGACTTCACCAGTATTTTATTCAAATATTCAGCTGATATGAAAGTTTACGGCGGTCTCGGCAATGATACTATCTAAGTCGGAGGCCAAGCGGTCTTAGGAAGACAATTAGGAAAACCAAC
>JAZOSO010000204.1:0-6490 GCA_045657185.1 Victivallaceae bacterium | reverse complement strand
AAAGTATATTTTTACAACGGGGCAGGCAAATGCGACAGTATATAAAAATAGAGCTTGCTCTACCCCGCCGGGCGTATCCGGCATCCATTAAATTCAGCTTGCAACAGCAGATATTTCATCGCGCATCAGCATACGCAATTTCATAAGACCGTCATTCTGAATTTGGCGGACACGCTCACGGGTACAGCCGAGAGTATAGCTGATTTCCTCAAGGGTTTTGCCCTGATAGAAGCGCATTTGCAGAACTTCCTGTTCACGGCGGATAAGAGTTTTAAATGATTCGGAGAGCAATTTATAAGTATCAGCGTCACCGATTGCCGCATCCGGGCTTTTTATATTGGTATCAGGAATCAAATCGCTCAAAGAATCATCTTCCCCTTCTTTGATTGCTGAATGCATTGAAATTGTAAAAACATTGTTGTTGACGGTTTTTTTGACAATGCTTTCATCCATTTTTGCAGCTTCAGCGATTTCTGCGGCAGTGGGAAGGCGGTCAAGGATACCTTTCAGATGATTTTCAGTCTCATAAATTTTTTTGAGACGCTGCAATGTTTGTATGGGAATACGGACAGTTCTTGACTGATTTTGGATTGCGCGGCGCATATACTGTTTGATCCACCATGCAGAATAAGTGCTGAATTTGGCTCCGGTGTCAGGCTTATAAAGCAATGCCGCACGCATCAGACCGAGGTTGCCTTCTTCAATAAGGTCAAGGAGGCTCAAACCTTTGTCGCGGTATTCATGTGCAATTTTCACCACCAGGCGCAGATTGGAATTTACAAGAGTATTTGCCGCATGAGAAATGAGCTGTTCATCGCCGCTCTGCAAAAGTTTTGCCAACTCCTGTTCTTCCTCAACTGTAAGACGCGGATATTGTTCAATTTCTTTAAGGTAAACATTCAGGGCGTCAAAAGCGGTGTTTTTGAAAGTTTTTTCTTTCTTCATAATGTGTCACCTTTCCTTGTCAGTGATGAATTGTTTGTTGCGAAATGCTGTCTCTCTATATATAGGGACAATTTTGCAAAAATTTTCATTAAATTATTTTTTGATAATTTTTGCGATTTACTGTAAATTATTTATTTGCAAAATGTTACAAATAATGATGATTTCCCTCAAAATATCTTTCTTACTTAAAAATGTTCCTTTTTTTGATTTTAAGTCATTGATAATAAATAAGTTTGATATATTTTTGAAAATTGCTTTAAATTTTGAACTATCAGGCTTTTTCCGCTTCCCATTCCCGACAATAAAACTCTCCCGTATTGATAATATTGTTAATGGCACTGCGGCAGTAAATTGTTCCACCGTTCACAGTGGTATTTTCAATAATCCGGAAACGGAAAGTATCGTCAACAGCAACACTGCCGCTATGAATATCAATATAATTGCATTGAATATCGTAAGGATGCAGCGGAGAAGCGGTATCTTTGATATAACTCATGTTGCTGATATGGTAAACAAAATTTGCATTCTGCACATAACATTTTTCGCCATAGAGTTTAATAAAACCCGTAAAATCTTTAAATTCATAGGTACTTTCAGGACTTTCTGTGGTGAGTTTTACATCATCATCAGTCCAAACCAGCGGAAAGTCCGCTTTTGAAACTTTATTATTATTTTTTTTTCTGAACCAGTTGAACATAGCTGCACCTCCTTGTTAAATTCTTTGTTTTTTGTTTCTGGTGTAAGATAATGCCGTACCCCTGACATTTTGTGTCGCAGTGACGCACCCGGTATTTATTTATTAAAAAAAAGTTTGCTGTCTTGCGTTTTTGACTTTACGGGTTATATTATTTGTAAGTGTATTTTTTGTTTAATTTTAACGCCTTGAGCAGAAAAGAATTGAATTATGGTAAGTACCAACAATATCAATATCGCAGGCAGAAGTATTTTGTCTTCACCCGGACAGATACGTTCTGAACTTCCTCTGTCTATCGAGGCGGCTATCAAAGTTGCCCGCAGCCGCGAAGAAATTTGTGATATTCTTGACGGTAAAAGCAATAAACTTATGATGATTGTCGGACCCTGTTCAATCCATGACC
Organism: Victivallaceae bacterium; assembly: GCA_045657185.1. Taxonomy (GTDB): domain Bacteria; phylum Verrucomicrobiota; class Lentisphaeria; order Victivallales; family Victivallaceae; genus RGIG5270. The sequence goes on along the minus strand of JAZOSO010000204.1, from coordinate 4,448 downwards.
CTGATGCCGCACTCGAATATGCCGGCAAACTCAAAGAGCTTGCCGATAAGGTCAGCGACCGCATTTATATGGTTATGCGTGTTTATTTTGAAAAACCGCGCACAACTATCGGCTGGAAAGGTCTTATCAATGACCCCGACATCAATGGTTCATATAATATTGATAAAGGGCTTTTTATGGCGCGTAATCTCCTTTTGCAGATTATTGATATCGGTCTGCCCGCCGCTACTGAAATGCTCGACCCCATTATCGCACAGTATCTCGCTGACGCTGTCAGCTGGGCGGCAATCGGCGCGCGCACTACTGAAGCTCAAACTCACCGTCAGCTCGGCAGCGGTCTTTCCATGCCGGTCGGTTTCAAAAATGCCACAGACGGTTCTTTTCAAATCGCTATTGACGCAGTTGCAACTGCCCGCAGCAGTCACAACTTCATCGGTATTCTTGAAGACGGTCATGTAGGCGTTTTCCGTACCAAAGGCAACGAATACGGTCACATTGTCCTGCGTGGCGGTCCGCAGCCCAATTACGGCGCGGAACATATCGCTTTTCTCCGTGTCGCACTCAAAAAAGCAAACCTCAAACCGATGATTGTCGTTGATTGCAGTCACGCCAATTCACATAAAGATTACCGTAAACAGCGTGTCGTGCTGGATGATGTTGTCTCCCAAATCATTGACGGTGAAGATATTATCAAAGGCGTCATGCTTGAAAGTTATCTTGACTGCGGCAATCAGCCTATTAAAGTCGGAGTCAAACCTGATTCACGGGTCTCTATTACTGACAGCTGTATCAGCTTTGAAGAGACTGAAGAACTGGTGCTTAAAACCTATGAACGCCTCGGCGAAAGAAAATAAATCGGGAATTTTATGGGCTTTTTGAATAAATTCAAAGCAGAAAACCTGGAGCAGGAATTTCTCAAGCTCATCAAGGGGAAAAATCATACCGCAAGCGAAAAAATCATGCTCGGCGGTCTTTTCCTCGCGTCCCGCTTTTACCGTGCCGCCGTGCAAACCCGTATCTGGCTTTATGATAACCGCGTTATCCGCAACCGTTCAATCGGCTGTCTTGTAGTCAGTATCGGCAATTTGTCCTGCGGCGGCACAGGCAAAACCCCCGTTGTAGAGGTTTTCGCCCGCAGTATCAGTTCCCAGGGGCGCAAGGTCGCTATTCTCAGCCGCGGCTACCGCAGTAAAAAACGGACTTTTTCCGAAAAAATGGCGCATCGTTTCGCCCATAAAAAAATTGAACTTCCCCCGCGCATTGTCTCTGACGGCAACGATTTACTGCTCAACGCCAGAGAGGCGGGAGATGAACCTTACATGCTTGCTTCAAATGTGAGAAATGTTTCCGTCATTGTTGACAAAGACAGAGTTAAATCAGGACTTTATGCTATTGAAAATTTTAATACAGATGTACTCATTCTGGATGACGGTTTTCAATACCTTATGCTCAAACCGCATATCAATATCGCTCTGGTTGACTCAACCGACCCTTTCAGCAACGGACATGTTCTCCCGCGCGGGCTGCTGCGTGAGCCGGTAAAAAATATCCGTCGTGCGGATTATATTTTCCTTACCAAATCCGACGGCAGTCATAAACTCAGACATTTGCGGACTTTTATCCGCCGTTATAATAAACGGGCGGAAATAATTGAGTGTTGTCATCGTCCGCAATACCTTGAAGAAGTTTTTCATCGCGGCAATAAATTGGAACTTACGGAACTTCAGGGGGCAAAGGTTGCCTCTATTTCCGCAATCGCATGCCCTGCAAGTTTTGAAAAATTCCTTGAAGAACGCGGCGCACAAATTCTTGTGCGCAAACATTATGCCGACCATCACGCCTACACTGAACAGGAAATCATTGACTTTATCAATGTTGCAAAAAAATCAGGAGTTCAATACATCCTTACCACTGAAAAGGACGCCGTCCGTATTCCCAAAATTGACCGTCTTGATATTCCGATTTTATTCCTGCGTATCCAAATTGATATTCTGAACGGCAAAGAAAGTTTCGACCAGTGCATTAAGCGTATCTGCTTTCTGTAAAAATTTATTCAGAATATAATCAGAATGTTCTGTATTAAACAAAGACTGATTTTTTATTGCAAGGGGGCTAACGCCACTCGGCGTTCCACCCGCCTTTTTATATGGTTCTTTTCTTTTCCCCCTGCAACAAATCAGTCATTTTTTCAATAATATTCGCTTGACATTACAGCGCAGATATTCAGCTGAATGGTATCGTTGTATCTGGTATTGAGCTGCGGAGTTGCCAGAACATCAACGATTTGCTGATGCGGGAACTCTTCAATGGAGCGGTTGAAAGCGATAAAATCAACCTGGCAGCCGAAACTGCGGAAAGTTCCGCGGACATGGCCGTTGCCAATTGCTTGACTGCGAACGATTTCCAATCCTGTGAAACGGAAAACCGGCTTGGGGTTGCTGTGACCGAAAGGTCCGAGTTTATCAAAGTATTCAAAAAGTTCAAAATTCAGCTCAGGCAGAGTCATATCTCCATCGTATGCAAGATGTTGCACCAAGTCTTCAGAGATGATTTCCTTTTGAACTTCCTTGTTGAGAGCTTCAAAGAAACTTGAAATCATATCTGTACGCAAACCGATACCGACAGCCATTGGATGACCGCCGAAACGTTCGAGGAGATGAGAAGTTTTACCGAGGACTTCAACCAGGTTGAGAGAACCGACACTTCTGCCGGAACCGTATGCGTTATCTCCTTGAATAGTAAGGACTATCGCAGGACGGTTGTAGTCTCTGGCAAGGCGGGAAGCCACAATACCGATTACGCCCTGATGCCAGTCACGGCCGGCGACGAGGATGGCATAATCGCTGAACCATGCAAGACCGCGTTCAATCTGATTTTTTGCCTCCTGATAAATTTCCTGTTCTTTATCCTGACGGATGCGGTTGAATTTTTCAAGTTCGCCTGCTGATTTGTATGCTTCCACAATATTTTCAGACTCAAGGAGTTGCAGCGCTATATTTGCATCTCCGACGCGTCCTGCTGCATTGATTCTGGGAGCGAGCTTAAAAGTAATATCCGAGGGGGCGAGGTCATGTTTCAAATTGGAACTTTCAATCAAAGCACGAATACCGGGGCGGATCTGCTTGCGGAGAATGTCAATTCCGTATTTGACCATGATGCGGTTCTCGCCGAGGATAGGCACGATATCAGCGACAGTACCCAGTGCGACATAGTCCATAATTTCCTCAAGTCTGGTACTGAAACCGCCGAGATTATGCTCACGGCCGTACTTGACAAAGGCATGAGAAAGCTTGAAAGAGCTTCCTGCACCTGAAAGAAGATGCAAATCTTCAAGTTCGGGATAGATTTTTGGATTTACGAGCGCGATAGCTTCGGGGAGTTCGTCGGAGGCTTCGTGATGGTCAGTGATAATGACATCAATATTTCTTTCGTGAGCGACTTTGACGGCATCGCATGAAGTTATACCGCAGTCAACGGTAACGAGGACTTTGCAGCCCGGCAGGAAAGAGAGAGCTTTTTCCAGCGACTCAGGAGTAAATCCGTACCCGTCATCAAAGCGATGGGGGATAAAGGAGAAAACATTTGCACCATTAGTGCGCAAAACCAATGATAATAAAGCACTTGCGGTAATTCCGTCAGTGTCATAATCTCCGTGAATGAGGATCGGTTCTTTGTTAATTACAGCATCCCACAAGCGTTTAGCGGCATCAATGATACCGGGGAAACGGTAGGGATCGGACAGATTTGCCAGTTTGGGATTCAAAAAAGACTGTACTTCATTAGAAGTAATACCGCGTGCGGCAAGGATAGCACAAATTGCTCTGGGCAACTTGTGTTTAGCTTGCAGCTCGGATATTTGTGATTCTTTGTCCCGGCAGTTATTTTTCCAATAAATAGCACCCATTTTAACACTTTCTTTTTTTTAATCATACTATATAATAGCACAAAAACGGATAAAACCAAAGAAAAATTGAAAAAAAATTGAAAAAAAACTTGAAAAATCGAAAAAGTGTAATATCTTATGTAACAAGTAGAACTTACGAGGCATTAAAAAATGCCGACGTGGCGGAATTGGCAGACGCGCTAGGTTCAGGTCCTAGTTCCCCTAAAGAGTGTGGGTTCAAGTCCCACCGTCGGTACCAATTTCGATGTTGAAGTTCTGCGGGTATGGCATAACGGCTGTGCACCAGCCTTCCAAGCTGGTCATGGGGGTTCGACTCCCCCTACCCGCTCCAGACGCTGTGGTGGAATTCCCGAGCGGCCAAAGGGGGCAGACTGTAAATCTGCTGTCACCGACTTCGATGGTTCGAATCCATCTTCCACCACCATTTTTGACCTCAGAACGGCAACAATCGTTGCCGTTTTTTACCATATACGCTTTCAATTCCCGAAACATGGGTTGTAATAAGTCAAATCAGTCATTCGGGAGCAAATTATGGGAAAGCGAA
>JAZOSO010000203.1:0-6401 GCA_045657185.1 Victivallaceae bacterium | reverse complement strand
GTATATTTCAGTTCTTTATCAGATTGATGTTTTGCCTCTGCCTGACGGACGCTTTCACGCAAACATTCCAGGGCTTCATTATTTTTGCCGTCTTCAAGCATGGTAACTGCCATACGGGTTCTTGCACGGGGCGCACTTGCGGCAAACGGCGCACGTTCAAGAGTGCGCTTATAAAGTTCATGCGTTCTATCCTTATCAACAAGCCACGGCACAAAACGGAAAGCCCAGAAAAGCGGTTCCCGCTCGCCCGAATAATAAAGGTCGGCAATCTCCATCATACGCTCAACATTGCTGTTGACATTGGTATAAGGTGCATAATTTGCCGTTAAATTATCCAGTGCATTAAATTCCTTATAAAGCATTTTCCCTGTGCGGAAAGCCTTGACCGCCAAATGCAATGCATTAGCTTTCAACACAGGGTCGGAAGCAGCTTCAGATGCTTCAAGGGCAAGTTCACCTGCTTTATTGGCATTGCCGCCAAGCAGAATTTCTTCCGATTCTTTGCACAATTTGCGGCATTCGCTATCGTCAGCATTGAGGCTGAACGCGCAAATACAGATAATAACAAACAATACACGGCTGATTTTTCTGCTCATATTACGGCTCCTATTCTATCAGAGACGGCAGGATGCAAGTGCGGTAACAATAATACCTCTGGCACCTTCTGCATAAAGTTTATCCATGATAGTATTGATTTCTTTTTTGCCGATCATAGCTTTGACGGCGACCCAGTCGGGATTATCAAGCGGAGAAACGGTGGGAGATTCAATACCGGGAGTAATCTGACAGCAATTTTTGAGTTTGCTTTTCTCAATATCATACTCAATCATAACGTATGAACGGGCAACGAGAATACCGCGGAGGCGTGCGATAAGTTTTTTTACATCAGGAAGTTCTGCGACTTCTGCATTTCCGGCAATAAGCAATGCTTCAGAGTACAGAACAGGTTCACCGGTAACTTCAAGACCTGCTTCAATGAGAGTGCGTCCTGATTCAACGACGTCAGCAATACAGTCAGCGACACCGAGTTTGACGGAGATTTCAACTGCGCCGTCAAGTTTGACGATTTTGACATCAAAGTTGCGTTTTTTCATATCTCTTGCAACGATTTCGGGATAGCTTGTAGCTATACGCAGACCGTTGAATTTTTCAGGAGTAAGACCTGAATTTTTGGGGACTGCGTAGCAGAAACGGGATTTGCCGAACTCCAACGGCAGCAGTTCTGCAACATCAGCTTTGCTGTCAATGGTCAAATCACGGCCGGTGATACCCAAATCAACAATGCCGTTGCCGACATAAACAGCAATATCGCGCGGACGCAAAAAGATAAAATCAATATCATTATCTGCATCATGAACGATAAGTTCTCTGCCGTAACGGCTGCATTTGTAACCTGCTTCTTTAAGCAGACGGACGGCATCTTCGGAGAGAGCCCCTTTATTCGGAATTGCGATTTGCAGCATATTTATCCTCACAAATATTTATAAACATCTTCAAGTTCAAGGTCATTGGCAATCATCATCACCTGCAAGTGATAAAAAAGCTGAGAAATTTCTTCGGCAGTTTTTTCTTTGCCTTCATATTCAGCAGCCATCCAGACTTCACCGGCTTCTTCAACAATCTTTTTGCCAATGAAATGTTTTCCTTTGGCAAATTCCTTAACTGTTCCGGAATTGGGGTCATTGGCTGCAATTTTTTCTTTCAGTTCAACAAAAAGTTCTTCAAATTTTTTCATTTTTTCCTCGTTATATATATCAATTATGAAATAAAAAACACTTTTACATTAACTTAATATATCACCTTTCGGACTTTTTGCAAATATATTAAGGCAATCTTATTGAAAAATGATTTGAAAAAGAACAATATTGTGCTATCTTTTATAAAATAATTTCAGAAAGGATAATTTATGAAAAAACTTTTTTTTGTCGCCGCGATGTCTCTCATGCTTCTGCCCTTAACCGCCGCAAGCAAAATTATGACCGTCAATATTGAGAAACTCTTTAACTCATACTACAAAACTCCGCAAGTTGAAAATATCGTCCAGAAACAGGCGCAGGTCTATCAGAATTATATCAACAAAAAAATGGAAAAACTCCGCGACCTCAACGCAAAATTCCGTGTCGAACTTGACAAGGCCCAAAATGTTTCATTAAGCGCAGCTGACCGTTCAAAAGCCGCTCAAAACGCAGAAAAATACAACTCTGAAATCCGACTTTTGCGTACGGAAATGGAAACTTACTCAACCGAAAAACGCAAAGAAATGGCAAAATTAACTCTGGAAAAACGCGCTTCTCTCATGCAGGATATTACAGATTGCGTCCGCAAAGTCGCTCAGGGTATGGCTGCCGATTTCGTTTTTGATGTCTCAGGCAAAACCACACATCAAATCCCCGCTATCATCTATGCCAACCCTGCAAGTGATATTACAAATGATGTTTTAAAAATATTGAACAAGGGCAATGTCCCCGAAAAAAAGGATAAAAAATGAAAACTTACACAGCCAAAGAAATTGCAGAAATGCTCAAAGGCACCCTCAAAGGTGATGCCTCCGTCACAGTAAACGGCGTATCATCTCTCAAAGATGCTGACAGCTCAAAAGTTTCCTTCCTCGGAAATAAAAAATATCATCACCAGCTTGCCCCCTCAAAAGCAGGCTTGGTACTTCTCTCTAAAGATGTTGAAAACGAAGAACTTGCAGCCGACAAAACTTATATTATCTGCGACAATGTTGATTTAGCATTCAGTGATGTAATCGCACTTTTTGCTCCCCCTGCGCCCGCTTTTGAACGCACTATTCATCCCTCTGCAGTTGTTGATCCCACTGCAGTCATCGGCAAAAACGTCCACATCGGCGCAAATGCCGTAATTGATAAAAACGCCGTCATCGGTGACGACAGCTGCATTTGTGCCGGTACTTATATCGGACAGGACGCAAAAGTCGGCTGCGGTACACTTATCAATGCCAATGTCAGTATTTACCACCGCTGCACTGTCGGAAATAAATGTATTATTCACTCCGGAGCAGTCATCGGTGCCGACGGTTTCGGCTTCATGCCCGGCCCGCAGGGAATTGTCAAAATCCCGCAAACAGGTATTGTTGAAATTCACGACGATGTTGAAATCGGTGCAAATGCAACTATTGACCGCGCCCGTTTCGGCAAAACAATTATTAAATCAAATTCAAAAATTGACAACCTCGTCGTCGTTGCACACAATGTAGTTGTCGGCGAAAGCTCAATGATTATCGCTCAGGCAGGTATCGCCGGCAGTGCATCTATCGGCAGAGGCGTTATCGTTGCAGCTCAAGCCGGTATCAACGGTCACATTCACATCGGCGACGGCTCAAAAATCGCAGGCACAAGCGGTGTTGTCAAAGATTTGCCCCCCAACTCCATCGCAGTCGGCACTCCGGCAGAGTCCCAGAGAGACTTTCTTGCCCGTTTGAGTTTGCCCGGCCGCTTTGAAAAACTCAAAAAACAATTTGACGAATTGAAAAAGAAAGTTGAAGCTCTTACAAAATAAAATGGCTTTCAATAAATATTTTATCGTTATTGCTCTATTCTTTGCCGTTTACTGCAATGCTGCTGAAGAAAAAGAAAACATTTCAGACCCGCTCGTCAAACGCGCCCGTTCAGGTGATGTTTCTGCTCAGCTTGAACTCGGCAAAGAATATTTCAGAGGTCAGAAACGCCCTTTAAACAGGGCGTTGGCTCTCTATTACTTCAAACTTGCCGCCAACGCCGGAAGTCCCGAAGGCATGTTCAATATCGGCATGTGCTATGAGTACGGAGTTGAATTTGAACCCGACCGCCTCAGTGCATTTCACTGGTACACCAAAGCGGGAGATTTCGTTCCTGCCATGTACAAAAGAGCAATTTTCCTTGAAACAGGCATTCCTGCACAAAAAAATGCACGCACTTACCGCCGCGGAGTTCCTGCCGATTTGCAGCAGTCAAATATTCTTATCAATGAACTGATAAAAAAAGAATACCCCCCTGCCCTCACTCATCAGGCAAAAAAATACCTCCGCAATCCGGCAAGCAAAGATGCTGAATTCAAAGAGGCATTCCGCCTGCTGGATATCTCTGTTAAAAAAAACGACCTTTCCGCATTTTCATTGCTTGCAAGCTGTTTTGAATGGGGACTCGGTTGTGAAAAAAATGAAGAAAAAGCATTTTCACTGATAAATTATGCCGCATCAAAAGGAGACAGCAGTGCAATGTATCAGCTCGGTTCGTATTATGAACACGGCATCGGCACTGCTCCGGATTTACAGAAAGCAGTTGACTCATATCAAAAAAGTGCCGAACTCGGCAATCCTGCCGCTATGGTTCAGCTTGCAAAACATTACAGTTCCGGATTTATCCTTAAAACCGACCTTGCCAAAGCGATAGAACTTTGCCAGCAGGCAGCATTGCAAAATGAGCGGACAGCATTCACCCAACTCGGAATTTTCGCACAGCAGGGAGTCGGCATGGCAGCTGACAGCAGCCGTGCTTTTCAGCTCTTTCTCAAAGCCGCCGGCATGGGTGACCCGGAAGGACAATATCTGCTGGCACTCGCCTACCGGGAAGGCAAAGGCACTCTGCAGGATATCTCCGGCGCACACTACTGGATTAAAAAATCAGCCGCCTCAAATTACCTGCCCGCACTTGAAAAATTAAAAGAATGGAATATCAAATTATGAAAACATTTTCACAATATTACCGCGAACATCTCTCTGAAATTGATGCCGTTTTACTGGATATTGACGGTACAGTCCTGATCGGACCGAAACCGATTACCAACTCTCCTGAATTTATTGACGAACTGCGCAGCAACGGTACTCCTTTTTATTTTCTTACCAATGACGGCAACCATTCGCTTGAAGAAAAATGCTCATTTCTGCGCAAATGCGGCGTCAATACCGAACCTGATGAAATCATTTCCTGCTCCAGCGTTCTCGCTCAAGTCGCAGAAGAAAATAATTACAAAGGAAAGAAATTTTTCATTCTCGGCGAACTCGGCAATCCCCCTTATGCACTTCAAGCCGGGATTACCGAATGCCGCAACATTAACGAACTTGACGAATGTGCGGGAGTTATTAACGGCGAAGGAGTGTATGATTGGCGCGAACACATGGAAGCTGTTATAGGCTATTTTCTTGACCACCCCGAAGCACCTTATATAGTTCCCAATCCTGACAGCTACTGGCCCAATTCCAAAACCGGCAAATACGGTATAGGCGCAGGCGGTCAGGCACGCTTCATACAAGGCATACTGAACGAAATGGGATTGCAGAAAGAACTGCTCTATCTCGGCAAACCCTATAAAGGCATCTATGATTTTACTCTCAGCAAACTTGCCAAACGCTACCCCGGGAAAAAACTTGACCGCAGCCGCATTTACGGCATCGGAGATTACCTCAAATCTGATATCAGAGGCGCAAATCTCAACGGCTTGAAATCAGTCTTTGTTCTAAGCGGCGTAAGTAAAAAAGAACACCTTTCAGACGCCCCCGCCGACTGTCTCCCTGAGCTCACCTTTGACCGCCTCGGCTGAATATCCGAGGCGTCCCCCGGCAAAAAACACATAAAATAAAGTTATCTCTCCATATCGGGAACGGAATTTTATTTTATTGCGCCGTCAGGCCCTGTCAGAGATGATTTCTGAAACAGCTTGCTGTTATTATTTGCAATTACATCTGCGAGGCGGGACAAAATATGTTCAGCCATGATTTGAGCTTGAATTTCTTTAGCTGGTTCTTTGAAATGAAATTCATCATTCCAATAAAGTGAGCGGTCGAGTTTATCCATTTCTGCATAAAGGTCAATCAAAGGCATATTGAAATCTACCGCAATTTTTCTGACAGCTTCATTCAGCATAATGACCGTGGGATTTTTTTCTGCATTATTCACGGGAGTGTTTGAAACGATTGAAATCGGCACTCCGGGCAGTTTGGCCTGAATATATTCAAGAATCTTGCAATAAGCGTTGTACCACTCATCAAAAACAGTCGGACAGGATAGATAATGCAAACCGTTATTAAAAGTTACGAGGTCATAACGGTTGTATTCAAGAATATGTTCCAAATCTTTAAGAAAAGTCACATCATTGGTGCATTTGGCAGTAGCCCATGAAGTAAGATTTGCTTTATCTGCCAATTTCTCACGCAGTAAATCTTTATATTGATAACAGATAGAATCTCCGATAGTAAGAACGCGGGGGGATTTTTCATCTGCTGCATTGAATGAATAAAAAATGCACCATTCAACATCTTCGCGCTGACGGGTATTTTTATCCGACAAATAATCAGTATATTTTACCATATTTCAATCCTTTCAATATTGTTTTACGCTATAAAATAATTATCCTTTGAAAGTTTTAATATAGCATCACAAAATAAAAATACAAGACATTTT
>JAZOSO010000202.1:0-12408 GCA_045657185.1 Victivallaceae bacterium | reverse complement strand
TTTTCTCCTTTTTTAAGATATTTTGAAATATTGAACTGTGTAACATAACTGTGTCCGCTGTATTCACCGATGCGTTTGCCGTTAATAAACAAGGTTGCTGAATCGTCAACACTTGAGCGGATAAAGGCTTCGGCAGTATTTTCAACATTGATAATATGACGGGCGAAAACTTTTTTCTCCGCACCGCGGAGATATTCGGGATGTGCAGTCCAGTCGGCGTTCAAAAGAACAGTTTTCTGCTGAACTCCGCTGTTATTTGTTACAACAGTTTTCTGACGGGTAAATCTTGCAGGAAGCGGAATATTCAGCGGTTTGTCCGTGAGATAAAGAACGCCCTGCGGTTCAATGGATTTGCCCTGATAAGTTACGGATTTATCTGAATTTTCGTTAACGATGACTTTGAAGTTTTTGCCTTCAATGCCGCTGACTTTTGGGGGAAGTCCTTTGATTTTGTGATATGGGGCAGCAATCATCATATCGGAAATTGCTTTAAGTTCCAGTGAAACTCTGGCAAGATGACGATACCAGTCACTGTAAACATCATTAACTCCGACACCGTACCAGAATATACCTGTCGCACCATGAGTAATGGCATTCCAAACCATAAAGCGGAGCTGTTTTTCATTGGGACGGGGACTTGCACTGTTGAGCTTACCGCTGCCGTTGCCTTCGCTCCAGCCGAAAGCCTGAAGAATCATCCATACAGGTTTGGTGTCCCATGTGAGTTTGAAACACAAATCAGTATAATCACCGACACATGAAATAGTTTTATTGGGCAGATTGTTATGAGCTGTTCCTTCCGGAACGGGATAGATATCAAGCCCTGTGACATCACTGGCTCTGGAATAAGCACGGACTGAAGCAAAAGACTGACGGGGTTCATCAACTGCTCCTGTCAAACGGGGAGCATTATTCATCCAGGGAACGTAATCGGGCAGATATTTGTACATCATTTTGTAATGACGGCGCATTGAGCCGAGGTCCCACGGATGCCACGGGGCTTCATCGGACATAAAACCGATAAAACCTTTGTAATTTTTAAGATATTTTGCCTGTTCGGTATAATTTTTGCGGAGAGTGTCAAGCGTTGTATTCTTGCGGAGTCCCCAGTTGTTCCATTCAACGCAGGCAAAATTGAAATGTCTGAAAATATTCAAAGTGTATTTTGCCATTTGTTCAGAGGCACTTACTGCACCTTTGACAGTATTGATGCCTGACTGTGAATAAACACGGAAAATGTCTAAATCATTTTCCGGAGTAATAACACCTATCGGGAAAAACGGTTTGCCGTCAAGATTAAGGATGCCGTTCTCCATAAAATAAGCTCCGCCGGTTTGTTTATCACGGATACGGAACCATTCGTAATCAACAAATTTGCCGCCGGAGAATTTAAGTTCGTATGCGCCTTTGCCGAGTTTCGGAAGTTCAATATTGAAATTTGCAATTTTTTTGACGGGCAGATTTTTGAAATTCCATTCTTTAATTTTTTTGCCGTCAATTTCAGATAGTTCAACTTTGAGTTCTTTCTGAGTGAGCAAATGTTCAACAGTGAATTTTTCAGGAGCCGCGGGAGCAATAAAAGTATTGCTCATCGGCATTTTTGAAGCAATTCGGCAGTAATCGCCGGGAGTTACTGAAACTGTTTGAGGTGTTTTTTCTGCAAATTTGAGAGATACATCATCAAAAGTCAATTTACCTGCATTCATCAGCTGAACATAAACATTAGCCCCGGTCGGAGTAATTGAAGGCATTTTGAAACGGAGTTTTTTCTCCTGCCATCCCACATAAATCGTCTGATTATGAGCGATATGCGTACCGATGAATTTTCTGCCGTTGGTAAATTCAATGTAGAAACGGAATAGTGTGGCAGGATTGCCGTGAGTATTGGCTTTGAGCGAGAGAACCATTTCAGTTCCGGGTTTGACACTGTCAAAAGTTCCCGCAGGAAATCTGTAATTCCATGCAAGCATACCGTCAGGTTTGGCATCACATTGAAGAGTCAATGCTCGTTTGCCCGATGCAACAGCGGCAGTATCAATATAAGCCTTGCCGTTTTTACTGCGGTTGAGAATACTCCAATTCAAAGGCGAACCGTTTCTTCCGTTTTTTTCTATTGAGGGATTGGCAATGAAATCATCTGTTGAAGCATTAATTTTCCACGGATTTTTGCCGACGGGACCGAGATATGCGCAGTCATAAATGAGAGTTCCCTTACCGACGATTGCCAGACAGACATAAGGTGCGCCGTAGTCGATATCTTCAGTTTTGAAACGGACGGAAAGTTTTGTCCATTCATCGGGAGTGACCTTGGCAGTCGTAATAAAAAGCCGTTTAGCCTTAAATGATTCAAGATATATTCTTGCAGTCGCATCTGTATCAACGGAACGGACAAAAGCAGAAAGCTCCATTTCAGTTCCGGCAGGAAGTTTTTTCAGCTTGGCGCCGAGATGTGAGTGCATCCAGAGAGCAAGTTTACCGTTTTTATTAGTGATTTTCACTGCACGCTTGCCGTTTAAAACCTCTTTTTCCTCAAAACTGTAAGTATCGGGAAGTTTTTTTTCATTGAGTGCAGACCATGTTTCAGGACGAGCGGAATTTGCCTCCTGCTGAATTTCAAAAGATGAATTTTCCAGCAGATTGGAGGCTGAAAGCGACACCGCCAGCGAACAGAAAAGAAGTGACAGGATTTTTTTCATATAACACCTTATTTCTTGATTTTCATACTGATATCATCAAACAGCACTTCTCCCGGAGACATGAGCTGGAGATAGAAACTTGCTCCGGTCGGAGTGACGGCAGGAGTTTTAAAGGTAAATTTCTTTTCTTCCCAGTCTTTTGTGCATTTCTGATTATGGGCGATGTAAGTTCCGATAAATTTTCTGCCTGCCATAAATTCAGTGTAGAAACGGAAAACAGTTGAGGTTTTATCTGTTTTGGCTTTGAGAGTGACTTCAATTTCTGTTCCGGGAGCAATATTTGCAAAATTGGCAACATCAAGATTGTGCCCCCAAATCAAAAGGCCTTTGACTTTTTCTGCGGAGCTGAGCTTTACACAATTTTTACCTGAAGTACCGCCGTTGGCAACGAGTTCAGCCTTGCCGTTTGTTTTATTGATGATGTTCCATGAAATCGGCATTGAATTTTTAACTTTTTCAAAGTCGCCGTTGTAAATCAGATTGTCGGCAATATTAAGATTAGCATACGGATTTGCACCTGCCTCACCGAGGTAAGCACAGTCAAACATCACTCCTGCACCGCTTAAAAGTCCCAAACAGACATAAGGGGAGCCGTAATCGACATCTTCTTTTTTAAATTTCACAGAGAATTTTGTCCATTTTCCTTCATAAACTTCAAAATCGCGCAAAACAAGTTTTTTGCCTTTGATTGATTCAAAATATACCCGGACACGGGCAATATCAGAGACTGCACGGGCGTAAACAGAAAGTTCCATTTCAGTACCGGCGGGAACTGCATTGAACTTCTGTCCGAGATTTTGCAGATAAAGCAATGTAACCCCTTTGGTCATGCCCGAATTATTGACAATTCTGGCTGAATTTTTACCGTCAAGCGCAGTTGCGGCATCAAAAGAATGGGTGTTGTCAAAAATTCCGCGCTTGATTACCGACCATGCTTCCGGGGTATTTTTCTGAGCATTGACTGTTTCAAAAGAACTGTTTTGAAGCAAATTCTGTGCGCAAAGCGGCAGGATTGCTCCGACCAACAACGGGATAATGATTTTTTTCATAATTTCTCCTTTTGTTATAAGTAAACTTTTCGTATCATCGTATCAATCAGACAGGATTTGCCGTAACCGCCGCAGCAGTAGGCAAGCAAAATACCGCCGTCTTCTGCAAAATACATGGCAGTATAACAATATCCGCATTCAATATCATATTCAATTACTGTATGGTCAACCCACTCCGCACAATCTTTGCTTACAGCAATAACGAGACGGCAGCGGTTATTTTTCCAGAGATGTTTCTCCTCACTGCCCCAACGCTCTTCAGAGAGGTCGTTCCAAACTGCAATATACTTTTGGGAATAAGGATTGTATTTCAATGACAGCGGAGATTGCTGGGACGGAAATTCTGTTGCCCGAACTGCCGCCGACCATGTTTTGCCGTTATCGCAGGAAAAAGATTTATATTGTGACTCGTACGGAGTTCTGAACCATGCCATAAGTCCGTGTTCAATTTTCACAATCCCCGGCTCAAGCAACCCCTGAATTGCCTCTTTCGGATGTTTTTCCGTTGCAGGAGGCAGTACCCAATCCGAGAGCTGCCAGCTTTCTCCGTTATCATCGGAATAAAGAGCAAAGAAAATCCCGCAGTAATTAACATAGTTATGAAACGCCATCGGCACTATTATTCTACCGTTTTCAAGCTGAACCAAACGGTCATTGTTGATAACAAAATAACCGTGTTTGTCAAGTATGAGTTTTTCATCACTCCAAGTTTTGCACTCATCATCCGAGAAACGCACATGCGGGCGGCCGAGTACGGTTTCACCGTCAGCAAGAATTTGTTTCTTGATATAAAGAAGCATAATTCTGTTGTCATGCAGTCTCAACATTGAAACACTCATCAAATTTCCATCAGCAGGACCTTTGAACAAAATTTCAGGTTCACTCCATGTTTCACCGTTATCAACTGAATATACTGCGGCAAGGTCAGCATTAGCGTGGTCGTGATTGCTTTCACCGCAATAGCGCGAGTAAAAAAATCCGAGTCTTCCGTCCTGCAGTTTTATAAATGCTCCTTCCGAGTTGCGCGGATTGTTATTTTCAATGCTGTGAGCTAATTTGCATACTGAATAAGTTTTCATAAAAAATCATTACTCCCCGCATTTTATAAATTTACAATCAATTTTATCATCGGCAGAAACTTCATACTCAACTTTGCCGACGGAATTTTTATGCCATTTGACAAAAATTCTGCCCTTACCCGGAATAGTATGTTCGCACTCAAAAAATTCAAGTTCCTGCGGAATTTTCGGAGAAATTACAACTTTGCCGGCATCAAAACGAATTCCGCCGAGATGTTCAAAGCACCAATTTGCCACATCCCCGAACATAATATGATTGCGAGACCACAAACCGCTCCATGTCTCCCACAAAGTTGTTGCACCCAGTTTTACCCAGTTGCCCCAGCCGGGATATTCGGTTTGTGTGAAAAGTTTCAAAGCATCATCAAGATAATTATTATTTGCAAGTACATGCGGAACATATTTAGCTCCGAGAATTCCGAAATCAACTTTATGCTCATTGGCCCTTACTTTTTCAACCAGACGGGCGGCAACAACAGCATTTTCCTCTTCCGTCAAAAAACCGAAATAAACCGCACAGCCGAGTGCAGTCCATGTATCATCACCGATTACTCCGTTTTCTTTAAGGAACTTACAGCGGAAAGCATTACGGATTTTTTCCGACAGTTTGCGGAAATATTCTGCATCATTGTCCCTGCCGAGCAATTCTGCAAAAAACACCATCTTATTTGCCATATCATAATAGTATCCGGTCGAAGTTATGACCGTCTCAGTCATGCGGAAATGCTCAACCGGACACCAGTCCCCGAGACCGTTATAGAGCAATCCTCCGTCACGCTCATGCTGGCGGCAATAATCCATATACAATTTCATATTATCATAATAGCGTTCAATATATTTTTTGTCCCCGCTGAAACGGTATATCTGATACGGCAGCATAAAAAGCACCATATCCCATGCGGGGCCGCTGCCGAAATTATACCCCCATATACCTGACGGAGCAACACAGGCAAGCTGACCGTTTGCGCGCTGAGTTCCGACAACACAGTCAAGATAATGTCCGTAATCAGTTTCTGCATCATAAAGAAAAAGTCCGGTTTCACATGCAAGCTGCACATCACCCGTCCAGCCGTTTTTCTCACGATGCGGACAGTCGGTCGGAATACCGACAAAATTTGATTCAAAACTCCGTTTGGTAAGTTCAAGGAGTTTATTCAAAACTGCATTTGAAGATTTGTAACTGCCGATTTCAGCAAAATCATTATGTACCACACACGCCTGAATTTTTTCAATTTTTATTGCCGGATTTTCCGCGCGGACACGGACATAACGGAAGCCGAACCATGTAAAATGAGTATGAACATTTTCCAATCTGCCTGATTTCCCGACAATAAAACGCTGTTCCTGCCACATCGTTGACTTATCAAGATTGCGAATCATCTCGCGATTGAGGTCGCCGACATCACTGACTTGCTCGCCGAATTCAAGATAAATCGTCGTTCCCGGCGGCGCAGTGAAAGTCATTTCACACCAGCCGGCAATATTTACACCGAAGTCATAAATCAATCTGCCGAACGGAAAAACTTTAAGATTTACAGGGTCTATTCTTTTTTGAACTTTGCAGGGATGTCCCTGTTCAGGAACAATCAGACCTCCCGGCGGATTGCAGTATGAGACATTAGCATATTCACTTTCATCTGCGTCGGCGTCGTGGATATTGTGCGCTTCACAATTATCATCATAAATCTCTCCCTGACGCAGGCAATTATAAATTACTCCTGACGGTACGGCTTTCCATGAATTATCACTTATGACTTTTATCAAACCATCACACTGCAAATATGTCATGATTTTCGGAAAATCACGAAAAGGCGCATACGCAAGATTACAATAATCATTATTCCAACAGTTGTAAAAACCGTTTCCGATATGAAAAACAATCACATTCCTGCCTTTTTTCAGCAAATCTTTTACCGGATAAACGGTGTATTCCACTCTGAAATCATACTGTGACGGAGGCGGCGCAAGCACTCGGTCGTCAACTTTTATTCCATTGATAAACACTTCATAAAGTCCCGCCGCCGCACAATACAATTCTGCTTTTGACGGAATATCGGCAAGCTCAAAACTCTTGCGGAAATAATATGCCTGTCCTTTTTTTTCAGTCGGATACTGAATCCATTTGGCACTGTAAATATCCATAAAAAATCCTCACTGTAAATATAATACAATTATCATACATATACCATACAATAGATTTTTTTCAAGCCGAAAAATATAAAAATTCATAATTTTTTTTGCATTTTTCCTTATGTATGATATATTTTGCAAAATAACATACAAAGGAACTTTTATGAAAAAAGACAGGATTTACAAACAGATAAAACAAAATATTATCTCAGGCACCCTCAAAGAAGGCGAGAAACTTCCGACTGAATTTGAGTGCACAGAATTATACAGTGTATCCAGAGACACCGTAAGAAATGCTTTTAAAATGCTTGAGAATGAAGGTTTTATAAAAAGAGTAAAATCCAAAGGGACTTTCGTATGCCTGCCGGAACTCTCTCCGGAAAACAAAACCGTACATTTCCTGGTACCATGTTATGAATATCTGCATTATTGTTCCGACCATTTTCTGCATGTAATGTTTGACCTGATTGCCGAATGTGCGCTTGCAGGGTGGAATCTGGTCCCGGTCATTTTTTCACAGACCAACAACAACGAAGATATCTGGTGGGAAAATCTCGCCCGCTTTAACTCCGACAGCAAAATCGTCGTCATGCACTACTGGTTCTCTACCTATTTCAAAACATTGTCAGCAATAAATGCAAAAGTCGCATTTATCAACAACGGTGCAAAATTTTCTCCCGAACAGGAACTTTATTCCGCTCAATGGACGCAATTCATAGAAAGTGACTTTTATGCCGGCGAACATGCCGTAAAATATCTCGCTGAAAAAAACTGCCGCAAAATCGGAATAATAATGAACAATATCTCTGACAAAAACAACACTCTGCTTATCGGTTTTAAAGAAGCTGTACAAAATCTTCAGCTGCAGGAGTGTTCCATGGGAACTGACGAAAAAACTGCCATTGAGGAAATGCGTGATTTTTACAGAACAGAAAAATTTGACGGCCTTATTCTCCATATCGACGAATACAAACTGCCGCGCAAATCAACTCTGCACGAAAGTCTCGGTCTGCCTGAAAATATGCCGATTGTTGCAGTCCCATACAAAACTTCAATCTTTTACAATGATTTGAACGAAGATATTGCCATTGTAAACTACCCCATCCGTCAAATGGCACATGACATCGTGCAATACCTCGTATCTCCACAGAAAAAAGCAAAAAAATTCCGCTATATTCCGGAAATATCCGTTAAATAATCGCTCTGTTCCCTTTGAGGGGAGATAATGAAATTATTTTTTTGAGAATAAAAAATTGAGAGGGTTGGGGTATAGTGTTTTGCGTAAGCAAAACACAGGGCGTTTCACCGCCTTTTGTTTTGCTATCGCATCAGCAAAATCTTAAAGTATATTTTTACAACGGGGTATGCCAATGCGACAGCATACAAAAAGAGAGCTTGCTCTCCCCAAATTATGGCGAAGTCCGGCGGAAAACAGCCTGACGCACCCAACCGCTGACACTCACGCGCCAGCGTCACATCGCTCCGGGTCGTACCCGGCGCCGGGTTCCGTCTTCGCTGCGCTACGCCGTGACAAGGCAGGCGGTGGAACGCGTCAGCGTAAAAGAGAGGCGGGTGGAACGCCGGGTGGCGTAAGCCCCTGCAAAAAAAGCACAAGATACAGCTATCTCCCCATATTGGGAACATAGCGTCTACATTATATCCGGAATACAGCTTAACTTACAGATATGTCGTTCAGCATATTGACGGCGAAGATTTTGCTGCCGTGCCCGATAGGCAAATCAAAATAGAGAGGCAGAGAATATTTATCGGCGAAGTCGGAAAAAATCTTGCGGTAAGCGTCGGGATTTTCGCCGCAGTCAAGAAATTCACCGCAGCCGAGAGCTTTTATCTGATTGAAAATTCCTGATTGCGCAAGCTGGTTAAGCATGCGGTGTATTTTGTACGGCGGTTCGTTCAAATCCTCAAGTATCAGCAGTTTATTGTCAAAATTACTTAATAATTCAGTGCCGCAAAGTGATGCGAGGACTGTCAGATTGGCAACAACACATTTGCCGCAAAAAGTTTTATTTGTACCAAGTTTGATTTCCTGTTTTCCGTTGCGTAAAGCATTTACAAATGAGTCGGCATTGACGGCGTTTTGAAAAAGTTCAGGAGCTTTGAGAAACATTGCTCCTGAAATAGGAATACCGGCATTATGTTTGAGCATCATCTGATGCAGAGCAGTAATATCACTGTACCCGATAACGGGTTTGTTTTTCGTTTTCAAAAGTTCCCAGTCAATCAGATTATGCAGTTCTGCACATCCGTAACCTCCTCTGGCGCAAATGATAAAATCAATTTCATCATCATTGACTGCCATATTGAAATCAGCGGCACGCTGTTCGGCGGGAGCGGAGAAAAAATCTTTTTCAAAACCTGTGACATGCGGCATTATCTTGACTTTTGCCCCCCATGACTGCCAGATTTCAGTGACTTGAGCGAGAAGCTGAGGATTTATTTTCCCTGCGGGGGCGATAACACCTGCAGTTTTATTTTTCAGGAAATCTTCAATCATTTTTTTTTGCTCCTGTGACGGAAAAGTCTGTTGGCAAGCAAAGCTGTGATGTAGAAAATTACCGCAGTAATGACAGATGCAGGACCGACGGGGAGATTGAAACTGTATCCGGCAAAAAGTCCGATTGTTATTTCTGCCATGGCAAGTACTGTACCTGAAATCATCATTGTTGACAGGTGACGTGCATAACATTTGGCAGTTGCCGCAGGCAGAGTAAGAAGAGCAATAAGAAGTATCACCCCTGCTGTATTTACCATCAGTACGACGGTAAGAGCAATCAGTATCAGCAAAAGAAGATAGAGCAAATCAACATTGATTTTGCGCAGACGGGCAAATTCAGAGTCAAAAAGCATGGCTTGCAGAGGACGGAAAAAAATCATCGTAAGTACGGTAATTGTCAAAGTAAGTACGGCTGTAACTGCAATATCATTCGGACTTGCCAGGAGAATATTACCGAACAGATATCCCTGTAAATCAACATAGCCAGGAGTTGCGGCAATAAACAACAAGCCGGTTGACATACCCAATGCCCATACTCCGGATATTACGGTATCTTCTTTTTCATGTGCATAAAATGAGGCAAGATAAATAAGTACAGCCGCCGCCAGAGCACCGAACAAAGCTCCGATAAGCGGCGACAGCCAGAGTATGCCCCATACTCTGTTGGCGTATAAGGCAAATCCGACACCGCCGAGAACTGCATGAGCCATTGCGCCTGCAATGCTTGTGATATTGCGGCTGACTACCAGACTGCCTGTAATGCCGAGCGGGATACTGCCGAGCAGACCGATGAAGAGAGCATAACGGAGAAATGCAATATCGGGCGAAAAAAGAGCAGAGATAAAATCTTTTATCATTTTTTGCGTCTCCTGATATGGCTGTGGTTATCGCATCCGCACAAGCAATCGTGAGTATGTTCAACCATTTTTACATCGTGGCGGTAAATTTCATTGATATCTGCGGCATCAAAGTCGGACGGGTTATGTACACGGACAAATTTATTGACACAGATTATTTTGCTTATGTTGCGGTTGACAAAACCGAGGTCGTGTGAAACAGTAAGCAATGTAAGTTCTTTTTGCAAGCCGTCAAGCATTTCATAGAAACACTGTTCAGCACCGGGGTCAATATTGGCAGTAGGTTCGTCAAGAAGCAGGATTTCAGGTTTTGAAGCAAGTGAGCGGGCGATGAGAACACGCTGTTTTTCGCCGCCGGAAATTTGAGAAAAACTGCGTTTTGCCAGATGTGCAACATTCATTTTTTCAAGCATTTCCATAGCGTAAGCCCGCTTTGATGTATTGAAAAAAGCGCCGAAAGTACCGTACAAAGTTCCTGTCATTACCACTTCAAGAACGCTGACGGGAAATTCGCTTTCAACATTCTGTACTTGCGGCATATAACCTATTTTGTGTCTTGCATTGCGGACTGAATCGCCGAGGATTTCAATAGTACCGCTGTCAGGAGCAATAAAGCCGAGAAGCAGGCGCAAAAGTGTAGTTTTGCCGCCGCCGTTGGGACCGAGAATACAGCAGTTTTCGCCGCGCTTGACGGTCAGATTGACATTTTGCAAAACTGCCTGTCCGACGCGGTAAGCGTAATTGAGATTACTGATTTTTATAACTTCATCTTTCAAATGATGCCTCCAGTTCGTCAGTAAACTTATTCAGTTCGGCAAGGATATCATAACTGTCAGGATTTATGATAACGAGTTTTGCGCGGGTTGCGTTTTGAATGGCGCGGCGGACATTTTGCGGAGCATTGCTCTGAATAAAAATCCGATTTACTTTATATTTCTTTGCGGCATTGGCGGCAAAAGCGAGGTTTTTCGGTGTTATTTCCCTGCCGTTATATTCAAACGGCAGCTGTTTCAAATTGAATTCATTGGCAAAATAACCGAATGCGGCATGGTGAGTGATGAAAACACGCTGATTATATCTGCGTAATTTTTGTTCTGCCGCATGGCGGTAATTGTTTATTTTCTGACACAGTATTTCGCGGTTTTTGAAGTAAAATGCAGCATTTTTGCCGTCAATTTCACTTAAAACTTTTTCTGCTTCTTCAACCATGCGGTACAGTGAACGGTAACTGAACCAGGTATGTACATCGTGCGCATGATGACGGTGACGATGACTTACGACAGGTTCATCAATCAGTTTGACAATGTGACGGGTGAGGTCAAATGTACGCACTTTGCGGCGGTCAAGAAGTTTCATAAGCTGTTGTTCAAAAAGTAAGTCAGTATGGAAAAACACTTTTGCAGATGAAACTTTTCGGGCTGTGTCAGGCGTAATTGCAAAATCGTGGATGTTTTTCCCCTGCGGCATTACGCAGAAGACATTGACCTTGTCCCCGCCGATTTGCTCAATAATAAATTTTTCAGGCGCAGTTCCGCATGCAACATTTATTGCTGCGCAGAGCGGTGTGAAAATAAAAATGCAAAAAAGATACAAAATTTTCCTGAACATATATTCCTCATAAAAATTAGTTTGAACTAAAAATACATCAAAAATGCGAAAATTCAAGAGTTTTTTATTGAATGAAGCAAGATTTTGTTGATTTTATCAGATTTGAGAAATGATTTTTATTTTTCAGACGCTTTGTTCCCCTTGAGGGGAGATAATGAAATTATTTTTGAGAATAAAAAATTTAGGGGTTTGAGGTATAGTGAATTGCGATAGCAATGAACGGGGCGTTTCATCGCCTTTTTATTTGCTATCGCCTCAGCAAAAGCTCGTTGTATATTTTTACAACGGGGTATGCCAATGTGACAGCATATAAAAAGAGAGCTTGCTCTCTCTCAATTGTGGCGAAGTCCGGCGGAAGATTTGATTGCTCATTCCCCAAAAAAGGGGGAGGAGCAATCGAACATTTCGCCGAAAAACAGCCTGACGCACACAGCCGCTGACACTCACGCGCCAGCGTCACATCGCTCCGGGTCG
>JAZOSO010000201.1:0-9260 GCA_045657185.1 Victivallaceae bacterium | reverse complement strand
TTTCTTTTTTCATAGTTTGAACCTTTCATTTTGTATCATCACAATCAAAACCGGAGATATATTCAACCCCAGAGGGAGTATAACACAACGGAGGATAAGTATCTTTATCTTTAAAAACCAATACAATATCCTTACCGACCGTATGAATTGAACTGATAGCAGGTAGTTTTAAAACTGTAGAACCAATAATAAATTTAGCCATAATAAAACCTTTCAAATAAATAAATTAAAAAAATACAAAAAATAAAGGAAAAAATCAATAAATCATAGTAGCAAAAACATATTAACCTCCATTATCAATGTACATTAAAAGAGTAACGATAGAAGCAACGGCAGCCGAAGCAACTAACAACATAAATAGAATACCAATAAACATAATAAACTCCTGTGTTACAATGTCGCATAAGATAGGTTATGTTAAATTAAAATACACTCCGGAAACAGAATGTTTGTTTTGTAATATTTTTATTGATAAATATTTACGACTTATGAACATTTGCCTTGTTAATAACTTGGTAATAACTTTATAAAATTTATTAACAAGTTGTTGATATCTTGTGTTGTTTTCATTTTTTTGCATTTTATATTTCCTTTTTTCAGTTATGGGTTTGAAAAGAAAAAATTATATTGTATATTATAAGACTGAATGTCAACTTTTTACCTCACGGATTATTTATATGTATTATGATGTTATTGTTGTCGGCGGTGGTCACGCAGGTTGCGAAGCCGCTTATGCTGCTGCCAGATATGGTGCAAAAACTTTATTGCTGACCATGAATATGGACCACATTGCACAGATGAGCTGCAACCCGGCAGTCGGCGGTATTGCTAAAGGTCAGGTAGTCAGAGAAATTGACGCTCTCGGCGGCGGTCAGGGTATTGTTACCGACCATGCTGCAATTCAATTCCGTATGCTTAATTCAGCCAAGGGCGCAGCAGTGCAGTCTCCGCGTTCACAATGTGACAAAGTCGCTTATCAGAAGGGCTGGAAATACTTGCTTGAGCAATATCCCAATGTCAATATTCTGCAATCAGAAGCAGTTTCATTTCTGCTTAATGAAAAAAATAATATTTGCGGCATAAAAACACATCTTGCAGATGAAATTCACAGCAAAACAGTTGTGTTGACCACCGGTACTTTTCTCAGCGGTCTGCTGCATTTCGGATTGACTTCCATGCCGGGAGGCAGAACAGGAGATACCGCATCAACTTTGCTCGCTGATGCGCTGAAAAATCAACTTAATCTGGAACTTGGCAGACTGAAAACCGGCACCCCTCCCCGCATACTTGCCAAAACTATTGACTTTACTCAAATGGAACAGCAAGGTGCAGATGACTTTGAAGAGGAATTCAGCTTTTGGCCGCGTGAAATGCACGGTAAACTCATTGATGCAAAACGCAGAAAAATGCCGTGCTATATGGTTTATTCCAATGAGAAAACTGCTGAAATTGTCCGTGCGAATTTGGAAAAAGCTCCGCTATATCAAGGAAAAATCACCGGCGTCGGTGCGCGTTATTGTCCGTCTTTTGAGGATAAGGTTGTTCGTTTTGCCCATCATCCCCGCCATTTGCTGTACCTTGAACCTGAAGGTGCGGAAACAGAAGAATATTATATCAACGGCATTTCCACAAGTCTTCCGCCAGAAGTTCAACGCATGATGATACAGACAATTCCCGGACTTGAAAATGCAGTTATTTCACGCTATGCCTACGCAATTGAATATGACTTTGTAATTCCGCATCAGATTGACCGCACCTTGAGTGTCAAGCGTTATCCGAACTTGTTCACAGCAGGTCAAATCAATGGTACCAGCGGTTATGAAGAAGCCGCAGGTCAGGGATTGGTAGCCGGAATGAATGCCGCAAAATTTGCTGCCGGAGATCCGCTTCAGGAACTTCCGCGCGATACAAGTTATATCGGTGTAATGATTGACGATCTTGTTACCAAAGAAATTGTTGAACCTTATCGTTTGTTTACCAGCCGTGCTGAATATCGACTGCATTTGCGCCAGGACAATGCAGATTTGCGTTTGTCTCAATTTGCATATGATAATAAACTTCTGCCGGAGGAAAAATACAATTATTTTAAAGAATATAAGAAACTGCTGGATGAATCTCTTGAATTTTGCCGCACTCATAATTTCAAGGGCAAAAGTTATCTTACTCATTTGCGTTCGTTTAACGGTGAGATTCCTGCAAATCCGGAAGAATATATGCAATTCGTCCCTCCCCTCCCCGACTCCCGTATCGGCAGAAAAGTTTTAAAGCAAATCCTTATCATGGCACATTATGACGGATATTTGCAGCGCGAACAGATTTCCATTAAAAAATTGCAGAAACTTGAAAGCTGGCAAATTCCCGCTGATTTTGATTACAACCAGGTAAGTTTGTGTAATGAAGCGCGCATGAAATTGGAAAAAATCCGTCCGACAACTCTTGCGCAGGCATCCCGTATTGACGGGGTGACTGTTTCGGAAATTGCTCTGCTTCAAATTCATCTGTCCCGTCTGCAAAAAGAAGAAAGTTCCGCTGAATGAAAAAAATCCTGTACAAAATAATTACTAAAGATTTCCGTACAGGTGCCGCATTCTGGGTATTGGTACTTTTTATTCTTATGGGAATAGGAACTGACATTTATCATGTTTATTGTCAAAAGCACAAAATAACCCCTGTGTATCTTGTTGAAGATTCAAAAAATTGTTATGCTCCCCCCTCCCCTGAACATATTTTGGGAACAGATTTTATGGGGCGTGATGTTTTTTTTCGTGCAGTTGCCGGAAGTTCATCCGCGCTTAAGGTCGGCTTCTGTGCCGGCTTTATTGCACTTGTTATCGGTGTATCACTCGGTGCTGCGGCAGGATATTTCGGAGGCAAAACTGACAAGGTTGTAATTTGGCTGTACAGTACATTTGCGTCCATGCCGGGGTTGCTTTTTATTCTGGCTTTTTCGCTCCTGTTCGGCAAAGGATTTCTTGCTCCGGAAATTCAGCAGACATTGCGGTCAGTCAATAAATTTATTCCGTTTGAAATTGATGTTTTCGGTGTATATCTGGCAATCGGCCTTACCGGCTGGGTAAGTCTGTGCCGAGTGGTGCGGGCAGAAACTCTCAAGCTGAAAAATGCTGTTTATGTTGAAAGTGCTCGAGTATCCGGAGTTAAAGAAAGCACTATTTTGTTCCGTCACATTCTGCCTAATCTTTTTCACATAGTTATAATATTTTTTACCCTGCGTTTTGCTTATGCGATAATGACTGAAGTTATCGTCAGTTATCTCGGATTCGGAATTCAAAGTATGCCCAGCTGGGGTATGATGATTTCAGAAGGTCAAGACCGCTTGTGGCGCGGTATATGGTGGGAAGTTGCAGGAGCCAGCACTTTTTTGTTCGTTCTGGTTCTTGCTCTTAATATTCTCGGCGACAGTTTGCGTGATATTCTCGATCCTAAAAATCAGTAAGTAATATTAACCTGCAATAAAGGAAGATAAAATATGAAAAAATTCGTTGACCCCGGAAAATTACCGATTCAAAAAATTGAATTCAAAAGCTCTGATAAAATCAAACGTTATGAACAAAACCCCATTTTTACCGCAGACAGTGTACCATTTAAATGTGACCTTGCATTCAATGCCGGTGTTATAGAATTCAACGGTAAATATTATATGGCGTTCCGTTATGATGTTTACCGCAACGGAGACCGAGATCAAGGCATTGCTGATACCGGTACAGGTCTTGCAGAAAGTACCGACGGTTTGAATTGGATAGCCCATGATAAGCCCGTCAACTTTTATTATCGCGGTGAAAAAATCACCTGTGTAAATGATTCACGGCTGACTGTCCTTGAAAATAAACTTTATATGAGCTGTTGTTTCAATTCTCTTTACGGCGAACGCCCTGCTATTTTTGAATGGAAAGGCGGAGATGATTTTGAAGCGGTGTGTGTCGGTGTTCCCAATCAGCGCAACATGGTTCTTTGCGGAGATAAAATAAACGGCAAATATTGGCGTTTGGAACGGCCGTCATCATACGAACCGACTTTTGCAATATGGGCATCTTATTCTCCCGACCTCAAATATTGGGGTGAATCCGAACTGCTGCTCGGTGTTGAAGATATACCGTATGCAACCCGCAAAGTAGGAGCAGCTTCACCTCCGATAAAAACAGATAAAGGATATCTTCTCTTTTTCCATGCAGTTTACAAAGATCCGGAATTGCTGGTAATTTATCCCAACGGTTCAAAATGGGATTTGCGTTACACTTGCGGTGCTATGCTGCTTGATGCTGATGATCCTTTTAAAGTTATTGCTGTTACTCGCAAACCGCTGCTTGTTGCAGAAAAAGATTATGAAACAGGAGATATGGTACGCTTCTGGCGTGAAAATGTTGTATTTCCGTGCGGAGCAATTTTGAAAAATGACATTATCCGCTTGTATTACGGTGCCGGAGATTGTAATGTTTGTCTTGCAGAAATTACCTTGGAAGATTTATGGTCTGAAATGACTCCCTATACCAGATTGAATAAAACTGCTACAGTTTCATTTGTTGACCGCTGGCAGGGAAATTGCAAAGAACTCTGAAACAATCTGCTCCCGGTATAAAAAAAGGCTCTGTACTTAAAGAATAATTTTATTCCTTTTGGTACAGAGCCTGAAATTTTTATGATTATTTAGAGAAAGTTTTTTTCAGCAGCAGTTCGGTTGCGATATCGTATGATTTATCACGGATACCGGTGCCGTGTCCGTAACGGGGACAATTTATCATTTTCTTTTCACCTTTGAGATTGTTGAAGGCGGCATAAACAGAGGCAGGTTCGCACATAGTATCATAGAAACCGACACAGAGAACAGCAGGACATTTGACAAAAGATGCGAAGTTTGCAGCATCAAAATATTGTGCATCAACATTAAAAGTTTTGGCAGTTGTGCGTTTTTCGAGCAGTTGCGGCCAGCCCGGACGGCGGTTGGCAAGACGGGCATTGTGGTCACACAAAGCAGGAACATCCGCAGAAACGCACTGAATTGCAGGATTAAGTGCCGCCATGATAATTGCAGAGCCGCCCCCCTGACTGCGTCCGACAGCGGCAAGGCGTTTGCCATCCCATTCTTTGATATTTTTCATTGCATAATCCATAACTCGCATCATGCCGAGAATAGATTTATAGTAATAGTAAGTATTGCGCTCCTGTGCGCCTTTATAAAAATACCAGACAGGACTGTTAAAGCTCAAATAAGCTGACTGATTGGCAAAAAGACGGTCAAAAACAGTAATTGTAACATGGATTGCATCTTTTGTTTTCCAAAATCCGTAACCGTAATTTCCGGCAGGCGGAACGGTAAAAATCATAGGGAGCTTACCTTTTGCATTTTTAGGCATTGTGATTGCCGCATAAGTTTTGGTTCCGCCGAAGTTGTTGCAGGTAAGTTTCCAGCGTTTATGTGCGCCGCTGTCGGGCATTGCTTCAAGTTTGAATTCGGGAGCGACTTCTTTGTTGAGTTTGGCAAATTCATTGTGCCAGTAAGTAAGCAAATCCGCAGGTGCATCTTTTCCGGTTTTGATTTCAGTCGGGCTGAAAGCTGCGGCACCGATTTGGGCGTTGGAAATTACAGTTTTACCTTTTAAAATTACAGTACCGTACAGACAGACAAAACCGGGTTCGGTCATTTTGACTTCGTATGAAGGCGTAACAGGGGCAAGTGCGAATGATTTAGTATCTTTTTTATCTCCGTTGACATAAAGAGTAATTTTGACTTCACCTTCAGTAATCGGCTTGCCGTTGACAGTGGCATTGAGTGTAAATTTTGCAGTTTCACCGGCTTTGTAAATAAAATCAGTTCGGTCAGGAACAGCAATAAAAGCATACTGCGGAATAGGTTCACCTTCCACTTTTAGCTGATAATCAATAATTTTGATTTCAGAATCAGGAGTCATAACCATACGGGGACGGACAATGGTTGAATTTTTGTGCTTAATAGTGAAAGTTGCTTTAAATTCTTTTACTTCTTCTGTGAGCTGCATCCATGAATTCTGACTTCCGTTTGAGTTGAAGCCGCTATGGTATTCATAATAGCCGAACCCGACTTTGCCTTTGCCTGAAGCTTTGATTGTTATGGTGACGGTATTTCCTGCGGCAACTTTTGCACCTGAAGTGCGGAAAAGAATCCAATTTGAGGTGCCGGCACCTTTCAATACTGTCTCTTGGGCAGTAATTTTGATTGCGTCAGGATTTTTTTTCAGAAAACTGCCGTTAGTAGGAATCCAGCTTTTGAAATTTTCTGCCGCCATACATAAGGTCGCGGCAACTGCGAAAAATGAGGTTAAGATTTTTTTGAACATAATTTTCCCTTGTTTTAAAATTAAAAAACGGTACAATAATATATATTATACCGTTTTATTTGATTTTCAAGTTCTTTTATAAAAATAATCTGCAACTTTTGGTAATTATCCTAAAATTGACTTATAGCCGAGAAGAAAAATAACAATGATGACAAGTGGCAAAATGTATTTCATATAGAGATAACTTTTTACCGGGAATTTGATACCGCTTCCGGTATTGACTTCAGATATTGCATTTTTCCACCCCCAGCCGAAATTCCATGTACAGAAAATTATAATCATCAGTGAGCCGAGCGGAAGCAAATTCATACTGACGATGAAATCTTCAAGGTCAAGAATATTGGTCCCGGCGCCGAGCGGCTGAAAATTTTTCCAGATATTAAAACCGAAAACGCACGGCAGAGAAAGTATAAAAACTGATAATGTAATAATCAATGAGGCAGATGTACGCTTAAGCTTGAATTCATCCATCAAATAAGCTATCATCGCCTCAAAAACTGCAATAAGTGTAGTCATAGCTGCCAGAGTCAGGAAGAAGAAAAATAAAAATCCCCAAATTCTGCCGCCGGTCATATCTTTAAAAATATTAGGCATACTGATAAAAATAAGTCCGGGCCCTCCACTGACATCTACATTGTAGGAGAAACAGACAGAGAAAATCAGAACTCCGGCAAACAATGCAATCATAGTATCAAGCAAAACAATAAGAATACCTTCTTTCAATAAAGTATGTTCTTTGCCGATGTAACTGCCGAAAATTTCCATACTTCCGATACCGATACTCAAAGTAAAAAATGCCTGTCCGAGTGCGGAATACAGCACTTTGCCGATAGAATCAAAGGTGAATTTGGAGAAGTCAGGCAGCAGATAAAATTTCATCCCCTCACCTGCTCCCGGCAGCAATAAACCGCGCACGCACAAAACCAACAGCAGCAAAAACAGAAGTCCCATCATAAATTTTACTACACGCTCTACGCCTTTCTGCAATCCGAGATTGCAGATAAGCCCGGAGATAAAAACGCCTATTCCCATAAAAACCGTCATAGTTACCGGGGTGACATGAAGTGCAGTAAAGAAATTTCCGATTTCCGCCGCACTCTGCGCCTGCATGATATCACCGGTAAAATACTTATACATATAATAAATAAGCCACCCGGTAACAGTGGAATAAAACATCATCAAAATCATAGTGCCGCTATAAAATATTGTTGACACAAAACGCCAGACTTTTGGTTTGCTTTGTGCAAGAATTGTAAAAGCTCCGACATAATTACGCCTTGAACCGCGTCCGAGCCCTAATTCCAAAATAAGTACAGGTATCCCCAGGATAGCCAAAAAAATCAGATACAGCAGCACAAAAGCGCCGCCGCCGTTTTCACCGGTAATAAACGGAAAACGCCAGACATTTCCCAAACCGATGGCACAGCCTGCGGCTAAAAATAAAAAACCGATTCTTGATTTTAAAGATTCTCTTTCCATAAAACAATCCTTTTTTTAATTCTGAAAATAATATCCTTTAAAATACAGCTGAAAAACGATTTTTCAAATATAACATCTGATTTTTTCTTCAATATAGCAGTTTTTCTATCTTGTACAAAAAAAGACTGCCGCAAAATATTATATCCTGCGGCAGTCTGTTTGTTTACTTATATATCAAATATCAGTTTTTGTATTTGATAGCAGTACCTCTGAGTGTGATGGTGACTTTGTGGACCAAGCCGAGCAAGTTGTCCTGATGATAATCAACTTCGAGGTTGATGATGTCATCACCTTTGCCGTCGAGAGCCAATTTTTTCAGAGTTGAATAGCTGGCATCACCGGAAGAAACCAAACCGCAATAGTTGACAGTAGTAGCCTGAGATTTGACAGGACCGACAACGACATATTTGCGCTGATTGGTTTCACGGGGCTGAACAATAGCAGCACCGCTCATGTCAGAGATCAAAGCTCCGCCTGCGACAACGGGGAAACCGTTGCGGTCAAACATGAGAGCTGCACAACCGGTCATTGCGAAGCAGACAACAGCAAGACCGCAAATCATGATAAATTTTTTCATAACCTTTTTTCTCCTTTTTTCGGTTATTAAAAATAATTTAGAAATGCCGCCATATACGGCACTTACGAACTTAAAAACCTTGAACAATACCAAGATTTCTTATTTTAAATTAGCATAAAAAACTATTTTTGCAAATAATTACTGAAAAATAATTCATATTTTAACGCAATCTTTTTTTCTTCTGTAATCATATATGGCGAAAATCGATTTTATCTTTTGGGAAAGTACTTTGTTTTACACATGAGGAATTATTGTGTTTGATATATTTTTATAAAATTTTGGTATTACGCTTGACAAATAATTATTTCTATGCTATTTTAAAAACAAAACACAAAACAATCGCCTGTTTTTTTTGCATAAAAAAAACAAGCGATTGTTAAATAATAAAAAAAGAGAGGATTATATGAGCGAAAAAACAAATCTGTTCCCTATCGGACCGTGTGATGATTTTCAAATCTATCTGCCGCCGGATAGTATGGACGAAGAATCATCCGCGCCGAGAATCAAAAAATTTAATAACAGCAATGCTGAGTTTGTCAAAAATTTCAAACTGCCCGATAAGCGTACCCGAATCAGAACAAGTTTCGTCTATGCACACCCTGCAGATTATCGCGGAAATCCGATGATTCATGCCTCCGTTGCCGACTGGCGGAAATCTTTGCAGGATTTGAAAGCAAAAGGCATTGACTCGGTCATTTTTCAATCTGCATTGTGGCGTGAAATCAACGAATGTTTCTACATGTCAGAAAATTTCAAGGATATGAAATGCAACCCTGTCATTGATAACCTTGTCCAAGCCGCCGAACTTGAAAATATCAAAGTCTATCTCGGCGGTTACGGTTCAGTTGCCGGCTGGCGCGAAACATTCTCTGAGG
>JAZOSO010000200.1:0-11389 GCA_045657185.1 Victivallaceae bacterium | reverse complement strand
ATGTCCATCCCCATTTTGTGACGCTGGCGCGTGAATGTCAGCGACTATGTATTGTCAGTCTGTTTTTCGGCGGAATGTTCGATTGCTCATTCCCTATATAAAAGCGGGTGGAACGCTGGGAAATGAGCAATCAAATCTTCCGCCGAACTTCGCCACAATTGGGAGAGAGCAAGCTCTCTTTTTATATGCTGTCGCATTTGCCTGCCCCGCTGAAAAAATATACAACGAGCTTTTGCTGAGGCGATAGCAAATAAAAAGGCGATGAAACGCCCCGTTCATTGCTATCGCAATTCACTATACACCAAGCCCCTAAAATTTTATTTACAGATATCAGTCAATGTTTAGTACACAGCGATCTGATTTTTGGTAAATATAATCCCATATCATAGAAAAAAATCAACTCAATAATAAAAAACAGTCTTTGTTTAGCACAGAGCATAAAAATCAGACATATCGGATAGAACTTACCCGTCCAATATGTCTGATATAATTGTTTTGCTGTTTCTGTAATTAACAAAATTCAATTACTGCCATGCCGTAACCGACGATTGACGGAACAGTAAATTCGACATAATTTCCGTTGACAGCAAAAGGAATTTCCTTTTTATCAGGTGCAGTATAAACCGATTTTACATGTTGGTTATCAAGACGGACTCTGACTTTGATATTACTTGCAGGAAGTGATTCTTCAACAATAAGCATTTCTCCGCGGAGTTCAGGTATATAATTCAGCAGATGAACCATTTTGCGCTTCGGCTGTTCGGAAACAAAAACTCTGCTGAATGACGCAAGTCCTGAAACAACCTCAACCAGCGGCTCTGACAAAAGATGTTTGAACATGGCTCCGAGAATATAACGGAGTTCAACCGATGCCGCCTTGAAATAGCCGGCAAAAAGCGATGCTGAACAATAAGCCACCTGCTTTGAAAGTGTTACAAACGGCATTTCTGTAACATTTTTCGGAGGAGTATAATAATTGGAGTAAATTCCGTCCCAGCTGCGGTTGAAATATGGAGCAACGATTTTTCCGGCAACTTCAGTCCCTTCAAGAGCTTCAACCTCAGCGCAGTCCGAATTTGTCGTCAACGGCAGCTGAGGAATGAGGTCACTGTATTTGCCGGTCATAGTAAAGTAAGCAGGGTCAAAAGTTTTTTCCGATTTAAAACGGACACCCCACTCTTTTTCAAAGACAAATGCTTTCTTTTCCGCATCAAGACCTGAAAGTCCGGTTGCCAGAATTTTTCCTCCTTTAGCAAGGTGTGCGGCAACTTTTTCGCGCAAGGAATCAGTAATTACAACATTATCCGGCAGAATAACAACTTTGTATTTGTCCCAATCGTTCAATTCTTCAATGCAGTCAAACTGCACATCCAATTCCGAAAGCATACGGACTGCGGCTTTTGAAATATCAGTAGTTGCCATACCTGGCAGGAAAAGTGCAGCATCAACCGGATTTTTCGCCTCGTCAAACCACTCTTCATACTGTTTCAATTTACCGTAAACATTGCTCAAACGCTGAACAATACCTTTGTAATAAGTACCGTCAGGTATAAAGTGGTCGCCGATATTCGGACGCATACCGTTGGCAAGTCCGTAAAAAAGGTCGTATTCCAGAGCCGCATCTGTTCGCAGACTGCCGAAGTCACCCCAGTTGTAAAATCTTCCTGTCATATTGAGAACCGGCTCATCCTTAACCAATGTGCGCAAATAACGTGATTTGGCAGGCAGCCAGTCATAGCCCCAGCAGGGAACGGTAGGCAGACATTCACATTCAAGATATGAACCGTATTTGAGGTTGTTGCGGGGAGAAATGCCGAGATAAAAAGTCATATAATTATTTTTGCGAGGCTCGAGCAGTTTGCTGATATCTTCCGCCAATCGCAAATCCGACATGCGGGCAAATTTCTCAACATCTTTGATATTTTTGTGGTCAAGTCCCGCCTTGCGCATTCCCTCAATACAGTGTTTACAGACACACGGAAAACCGTTGAAACTGTCAAAAAGAAAACCGGAAACAGGATATTTTGCCTTAACCTCGGCAATCATTTTGAGCAAATGGTCACGATAAGGAGAATTGACACACATTATACGCATGTAAGGAGTAATATCACTCTCAAGAACGTATTTGTGAAAAATCTGACTGTCAGGAGTAATTTTGCACCATTCAGGATGATTGACTCCGTCTTCATTACTCAAACCGCAGTTGAAATATGCAGTAACTCCGATATTGCGCTTATTACATGCATCAACAACCTCACCGAAAAGGTCGTGTCCTTCACGCAAGGACGGATGGCGCACCCCGGTTTCAGTATCATAATAACAAAATCCCTGATTGCATTTGGCATGAAATCCGATATAATCAGCACCGACTTTTACCAAATCATCGGCAAAAGAATCCGCATTGAAATTATGCCCTACATCATAACAGTCATGCTGAGTATGATTATCAAAAAAAAGAATGTACTTCGGCTTTTTCATAGCAATTTCTCCTTTATTACGACATTAGCTAATCGTTTAGTTAAAACTATAATTAATATACTGCAAAGAATAATATTTTTCAAGAAAAAAAGTGATTTTTTTATTTTTTCCGTACCATTTTACTGCAGAAGAAAAAATTTACTCCTGCGGAACGAGAACGAATTCAAGTTCTGTGGCTTCTCCTTTCGGCGGCGGCGGCAGCTGTTTCAAATTGCGGAGCAGTTCCTCTGCGGAACGGTCCATCGGCAGAAAACCTGATTTACGGATAATTTTACTTTCAAGCACAGTACCCCATTTGCTGAAACGGATTTTAATAAGAACTTTGGGATTACGCCCGTTCAAAAGCTGACTGCTCGGCGGATTCCAGAGCTTATAAATCACTCCTACAAGCTGTTCCGTATAAGTTGCGCCGACTTCATCATCATCTTCTTCTTCAGGCGTATCATTCTCTACGGGAACGCGTTTCAAATCCTGCGGGCGGATGATTTCCAAATCATCAGGCACAGCAGGAGGTCTGTATTTCGGCTTGACGGGAGCGGTCTTTTTGGCAACGCTGACAGTTTTTTTAGGAACTGTATTTTTGCTGACTTTTTTTGCAGGAGCAGTTTTTTTCTCGACTTTACGCATTTTGGGTTCAGCAATTTTTTTAGGTGAAGGCTTTTTTACTTTCTTTTTGACAGTCTTTTTTTTAGGAGTGCGCCGGGTACCGCTTTTTTTTGCAGTTTTGGGAGAAACTTCCTTCGGAATTTCAACAAGACGGACAACAACGACATCTTTTTTCTTCATTTTATTCAAATAATCCGTAAGTATGAAATACGCTAACGGCAAAAAAATGACAGCAAGATGCACCGCAGCAACCACCTGAAATATTTTCATTCGGAGCTTCGGCGAACGCAGTTCGTTTTTTTTCACCATTTTTGAATAAAAGTCATTCATCTGACCGTCAATCTTCCTTTGAAGTTACAAGGCTGATATTTTCAAAACCGCAACCTTTGATATCCCGCATAAGTTCAATAACTTTATCATAAGAACATGCACCGTCAGCTTTCAAAAGAATAATCGTATTGGGCGCACTGACTTTAAGATTGCTGAAAAAAGTTATCATTTCAGCAGTTGACATTTCATTTTTGTCAATATTGATTTTGCCGTTTTTCTGCAGGACAACTGTTTTACTGTTTTTATCCGGCATCGGTGACGCATTCATCTGCGGTGTTTCAACCGGCATACTGTACTCAACAAGCGGCATGGTGATCATAAAAACAATCAACAGCAGAAATGTCAGGTCAATAAGCGGAGTCATATTGATCTGATCGATCGTTCCCATATTTGAGGCTCGGCGTCGTCTTTTCATCGTACATCCTGTTTGGAGATTTCATCAAGTTTGAGTTTAACCATAAATGCTTCACAGAAATTATCCATGGTAACTGTCAGCTGACGGATCATGGCTCCGATAGTATTATAACCGACAACTGACGGAATAGCAACTATCAAACCGACAACAGTCGTCAGCAAAGCAGATGCAATACCGGGTGCCATCGCACCGATATCGGCACTGCCCTGCATTGCCATACCGACAAACGCCATCATAACCCCCCAGACCGTACCGAAAAGTCCGAGAAACGGACATACGGAAACGATTGTTGCCAACATGCTTGTACCTGATTCAAGCTCAAGTATCTGAGTTGAAATTTCACGCTCAAGCACAGCTTCAATAGCATTGATTTGGGCTTCAGTAAGTTTGGGAGCATTATCAGGAGAGACAAATCCGCCCGCAGTATCGGATGAATTTTCATAAAATTCTTTAAGCTTGGCAACCCCTGCCCCGTAAACCTGACAAACCGGAGACGGGTCATTTACAGCCGAAGCGGCAACAGCACAGACATTACGGCGGTTTTCATTAAAAACATTCAAAAAACGGTTTGAAAGCACTTTTGCTTTACGCAATGAATAATATTTTTCAATCATCAGCACCCAGGTTACAACCGATGCAGCAAGCAGAAGAATAACAATAAACTTACCCATTCCGTCACTGGCTTCAAAGGCATAATAAGCTCCGTTGGCCTGTGCCGCAAATAACAAAAATGACATAACTGTTCCTTTCGTAAATATTTACATTTTTTTATGATATTTTTTGGAAATTTTTCTGATTTGTATTATATTACAGTAATATTAACAAAAATCAAATAAAAACAGAGAAAAAAAGGAGATTATTTTTATGCCTGAAAAAATTTACCCCGGTTTTGATATCGGAGGAACTAAAATCGGTATCGGAATAGTCAGCGAAAGCGGCAGACTTATTGCCTCTGAGCGTTTCGACAATATCGATACAAAACCCGAAGATGTTCTGCCCGCCCTCGCAGAAAAAACAAAAAAAATGCTGTCTGACAACAATATAAATTTTTCAGATATTCCCGCTTTCGGCATCAGCGCACCAGGTCCTGCCGATATTCCCAACGGCATCCTCACTGCGCCTCCCAATAATCCGTATTGGCGCAATGTCCCCATTCTTAAATATTTAGAAGACTCTCTCGGCATTAAAGGTTATTTTGAAAATGATGCCAACGCAGCCGCCATTGCCGAAGGTTATTTCGGTGCCGGCAGAGGCTCAAAAGATTACATCTATCTGACCATGAGTACAGGCATCGGTGCCGGTATCGTCACCAACGGCACTCTGGTTCAGGGAACCGGTTTCTACGGCGGGGAATACGGTCATACCATACTTCATGCAAACGGCAGACAATGCAATTGCGGTCTCAAAGGTTGTTATGAAGCTTACTGCGGCGGCAGAGCCGTTGCCGAAGACCTCAGACGCAAGCTCAAAGACTCTCCCGATGCTAAAATCGTTCAAATTGCAGGCTCTCTTGATAAAGTTGATATGAAAGCTCTTGCTCAGGCTGTCCGTGAAAAAGATTCTTTCGCCGTCGCATACTGGGATGAAATGATACGCAATAACGCTATCGCTTTGGGCAGTTTGATAAACATTTTCAATCCGGCAAAACTTATTCTCGGAACTTTTGTCTGGGCAACAGGCGACCTCTTCCTCGTTCCGCTCAAAGAATACATCAAAGATTATGTCTGGAAAGAAATGCTGGAACAGTGCGATATCGTAACCAGTGAACTCCGTCAGGACATCGGCTATTACGCAGGCAGTGCCGTAGCTTTGTATAACACAAAAAAGAACAGCAAATGAAACACGCATCTGAAACAGGCGTTTATTCGCTCAAAAAATGTCTTGCCGAAGATTTGATTTTTTTCAAAGACGCCGCCCCTGCAATTCCTTATAAAGAAGAATATTTCCGTAAATTTTTTGATTTGCTGGACGATATTCTGCTGTCTGAAAAAGAAGTCAAACGCATTATCGGTTTTCAGGTGCATTATCCGCTTGAAAATAAATTCATACTTGACTACGGTCATTGGGAACTGCTGCTGACGCAGTGCCTGCTGGCTCTGATTGCAGAAAAAATTCAGGACAGCAAACAAAAAGAAGATATGCAAAAATACTTCTTCTGCGGCTCTGAGTTCCGTTTCAACTGGATGAGCATAAATGATTTTATGAAAAAAAGGGTTTGCAGTTTCAAAGTTAATGAATTTCTCAAATTGCCCGATGAAGAACTCTCTGAAATTGAAAAACATCTCCGCCCCGTCGCCGAAAGTGCTTGGGAATATACCAACTGCATCGACCTCGGAAGCGACGAAAAATGTCTGCAAGTCGTAAAAAATCTGCTAAAAAATGCGTATTTCATGGTTGTTGCAGCTCCCGATGATGAAGCTTCACTTCAAACTGCGGCGTCAATGTACGGCTCTTTTATACAGCTGACAGACACCCGCATTGAAAATCTGGAAGAAAGCTGGAATATATATGAATGAAAATCTTTCTGATGAACTGAAAAATATTTCATGTGCTGATGTCTGCCGTTTCGTTCTGAATGCGCCGGCAAAAACATCAAACTGGAAAAAAATCAGCGCAATCCGCCTGACTGACGGTAATTTTCAAGTTGAAAAACTTACCGAAAAACAGGCATTCCATGAAAAAATAACTGAGACGGAAAAACTTTTTGACCATGAAATATTTTCTCTTTTCGGCAAAGATTTTCTGCAGCTGGAAATTTGTGACAACGAATTTTCATACAGCTTCCGTGCGGCAAAAAAACGCATACTTTTCAATCGGAAAAAATTGAAATCCCCTGCCCTGCCCGTTCAAAAAACGCAGAACCGCGAAAAAAATTATATCCTTAACGAAGGTATGCAAATCAAACCTCTGGTTGATTGCGGAGTTTTTCACCCTGATTTTTCACTGGTAAAAAAATCAATGGCAAAATTCAAGCAGATAAACCGTTTTGTTGAATTTGCCGACGATTTGCTCAAAAATGCCGATTTGCCGACCGACCGTCCGTTTACCGTTGTTGATTTCGGCTGCGGGAAATCCTACCTGACTTTCATTCTCTACTATTACTTTACTGAAATACGCCGTATGCCAATCAAAATGGTCGGTATGGATTTGAAAAAAGATGTGATTGACAACTGCAATCAAATTGCAGTGAAATACAATTACAAAAATCTCAGCTTCAAACACGGCGATATCGGCAAATACAACAGTAATGACCCGATTGATATGATTGTCACACTTCATGCCTGCGACACTGCAACGGATTACGCATTGTATCATGCAATCAAAAAAAATGTAAAATACATTATATCCGTTCCCTGCTGTCAACATGAATTGAATAAACAGTTCAAAAGCGAAAACTTTTCCGTCCTGTCAGATTACGGACTTATTCAGGAGAGGTTCTGCACATTACTTACCGACACAATACGCGCCGAACTGCTCAAAGCATATAATTACGATGTGCAGATAATGGAATTTGTTGACCTCTGTCACACTCCTAAAAACGCCATGATACGCGCCGAACTGAAAAAACACAAATCAAAACAAGCCGCAAAACATTTTGACAATGTCAAAAAACTCATGCAGGAATTTTCACTCAATCCGACATTGTTCAACTTACTTGAAAAATAAATACTGTAAAAAACAACTGATTTTCGCCGCACTGCCGCGGCAACAAAAAAAGAGGCAGGATTTGCCCCGAAGATTTCAGCATAAAAAGATTTATAATTTACATTTACGACGGTCTGCAAACTGTTTTTATTTTCTGACGGGCTTTTATTACCTCATTATTTTCTGCCGGTCAGTTATCTTTACAGAAGCTGTCAAATGTTTTTATCTTCCGCTGTTTCCCCGGATAAAATCCTGCCCCTTCCTTGATTGCTCAAGGAAAAAAAATCATGTACGCATCACCATAACGGACGGAACTCTGAGCATCTTGCAGAAATAATTCAGTCTGACACGTCCTCGCCACATTGAACGCACTTTACCGAAAAATTTACTGATATCGGATTTAACCGATATAACAATTTTCTCAAAACCGTCACGCACATGAAACATTGCAGTTTCAAGAGAAGACTGCAACGAGAAAAAAAGACTTCCGAAAACATGCGAAGTATTTTCAGATGCCAAAAAAATTGAAGCACCCAAATCAAATTTCTGAGCAGGTACGCTGATTACGGCATCATTATTGAACGACGCCGCACCAACGGATAGAGAGAAATTGATTTGAGTGCAGTCCATAGGTCAGAAAGTCCTATTATTTTTTGCCTTTGGGAGCCTGTTCGTTCTTCTGGAGGACGCCGGCTTCGACGAGTTTATCGATGAGCTGCTGCATTGAGTTCAATGCGCCGAGGAAGCCCTGGGGAGGCATAATGATACGGACGTTGGAAGCGGGAACGGGAGCTTTGCCGTCTTCTTCGGGCTGAAGAGTAACAAAATCAAAGCGGACCATGCCGCCTGCGAAGTGGATCTGACCGATGCCGTCTGCGAAAATTTCTTTTTTATCTGCCATTTTTAAAT
This sequence comes from Victivallaceae bacterium, assembly GCA_045657185.1. Classification (GTDB taxonomy): domain Bacteria; phylum Verrucomicrobiota; class Lentisphaeria; order Victivallales; family Victivallaceae; genus RGIG5270. The sequence continues at coordinate 3,006 of JAZOSO010000200.1, read as the reverse complement.
CTCTTTCTATCGTTCATAAACGATTTTATAATGTTATACCGGAAACAATCCCGGCTGTGGCGACTTTAAAACAATATTCAGTATTGTACTGAACATCCTGACAATACACAATCTATACCATATTCAGCAAAATGCAAATCATATTTTGAAAAAAACACAAAAAAAAATTTTCAATTCATGTATAAAACATTTGCATTTTAACAGAAAGGAGTTATATTAAAGGACTTACAGGGACTCTTTCTGCACAGTGCGGAAATTGTCGGAAGTATAAACATTAACTAACCAAACAGAAAAAAAACAAACATGTCAGAAACAGAAAACACTGCCAGTTTCGTCGATCTCAGCAACATGCCCAGCATGGAAGATCTGATGAAGGCCGCTGAAACCCAGAAAACCGAATTCACCCGTGGCAAAATCATTTCAGGTACTATCGTTGCCAAACGTCAGGACGGCGTCCTCGTTGATATCGGTTACAAAGCAGAAGGTTTCGTCCCCGCTGCTCAGTTCCTCAAATTTGACGAAGTAGAAAAAGGTCAGAAAATTGACGTTTACCTCGAAGAAATTGAAAACGAACACAGCATGCCCGAAATCAGCCTCGAAAAAGCTGAATCCATCAAAGCTTGGACCAAAATCACCACCGAATACGGCGAAGGCAGCATTGTCAAAGGTTTTATGCGCAACCGCGTCAAAGGCGGTATCATGGTCGATGTCGAAGGTTTCCCCGCATTCCTTCCCGGCTCACAGCTTGATATCGGTCAGGTCCGCAATATGGACGAATACATCGGCAAAGAATTTGACATCAAAATCATCAAAATCAACATTGACCGTCACAACATCGTTGTTTCACGCCGCGTCCTGCTCGAAGAATCAATGCATGACCGCCGCAGCAGCTTGCTGAAAGAAATGAACATCAACGACCTCCGCATGGGTACTGTCAAAAACATCACCGACTTCGGTGCATTTATTGACCTCGGCGGCGTTGACGGCTTGCTCCATATCACCGATATGTCATGGGGCCGCATCAATCATCCTTCCGAAATGCTTACCGTCGGTCAGGAAATTGAAGTTATGGTTCTCGATATCGACCATGACAAAGAACGCGTCTCTCTCGGTCTCAAACAGAAAACCAAGAATCCCTGGGATGATGTCGCAGAAAAATATCCCGTCGGCAGCAAAGTCTCCGGTAACGTCGTCAGCATCATGCCCTACGGTGCATTCATCGCTATCGAAAACGGCGTTGAAGGTCTCATCCACGTCTCCGAAATGTCATGGACCAAACGCATCACCAAAGCAAGTGATGTTCTCTCCATCGGCGAAGCTGTTGAAGCAGTCGTCCTTGACTTTGACAAAGACAGCCGCAAAATTTCTCTCGGTCTCCGTCAGAAAGATCCCAACCCCTGGGAAGTTCTTCAGGCTAAATATCCCGTCGGCAGCAAAATCACCGGTAAAGTCCGCAATATGACCAGCTACGGTGCTTTCGTTGAAATCGAAAACGACATCGACGGCATGATCCACGTTTCCGATATGTCATGGACCCGCAAAATCAACAACCCCAACGAATTGCTCAAAGTCGGCGATGAAGTTGAAGCTGTTATCCTTGACATCAATGCAGAACAGCAGCGCATCTCTCTCGGCATGAAACAGGCTGAGGAAGATCCCTGGGCAAACATCGACAGCCTCTACAAAGTCGGCGATGTTGTCAAAGGCAATGTCACCAAAATCGCAGCTTTCGGTGCTTTTGTTGAACTTTCAAACAAAATTGACGGTTTGATCCACATTTCTCAGATCAGCAAAGAACACGTTGAAAAAGTCAAAGACGTTCTCAACGTCGGCAGCGAAGTTGAAGCTCGTGTCATCAAAGTTGATACCGACGAACGCCGCATCGGCTTGTCAATCAAAGCTCTTGATACTGACTTCTCCGAAGCTGACCTCAAAGCAGCTGAAGAAGAATACACCGCCGCTCTCAAACCCGGCGAAGATATGGTCAATATGGGTGAAGTTTTCGCTGAACTCAACATCGAAAAATAATCCGTTAACACCGATTCTTTTCAAGGACTGCCGCATCACTGATGCAGCAGTCCTTTTTTATATACCTTCAAATAAAAAAATCTGTACTAAACATAGACTGATTTTTATCATCATTCTGCTAACTTTCCATAAATTTGACTGAAGAAAATATTAAATAAGATAAAAGGCGAAAAAAATGATCCGTCTTCGCTGTGCAACGCCGTGACAAGGCAATGTATTTATCGCGTCAGTGTAAAAGAGTGGCGTATGGAACGCACTCCCGAAAAGATTTTTGAAGCTCTGGATACTTCAATCAATCAGATTGTCAATTCTCTCGGATTTGATAAAATTGATATTCAGCTGGTTGAAAAGGTATCTGATTTACCTGATTATCTGCAAAAAAAGGGGATTGACGGTGTTTATGACGGTACAGGTGATAAACCGATGATTTATCTTGTCGCTGAAAATCTCGATGCCGGCAATGTCAAAAAGGTTATTCTGCATGAAGCGGTCGGTCATCAGGGCATGAGAGAGATTTTCGGTGATTCTTTCAATGGCTTTTTGCGTGAAATCGGCTCTCAATATTCTGCTGAAGTTGAAAGTGTCGCTCAACGCCGCGGACTTAAAATCACTGAAGAAAATCAATATCTCGAAGCAGTTGAAGAATGGCTAGCTGAAAAAGCAGGTAACGGCTTTGATAACGGTACTGCATGGCAGAAATTTTGTGCCGCTTTCCGTCAATTCCTGCGCAACATGGGATTGAATATTGCATATTCCGACAATGATATCCAAGAGCTTTTCCGCCAGTCTGCAAGACGGCTGAAGGGAGAGAGACATCAGACGGCAACGGGAAACGGAGTAAGGTATGCGGCGGCATTACGAAAAGCCGGAGATCCCAATAATGCAGCATTGAAAAATCAATTACGATCAGGCAATGTTCCTCATATTACCGGTTTTATGGAATGGGCGGGATTAAAAGGAAAAAATCTGTATGCTGAT
>JAZOSO010000199.1:0-11807 GCA_045657185.1 Victivallaceae bacterium | reverse complement strand
CCCCTGCACCCCCTCATCTTTTTCCAAACCTTTTAATTATATTTGACATTTTCTTCAGTCAATTTTATAGAAAATTATTGGAAAGATGATAAAAATCAGTCTATATTTAGTACAGAGCCAATAAAATTCCGCACACTTTTTTACAGTCGGATAATTGACGCTGTCAGGATTTTCTGACATTCGGTATCGTCATTGCAAAAAGCGTATTGCAAACTGCCATTACTGCAGAGAAACTGAAAAGCCAGCCGATACCGAACTTAAGCCATATCCAGCCGCCGACAGGTGCGGAAATAATCGCAATCAGATGATTTATGGATATGCCTGTTGACAAAGTTGAGGTAAGTTCATCCTGTGATGCAGAAAGCATTTTGACATAAATATTTGTCGCAAGCGATGTGGTACTTAAAACAGCGTCAAGAATGAAATTTACGGCAACTATCCAGAATGCGATATTTTTCGGAAAAATGTCACCCGCAAAACCGTAAAGCAGACAGACAAAAAACAGTATTACAGTATCCCAGACCATCACATTTTTGTACCCCCAGCGGTCAGTCACTCTGCCGATTGCCGGCGCACAGAAAATATTAATAAATGCGCACAGTCCGAAAAGTGCTGCCATTGATGCGGTTGAAAAATTATATTCCCTGATCAGCACATAAGGCGCAAAAGTGAGAAAAATCTGTTTCCTCGCTCCGTAAAAAAGCTCCAGTGCATAAAATTTATTGAACTTGCGATTGAAATAAAGCCGCGGCCTTTTTGACGGGATTTGCGGGGCGTTTTTGCTGAAAGTGCTGATAATACTTACTGTCATAAGAATTATAATTATCCCCCACAAAACATTAAAGAGAAAAGCTTCACTTCTGCCGAAAAATTTTGTCCCGACATAAAAAAGCAATGCAGCAATCACACTGCCTGCAACTGTACCGAAATTCATAACTCCGGACAGAAATCCGAGCGACTGCCCTGCGTTGCCCTCTTTGGCAAGTTGCATAGCAATTCCCTGCCGAACAGGTATTGCCAGATGTTCGCCCATGCTCCAAATCATGATAAATGCAACCACAGCGATTTTATCTGCAGGAATAAGCAGTAATGCCGCACCCGCAGCAGATATCAATGTGCCGAGACGCATTATTTTCCAGTCACTTATTTTATGCAGCAATGCCAGCAGAAACACCAGCATCAATCCGGGAAATTCACGGAAAAATTCCAACCAGCCGCGTTCCACACTGTTCATGTGATAAATATCAGAAATAAAATTATTCAACGCCGCCGCAAAACACCCGACACCTATTCCCCACAGCAGAATACTGAAAAAAAACGCACCTGCACCTGAATTTTTTTCAAAAATATCATTAAATTTCATAATCACCTCTTGTTTTTCCGCTTAATATACATTTGAGCAATTTTTTTTCAAATTTATTTCTTTTTTTATTGAAAGTTTTTTCAGAAACAGTATATTAAACAAAAAGGAGATTAAGATCATGTTAAAATTGAATAATTTATTTCAGGACGGCGCAATTCTTCAGCGCGATAAAGCAATTCCGGTCTGGGGCAGAGCCGATGCAGGCAAACAAATTTGTGTTGAATTTGCCGGTAAAAGTGTTTTTACAATGAGCAATGATGAAGGATTTTTCAAAGTCCGTCTGGGCGCAGTCACTGCAGGAGGTCCCTACTCTCTCAAAGTTACAATTACCGACAACGGTGAAAGTGTAATTTGCAATGATATTCTTGTCGGCGATGTCTGGCTTGCTTCAGGTCAGTCAAATATGCAGTACGAAATCGGAGCAAAATGGTCAACAGAAAACTGCTCAAACCCCAAAGGCTTGAACAGTGAACAGGAAAAAGAATTTAAAGAAAGTGTCAAAAATCCCGCAAAACTGCGTTTTATCGTCGTTAAACAGAATGCCTCTGCTATTGAAGAAGAAAATTTTCAAGGCGAATGGATGTATATGACACCGGAAAATGCGCCCCTCTGTTCTGCTGCGGCAGCATGGTTCGGCAAATATATTCAGGAAAAAACAGATATCCCCGTCGGTTTGATTGTTTCCGCATGGGGCGGTACTATTGCTGAAGCGTGGACAAGCCGTGCAGGTCTCCTCAGCAATCCTGTCACCGCCTGTCTTGCGGACAAAACAAACTTCATTAACACCAATCAGGAATTGTGGACCGGCGCAGCAAATGATATTGCCAAAAAAAGTATCCCGCAGGAATACGCTGACAAAGATAATGAAGGCATAAATTGGGGCTGGGCTGAAAACGATTTTGATGACAACACATGGAAAACAATGAATGTCCCCGGCAGCTGGATAAATCAGCAAATCTCAGGCAACGGTTCCATTTGGGCACGCAAAGAAATCACTCTGACCGACGAATGGCTGGGCAAAGATTTACTGCTTGAACTCGGCGGTGTTGACAAACAGGATATCACCTACTTCAACGGTGTTGAAATCGGACGAACCGGCAAAGGTCTGGAAACTGAATGGTTTAACAAGCCGCGCAGTTATGAAATTCCGTCATCACTGGTTAAACCCGGCAAAAATGTCATTGCCGTACGCGCATATTCATTTCTCTATGACGGTTCTTTGAACGGTTTGGACTCCGACTACAATTTGGTTCTGAAAGGAACTGACAAAAAAATCAATCTTGCCGGCAAATGGCGCGCCCGCGCAGAAAAAAATCTCGGTATCCTTGCCGGCAGTGCAATACGCCTCGGCCCCGGCAATCCCAATACTCCGTCAATTCTTTTCAACGGCATGATTAAACCGCTTCTTCCCTATGCTTTAAAAGGTGCAATCTGGTATCAGGGAGAGAGCAACACCTCCAACACCTATGCTTCAGCAAGTTATTTCAAAAAACTTGAATGTATGATACGCGACTGGTATTATCATTTTGAACAGGGAGAATTTCCGTTTATCCAAGTTCAGCTGGCTTATTTCAACCGCGGACTTGAGGAACTGCACAACCCCGATTCCTCCTGGGCAATCCTGCGTGAAACTCAACGTCTGCTGTCCGAAAAATTTGATAATATTTACATGGCAACCGCCATTGATATCGGAGACCATTTTGATATCCACCCGCAGGACAAAAAAAGCGTCGGATTCCGTCTGGCTCAAAATGCACTCCGCAATGTTTATCTCTATGACGATATAATTCCCTGCGGTCCTGCCTATAAATCATCCCGCTGTGAAAACGGTAAAATCCGCCTTTTCTTTGATTATGCAGACGGCATGTACATCAAAGAAGACCTGCCGCAGAGTTTCTATATTGCAGGCCCTGAAAGAGTTTATTACCCTGCCGATGAAGTTATAATTGACAAAAGCAGCATTCTTGTCAGCTCCGAAGAAGTTAATTTCCCAAGCAGTGTCCGTTATGCCTGGGCAGACGACCCGGTAAGTTCACTTTATAACTCTTCCGGCATGCCTGCCTCATCATTCCAGACAGACGAACTATGCTGAAGAAATTTACTCTGCAAGAATAAACATTGCTCCTGAACGGAGTTTTTCCTGACGGTCAAAAATGCGGCAGAATGCACGATGCAGTGAAGTTTCAACTTCTCTGCAGCGCGGGTCGCATTCTCGTTGTCCGTAAATAAAGAACAATCCGGACACCCCGTCAGCAATAAGCGGCGGCGTCATATATGAACTTCTCTGCCACTTGGCAATATTTGAATTCGGCAGTTCTTTCTGCCAGACGGGATTAAAGAGCCATGATGTGCAGAAAAATATTTTTATCTCTGTATCAAACATCTTTTTATAAAATATCACTGCATCTTTAAGTGACTGATTTATTGCTTCCGGAGTCATGCCTCCTCCGCACGGGATATGCAGAGAGACGCATTGTTCGCCGTCTTTTACATAGAGTTCCCATTCTTCCTGATTTAAAACTGTTCTCTTTTTAAAATCCGGCATCCCCGATGTCAAAACAGCTGTTCCGGAAATAAGATTATCTTCAATAACAAGTTCGGCAACAAATTCAACTTCGGAACTTTCAGGAGCGACCCGCAAAAGATTTTTATCAAAAGCCCAGTTGTTGCGGCAAAGAACAACAATCTCTCCGCTCCTGCGATTTTTGTAAATATGCGGCATATCAACATTCCACGGACGGGGCAGAAATTCAAGTCTTCCGATACGGAAAAGTTCTCCGTTTATACTCAGACGCAGCCAGTAAAGATTGGCAAGCGGATGCCCTGCATGATTATTTGCCGTCTCATAAACTCCGGCGAAACCGCCTATCCAGCGGGCAATACCGTGCATAAAACTTTCATCCAAGCCTAATTCAATATGTTTCTGACGCACAAACGGCAATGCCGAAAGGGCAATCAGCAAATTGAAAATTCCCGCATTTTCTCCGAAAATTTTTTCCGTTGATGCCCATCTTACTTCCGAAAGTAATTTTTCACGGCGGAAAAGTCCGTAATGTATCATATCGGCATATCGTGCCGCCAGCGGCTCTGAACGGAGGATTTGAGCAACTGCTTTCATCTGCGGATAAACTTTTTCCGCATCATCTCTGCCGCAGAGAGGATAATATTTTGTATAAAAATCCTCCTCTGCAAAAAATGGCAAACTCTCCGTGCTGTTCAATTCCAATTCCTGTTTGAACGGCTCAACAGATTGTATAAAATCTTTATTGTATGCCAATAAAGAATACAGTTTATCCCAATTCATTTACTGCTCTCAAGCGGCAGGACTACTGCATCAGTTGAACCGCAAAGGTCTTTGAAACGCCCCTCTCCGTCAAAAACAGAAAGATAATAAGAATGTGCGCCTTCAGGAATTTTTGCATAAACAATATTGCCTTTTATCTCTGCTCTCAAATGCTGCCATTTGCGTTTATGATATTTTTCTTTTGAATCAGTATAACAGAGAACGGCTTTTTTAATACCTTTGCCTTTGCCGAGTATTTCAGCGGAGGCAATGCCGTCTCTTACTTTGATATCACTCAATTTCGGCAAATTTTCAGTGCCGTTCACAAAATGCGACACCATACGATTACAGCTGTCAAAAAGAAAACCTACATGGTCATGCGGCAGATTTACAACGATTGAACGATTATATGTTGTCGGACATTTTTTGAATGCTTTTGTAATACTTGCAACTGTCATATTCTGGTCATTGGTACTGACCACCCAGTAGAGCGGAATTTTGACGGCATGGTGAAATCTGCCGTTGATAAAAGATTTGCTGTCTTTGACATCTCCGCAATAAATCTCAACTCCGCCTTTAAAGCGGTTGTCAACGGCAGCAACCATTGCTCCGTACCAGCTGCCCCAGGAAAGACCGATAAAAGCGGTTTTTTCAGGATTGACATTGGCTTGTGAACGCAAAACAGAATGTGCAATAATCATATTGGCAACATTTGAAACATGGTCTTGTCTTCTGCCGCCATCAAGCGGAATGCGTTTTGCGCTGTTTTTTTCAGCTTTCGGATTTTCAAGCACGGGACGCTGATTATACCAGTCAAGAGCAATAACAGCATAGCCTTTTGAAACCCAATGTCTTACAAACTGCACATAAGCAGTTCCTCCTCCGCCGTGAATGAGTACAACTGCAGGGAAACCGCCTTCGGGAACAGGAGTTGACGGAAAGCCCATATATGCGAAAAATTCCGCCCGTGTGCGTTTGGAGAGCGGACTCGGACTGTTGCCTTTCCAAGATTTATCGCCTTTTACAGGTCCGAAACCTTTAATAAGCAATGCCTGCAAACCGTCAGCCTTACTTTCTGCAAAAGGAGCTTCACGATATTCGGGTTTGATTTTCAGCAAATCAATATCCCAATATTTTTCAGGTTTTTCATCTGCAAACCCCGCCGCACTGCAAACAGCGGCAGCCATAACACTGAAAAAAGCAAATAATTTTTTCATTTTTCTCCTTTTCTGTGAAAATTTTTATTTCCCATACCCTACTAATATAATATTCAGTAATAAAAATTCAAGTCTGCTCTTGATGTAATTTTAAAAGTTTGAAAAAAATATATCTGAGTGTATATTATACATACAATGAAAGGATTTTTATGGAAACAATCGTATATTTTCTGCGCCACGGCGAAACTGATTATAATATAGATGTCCGCATTCAGGGACACATTGATATACCGCTTAACTCAAACGGACTCAAACAAGCACAAATTGCAGGTAAAAGAATGCAGCAAATGCATTTTGACTGTATTTACAGCAGTGATTTGCAGCGTGCCGCTGTTACAGCATCTTATGCGGCAGGGACTAGAAAAGTCCACTGCACTCCGCTTCTGCGGGAATGGTTTTTAGGCGAATGGCAGGGCAAACGATTTGACGAAATTGAAAAAATTTTTCCTGATGAACTGAAACTTTACCGTGCAAAAGATCCGTCTTTCTGCCCCAATGGCGGCGAAAGCACCGCCCTTTTCCGCAAACGCGCCGCCGATGTTATGCAGATGATTGCAGAGAAAAACCCCGGTCAAACTGTCCTGTGCGTCTCGCACGGCGGCTTTATCCGTTCAGTTCTGCAAAACATCTCATCCCCGGAAGAATTCAAAAACTTTCCTCCTCCGGACAACACTTCAATCTCATGTTTTAAAACATCCGACAACGGCAAATCATGGCAGATTGTAAGCTGGAACGACAACTCCCACCTCACCGATTACACCCCATCCGAAGGTCTCTGAAATATTATACAAGGCGGCATCTGCGCTAATTGAAATTCACTTATCTTTTTGTCCAGATGCGGGTATTCAAGTCGAGGTCATCAATGATGCCGATTACTTCTTCAAGTTCAAAAAGGATATTTTCAAGGACTTCAAGTCGGGCAAATCTGCCGAAAAACGGAGGTTCCAGCCAACCTGAACTTTTTTCAAGGGCAAGAGCCATGTGGTCTTCTTCAAAAACAATACGCATAGCGGATTTATTTTTGTTTCTCAATGCAGTCAGCCGCTCCATCATCTGCGGAGTAAGAATATATCTTGCCTCAATCTGGTCATGACTGTAAACAGAAAACAGTTTTTCAAACTCCGGATTTTCCAATTTTACCAGTGAACCGTCAAAAAAATTCATCTTCTGAAAAAAATTACCGAGCAATTTGCCGAAACAGCGTTCCGCAACATCCGGCAGTACAACTGTGCGGCTGTTGATATTTTTGTTGAAATCCGCGACGAAAAGCACACCGCGGAAAATCGTGCTGTAATGCGTTTTACCGTCTTTATCCCGATGTTTCTTTTCTACATGGACTTCAGCGGCAGCAAAAGCGGTACTGCCTATTCTGCCGTAAAGTTTGTCCTCGGAATGGTAACGGTCAAAACTGCCGAACAACCCGTAAGAAGAAAATTTATGCTGGGTAATTCCCAAATCGGGGCGGTATTTCAAATCCGGAACCGCCTGTTCAAAAAGTTCGGGAATTATCACAGAACGGAAAAATGTTCTGCGTCCGTTATTGGAACACCCGAATACTATCAACCCTGCAAATAAAATAAAGAATGCCCAAGGCATTTCAAGAAAGAAAAAACTGCAAAAACCGACGGCAATAATAATTAAACCTGCCGTCATGCAGCGGTACGCCTTGCGGTCAAATTCTTCAAGTTTCTGCCGCAGAGGCGACTCAAAAACTTCTGCGGCGCATTTTTTTGCATCAAAAAGCGGCATATAAACTTATCAGCGTTTGAAAAGTTCGTTTACATCAACATTCTGCCGTTCAGCTTCTGGAATTTCAAACAAATCCCGTTTGCTCAAATGCATCATCGGAGCAAAAAGACAACCCGGAAACATCTGTATTGCGTTATTAAAATCCGTAACGGCACTGTTATATGCGCGTCTGGCGGCGGCAAGCTGAGCTTCAATTTCATTGAGTGAAGATTGCAGCATTACAATACTTTCTGAAGCTTTGAGATCAGGATATGCCTCTACTTGTACCATGAAATTGCGCAAAGTTCCGGTAAGCTGAGCATCAAGTGCGGATTTCTCTGCCACAGTTGAGGCATTGGAGCGCATTTCAGCAATTTTGCTTAAAGTTGCACTTTCATGTTCCATATATTTTGAAGCGGCGGCGACAAGGTTCGGGATAAGGTCAAAACGTTTTTTGAGCTGAGCATCAATCGCCGCAAAAGCATTATCCACCATGTTGCGCTTCATCGTCAGACTGTTGAAAATAAAAATAAAAAGTACAACAGCAACAACAATAACAATTCCTGTAAAAGACATAAATAAAATCCTTTCTGTTTTTGATTTAAGATAAAATACATTGAAAAACTTAAAAAATCAAGTATGAATAAAAATAATATCAATTTTTTTTATAAAAAAATTCAATATCTTATTTGAAAAAAAATTTTACTGATGTAACTTAAGCATAAAAGGAGTTTTTCATGATAATTTTCAAAGAGATAATATTGTTGACTGCAATCTTACTTACTGCCGATATTTATGCCGCCGGACCGACATTTCAGAAAAAAGTCGTTTTGCCGTGTTCAAGCAAAAAAAATACTTCCACCTGCATTCCTAAGGGCCGTGTTGTCCGTACAAATAACCTCAATAAAAACAAATACAAAAATTCACGGCCGTTTGTAAAAAAACAGAATTATGAATTCTACGACAATTCCCGTTCATCTTCTGCCGGCAAAAATAATGAACACAACTCCGGTATCCGCGCGGCAAATATCAACCGTCTGGAAAAATTCAGCCAACTTCAGGAATTGCAGTATGACCTGCTTGTTGACGGCAAAGCCATGACACCTGATGAAAAGAAAAAAACTCAGCAGCAGATAAATTATCTTGCCCGTACATTGCGGACTTATATGGGACGCTCACAGGATTTTCCGTTTTTTTCAGAAATAAACAGACTTGACAGGGTCGCCTTGTCTCTGGTCGGCAAAAAAACTGAATATTCCGCCCCCGGCATGACTGCGGAAGATATCCTGAAAAAAATCCAAGCCAAACAATATTCAATTTTTGAGGAATCACTCCCGCTGGACTGAACAATTCAGACTTCGCATCCTCTGCGAAAAACTTTAAAAAAAGATAATTTCCGGTTTGACTTTTTTGAAAATACGATATAAATTATCGAAAATGGAACAAGAACGGAACAAGAGGAACATCAATGAAACTCGTTGATATCATCCGTAATGATATAGAAAATAATAAAATCGTAGAGGATGGCAAACTCCCTACTTTGCGGCAGCTCGCTGTCCGTTATCAATGCGGAACTACTTCAGTCAAACGCGCTTTTGACCTGCTGGAGCAGGACGGAATTATCCGTGTGGTCAGAGGACGCGGCAACTTCGTCATCGGTCACAAGGACGCTCCGAAACAGAAAAAATCCAAACTTATCGGCACAATTCTGCTCAACAGCGCATTCATGTGCGAACTTGCGGCAGTGCGAGACAAGTATTTGCAGGACGGCTGGCTTTTCAGTATGTATGACGCATCTTTTGACCGTCAGTCGCCGGAAAAGGAAAAACTTTTTCTCAAAAATGCCATGAAACAGAATTTTTCAAGTTTCATTATCACGGCGTCACCGATTGAGCCGGTCAATACAGAACTTTTCATGCAACTGCGCGCCAACGGGAGCAAAGTTATTCATCTCTCTGCCTACAAGGAAGATATGTCAGATGAATGCTGCTTTCTGACCGACCATGAACATTCAGCAAGTCTCGCCGTCTGGAAAATCGCCGCCGCAAATTACAAAAACATTCTCTATATCGGACGCGAAAAAACCGCTCCTCATGTTTCAAAAATTGAAAAAGGCATAAAAAATACTCTCGCTGATACCGGCTTGAACCTCATTGACAGTTTCACCGTCCATTACAAAGAGAGCGATAATATCATCGAACATCTGCAAAAACTTCCGCCCTCCACGGCAATTCTGGCATTTGATACGGAAATCGGTGAAATCGTCTCATGGTGCGCCCAGCGTTTCGGCAAATCCGCTCCCGCTGACTTCGGACTGGTCTCCATTATGGAAGTTTTCGGCGTCAATGCCAACCACTCATACACTTCAGGCAATATCTCGGAAATCGTAAGCGATGTCCTCGAATACGCCATTGATGAAAAAATTTCACCGCTTGAAACTTTTCACAAATATTACAGAAACACATTTTGCGATAAAAAAACACTATAATATATAAGGAAAAAGAAAATGAAAATCAAAACCCTGTTGTCATGTGCGCTCATGACGGTATGTATCTCATCTTTTGCATACAATATCGTTATTCCCGCCAACCCGAAAATTACTGAAAAAACTGCAAAAATCGAACTTGAAAAGTACATGAAGCAGTGCGTCAGTAAACTTTTTGTCGGCAAAGATGAAATCCGTACGATTTATATCGGAGACACCGACGAAGCTCTCTTCAACGCTCTCGAACGCAAAAACATGAAGGACGACTCCTATATCATCAAAAAAATCGGCAAAAATATCGTTATCAACGGCGGCGGCACCCGCGGTGTTATCTACGGTGTTTATGATTTTCTGGAAAATGTCTGCGGAGTCCGTTTTCTGACTCAGCTTGCAACTTACATTCCTCCCAAAGGCGAAGTCAGAGTGGCTGCTGTTGACAAAAAATTTGATTTCCTTTTCCCCATGCGCGATATTTTCATTGCCGGCAAAACTCAGCTGCCGCTTGACGGAGGCAGATTTGCCATGTCACGCGGCATGTCCCGTGACGGAGAACGCCCGATTACAGCCCGTTTCGGCGGCGGTTTTGATTACGGTCCTCCTTACTTCTGCCACACTTACGACCGTTACATTCCTGCCTCAAAATATCTCAAAACTCATCCGCATTATTTCAGTTTGAGAGACGGAAAACGCCATGGCGGACAGACCAGAGGTCAGCTCTGTATGACCAATCCCGAACTTAAAAAATTCTTTCTCTCGCTTATTCTTGACAATATCAAAAAAACTACTGCTCAGGCAAAAAAAGAAGGCAGAGCAATCCCCCTCGTCTATGATATTTCAAGTAATGACAACGGCCGTTTCTGCCGCTGTGAAACTTGCGCTCCGATTGCCGCAGCAGAAAACAATTCCGGATTGATGATTCAATTCTCAAACTGGATTGCCCGTGAAGTAAAAAAAGTTTATCCCGATATCAAATTGCAGATTTTCGCCTACACTGCATGTCTTGAACCGCCCAAAACTATCAAACCCGACGACAATATCATCGTCCGTGTCTGCAATACCGGCAGTGACCAGATTACAGGTGCGCCCTCAAATCCTGATTTTGTAAAAACCGTCAACAACTGGAAAAAGATTTCCAAAGAGTTGTATGTTTGGGATTACGGTATCATCTATCAGGATGCCTGCGGCCTTCCCTATCCGAGCGAATTCGGTTATCCGTCCGTTTTCAAATTCTATGCCGACAACGGTTTCAAAGGTCAGTTCTGGGAGCTTGAAGCACCCGACCGTTCCGATATGTGGGAACTGAAATATTACATGCTTTCAAAATATATCGTTGACCCGTACCGCAAAGATTTTGACACTCTTCTGGACGACTTCTGCGACAAATATTACGGCAAAGCCGGTAAATACATTGCTCAAGTCCGCCGTACACTTTATGAAGCATCAAAAAAACCGCGTACCGTTATCGGCTGGGTTCCCAACAACGGCGATTTTGAATTCATTGACTGGAAAACAATGGACAAATGTCAACAGCTTTTTGCTGAAGCACGCAAAGCGGCAGGCAAAGATAAAACATTGCAGTTCCGCATTGACAAAGCATCTATGGGACTTGACCGTCTGCTCTCATACGAAGCTCACCGCCGCTATCTTGCAGAATTTGCAAAAGTCACCGGTAAACCAAAAAGTGAATTCCCATACAATATTCCTGCAATCCGCAAAAAACACCTGCAAACC
>JAZOSO010000198.1:0-18675 GCA_045657185.1 Victivallaceae bacterium | reverse complement strand
GCAGGAACGTTGACGATTGCGCCTGAAAGTTTACCGTCTGCATCAAAAGTATACATGAGATTGATAAAAGGGTCCAGCCCCGCTTCATAACCTGCAAACTTGTCATCACTGGTTTTGCCGTACATGATACAGCGGCCGTTTGCGGCATATCCCGGCTGGTCTCCGAAGCGTTTGGAAGTATCATCCAGATAAAGCGTGCGGCGGCTGAATCCGACAGTTGCAAAACCGTAACCGTATGCAATACTGCCGTCAGCCCGTTTCTGCCATGCCTCTTTGACTGCGTCGCTTATCTGACGGGTCATATATTTATGAACTTCTCCGGTTGAGAGCATTTCAACATTGTTCGGATATTTGATAACAGCATCATAAGCGGCGGGGCATGTATGAGCATGAGTACCGTTAATGATAATTTTTGAAGACGGAATTTCGGGAGCTTCTTTTTTAAGAGTATCAATAACTCCATTCAAAACAGTGCGGCTTACCCAGAGCATATCTGCGGAAACAAAAATTACAGCATCTTTGGAATTGCTGATTGCCAGAGCGGAAGCAAAAAGCGGAGAATAACTGCCATGCACGACACGGAGAGCTGACATTCCTGTCATGGGAACGGGACCGGGCATGGCGATTGAGCGTTTTCCCCAGCCAATCTGCAAACGATCAGCATTTTTTTCATTTTTCTGACATTCAGTTTTGCAATTTACACATCCGCTGAAAACTGCACTGACAGCCAAAGCGACAAGTACAATTATTTTTTTCATTTTGAGGCCTCTGTCATTTTCATATTTTTAAGCATTTCAACGGTATGGTCAACGAGCTGCTGACCGCCTGCGGGAGATACCTGACATGAATAAGGAGTTGCGCCGTAACCTTTATTTTCAACACTGCGTTCAGTTCCGAGATAAGAACCGACGCCCTGGGGAGTAGTTACAAGCTGAACGATAAAAGTCTGAGTGAAAGGACTTCTTCCCTGAATGCGGTGCATAAAATCCATGAAAAGTTCAAAACAGTTGGTTGCAAAAGCCGCATCACCGACACGGACAACATGGATATCAGTCTCATACTCAGGAGTTGATTTCTGTTCATTGAAACGCTTGATAATACCTGAAACTTTGTTGCGGCGGGCGCGGAGAACGCTGTTGTGCTTGAGCATTTCCCATTTATCACCGTCAGTTTTGAAGGACTGTTTCATAAAGTTTTCGTGGTATTTCTTTTCCTGTTCAAGAATTTGTTCAGGCAGAATGAAACGTTCAAGTTTGACAGTTTTAACTTCATGCTGAAGTACGGGAGAAGCCTGTTTATCTTTTGACGCCCATTCAAGAACTTCATCAAATGCAGTCATGATACGGTTGGCGGCATCTTCAGCACGCATCATTTCCAGAATTTCGCCCTTCATGTAAACATCGTTACGGGGAACGAAATAAGGATATTTCATCGGATTTTTTCTGTATTCTTCAATCAATTCAGGATATTTGAGAGAGTAACGGCGGTTTTCTGCATCGTTGTAATGAAGCTGGCGCGGAGCAAGGTCGCCTGCTGCGGCAGACTGGCAAATCAAACCGATATCGCCGTATTTTTCTGCAACCTTTTCACGGACATTTGCCCAAAATCCGGCATAATACATCCAAGCTGATTCAAAATTCTGTGACGGACAGGGAACATTGACGATTGCACCTGAAAGTTTACCTTTTGCATCAAAAGTGTACATAATATTGATAAAGGGGTCCATACCGGCTTCATAACCTGCAAATTTGTCATCTTTGGTATTGCCGTACATGATACAGCGTCCGTTGGTGGCATACCCCGGCTGATGTCCGAAACGTTTGGAAGTATCATCCAGATAAAGTGTGCGGCGGCTGAAACCGACAGTTGCAAAACCGTAACCGTAAGCAATACTGCCGTCAGCACGGTTTTTCCATGCCTCTTTAACCGCATCAACAATCTGACGGGTCATGAAATTGATAACAGCTGCATCTGAAACAATTTCAACCTTATTGGGGTAATTGCGTCCGGTCGGACGGGCGGCAGGACCTGCATGAGTATGAGTTGAACTGACTATGACCTTTTCAGCAGGAATAAAAGGAGCTTCTTTTTTGAGCGTGTCTATAACATTGTTAAGAACAATATTGCTGACAGATACAACATCAACAGAAACAAAAATTGCCGCATCTTTTGAATTGCTCATTGCCAATGCAGATGCATAAACCGGTGAATACTCACCGATTGACACACGCATATTTGTCTGTCCGGGAATAGGAACTGTTCCGGGCATGGCGATTGAACGTTTTGCCCAGCCGATTTGCAGACGGTCAATGTTTTTGTCTTTAGCGGAACATGCACCTTGAGAACAGATACAGCCGCTGACGGCAAAGCACAAAGCCAAAACTAATGTGCCCACTGAAAAAAATGTTGTTTTTTTCATCTTTTCTCCATTTTAGTTAAGCATAAATATATGCAATAAAAAATATACTGATAGTTGCAATATAGCATATCTTGTCTCATTTTCAAGCATAAAACAAAACAGACATAATTTATTTTTTTTAATTTTTTTACACTTTTAAACAGAACATATTCCATGAAAATCATCAGATAAAACCGACTTTTCAGAATAAAATGATTTTTTTGTAAAAAAAACTTGATTTTTTCACAAAATGAGGTTAAATTACATGACTACATTATTGTTTTTTTACGGAGTTAATATTTTTTTCAATGGCAGATGAAGCAAAAATCGAAGAATACGGCAGCGGTGCAATTCAAACTCTGAGTGCTTTGGAGCATGTACGGAGACGCCCCGGCATGTACATCGGACGTCTCGGCGACGGTTCGCACCGTGATGACGGTATATATATATTGATGAAAGAAATCATTGACAACAGTGTTGATGAATTTATCATGGGCAAAGGCCGCCGTATTGATATAAAACTGGAAAATAATTGCGTTTCCATCCGCGACTACGGCAGAGGCATTCCGCTGGACAAAGTCAAAGACTGCGTTTCTGTTATGAATACAGGCGGCAAATACAGCGACGATGTTTTTCAATTTTCCGCAGGTTTGAACGGTGTAGGTACAAAAGCCGTAAATGCACTATCCAAACATTTTATCGCCCGTTCAACACGAAACGGCAAATTCAGCGAAGTTGTTTTTGCCAAAGGTGAATTCCTCTCTGCCAATGAAGGAGACAGCAGCGAAAAAGACGGAACTTTCATCTCCTTTATCCCCGATGATACGGTTTTTCCGCCGTATGAATTCAATATGGAATATATAGAACGCCGCTTATGGATGTATGCTTATTTGAACAGCGGTCTTTCACTCTATTTCAACGGTCAGAGATTTTATTCGCAGAACGGCTTGCAGGATTTGCTTGAGCTTGAATCAGGAGATGAGCGGCTTTATGATGTAATATATTTCCGCTCCAAAACTCTTGAATTCGCCCTCACCCACAGCAACAATTACGGTGAAAGCTGTTTTTCATTTGCCAACGGTCAGTACACCAATGACGGAGGAACTCACCTTTCCGCATTCAAAGAAGGAGTTCTCAAGGCTATCAACGATTACTCCGAAAAATCCTACAAAGCCGACGATGTCCGTGACGGTATGGTAGGTGCAATCGCCATCAAACTCAAAGAGCCGATTTTTGAATCTCAAACCAAAAATAAACTCGGTAACACCGATATCAGAGGTCCTATCGTTGCTCAGGTCAAAGACGAAATCTCCGATTTCCTCCACAAAAACAAGGATATCGCCGACAAGCTGATGGAAAAAATCGTCCGCAACGAACAGCTCCACCGTCAGATTTCCGATGCAAAAAAACAGGCAAAGGAAATTGCCAAAAAAGCCATCGTCCGCAACCCGAAACTCAAAGACTGCAAATTTCACCGCGGCGACAAAGATAAAAAAGGCAAACCTGTTCCTGAAACAATGATTTTTCTTACAGAAGGTAATTCAGCCGCAGGTTCTTTTGAAAAAAAACGCGACCCCAATACCCAGGCAATTTTTGCCCTCCGCGGCAAACCGCTTAACTGTTACGGCATCAGCAAAGACAATCTGTACAAAAATCAGGAATTGTTTTTCATCATGCAGGCTCTTGATATTGAAGATGATATGGAAAATCTGCGCTTTGATAAAGTTGTTATCGCAACAGACGCCGATGTTGACGGTATGCATATCAGAAATCTGCTTATCACCTATTTTCTGACCTTTTTTGAGCAACTGGTAATGTCGGGCCATTTGTACATCCTTGAAACTCCTTTGTACCGTGTCAAAACCAAAAATTCAGTTACTTACTGTTACAGCGATACCGAACGCGACAATGCCATTGCAAATGCCGGAAACAAAAAATATGAACTGACACGTTTTAAAGGTCTCGGTGAAATCTCCCCCGAAGAAATCGGCGAATTCATCGGAGAAAATATCAAACTTGTTCCCGTTACGCTTGACCATTTGCGCAACGTACCTGAATTACTCGGCTTTTTCATGGGGCAGAACACACCCGAACGCAAAGACTATATCATGGATAATCTGGAGGTAAGTATTTATGAGTGATGATTTGGAAAAACTTACTCCCGAAAACGAAGATTTTGATACCGTTGAACAGGAAATTATCAAAGAAGATTTACAGGAGGGCGAAACTGAAGCCTCTCACACCGTCAGCAGTAACGAATATTTCCGCAAGCTGATGACCAAAAACTTCCTTGAATACGCATCATACGTTATCAAAGACCGTGCAATCCCCGATGTTGACGACGGCATGAAACCGGTTCAGCGGCGTATATTGTGGGCTTTGCACAAAGTCGATGAAGGCGGCACAAAAAAAGCCGCAAATATCGTCGGTGAAGTTATGGGTAAATATCACCCCCACGGCGACGCTTCAATTCAGGATGCTCTGGTCGTACTGGCAAACAAAGAATACTTTATCAAAAAACAGGGAAACTTCGGCAATATCATTTCCGGCAGTCCCGCCGCCGCCGCACGTTACATTGAATGCGGACTCACTCCGCTTGCCAAAGATGTCCTTTATAATGACGATATCACCGAAACTGTTGATACATACGACGGAAGAAATCAGGAACCTGTTCTTTTGCCCGTCAAAATCCCCGTACTTCTGATGCAGGGTTCTGACGGTATCGCCGTCGGGATGGCAACAAAAATCATGCCGCACAACTTCAATGAAGTTATCAAAGCCCAGATAGCAGTTCTCAAAAATGAACCTTTTGAACTCTATCCCGACTTTTTACAGGGCGGCATAATGAATGTCAGCGAATACGATGACGGCAACGGCAAAATCGTTATACGGGCAAAAATAGATATCGACGGCAGAGATGTAGTAATCCGCGAAATTCCTTACACCACTACCACAAACAGTTTGATGGAGTCCATCGACAAAGCTATTGACAAAGGAAAAATCAAAATCTCAAATATTACCGACCTCTCCGCTACAAATGTTGAAATCCGTATTACTCCGATGCGCGGACAGGACCCGGAAAAAGTTCTCAATTCACTCTATATGTACACTGACTGTCAGGTTCCCATTTCCGTCAATCTGACCGTCATCCGTGACCGCCGCCCCGCACAGATGAGCGTTCACGAAGTCATCCGCAGAAATACGGAAAAACTTCTGTGGTATCTCATGCGTGAATTTGAAGTTGAACTGACAAAGCTCAATGAATCATTCCATGCAAAAACACTGGCTCAGATTTTCTTTGAAAACCGTATCTACAAGAAAATTGAAGACTGCGGCAGTGAAGAAGAAGAATATCGTGAAGTTTTTGAAGGCTTGCAGCCTTTCCTTGACCGCACCCGCAGAGCCGTTACCAATGAAGACATTGACAAACTGCTCGCTCTGCCAGTCCGTCGTATCGCAAGATTTGATATTGAGAAAAATGAGCGTGAACTGCGTGAAATTGATGAACGCATTGCCTTGATGAAACACAAACTTAAACACCTCCGTGCAGAAGCAATTTCATATTTGCAGGGATTACTCAAAAAGTACGGTCATTTATACCCGCGCCGTACCGAAATTGTCATGCAGTTTGACAAAATCGACCGTCAGAAAACCGCTCTCAACAACATTAAAATCGGCTGGGACCGCCGCGAAGGTTATATCGGTACAGGTATCAAAAGTGACGATGTTATCACCTGTAACGAATTTGACCATTTGCTTAAAGTCAAGAAAAACGGCGAATATACCGTTTCTGACGTGCCGAGCGAAAAGAAACTTTTTGTTGACAAACTCTATGAATGCCGCAAATATGACTCAACTCAGGAATTTGCAATTGTTTATACTGATACAAAAACAAAAAAATATTACGGCAAACGCACCTGCATAGATAAGTTTATCAAAGATAAAAAATATATGCTCTGCCCGCAGGGATGCAAACTTGAACTTCTGACCCCGCGCCCCGATGCAATTTATGAGATGACCGAATCCACGAAAAAGGGCGATAAAAAAACAATGATAAATCTTATGGAATTCCCGCTCCGCGCCCCGCGTGCCAGAGGATTTCTGCTCGGCAGTTACAAACTTGAAAAACTTACCCATCAGCGTTACCTCACCGATGAGGAACTGGAGGAAATCCGCTCCCGTATCGTAGTTGATGAAGAACCGGATGAGGAAATAGAAGAGGAAAATACAACCGAAGAAAAAAGCGGAGCTTTCAAAGTTGCTCCGATAAAAATTCCTCATTCATCCATGCTTGATGATGATAATCCGTCTCCGGAAGCAGCCCCCCTCCCCGAAGAAAATACGGAAAAAACGCAGCCCGTTTCTGAAGAAACAGAGACAACTTCTGCCAATACAGATTCAGAAACAGAAACCGAAGTACAAACAGATACTCCTGCTGAAGCAGTCCCGGAAGAAGAAATTGCGGAAAATACAGAAATTGAGTCAGTAAATGAAACTGCCGTTGAAGAAACTGCAATTCTTCATACAGAAGATGCCTCCGTTCCAGAAAAAGAGGATGTTTCAGACGAAGAAATCCCAACCGCTGCAGAACCTCAAACAGAAAATCCGCAAAAAGAAGAAGAAATTGTAGAAAAGCAAGTAGAAAAGCAAGAAGAAAAAACTGAAGAAAAAGTCAAGCCTGTCATGCCTGTTTTTGATACTCCGCCTGTCTTGTCCGACCGCGCCAAAGAGATTCTCAAACGCTCCCGCAAAAAGCGTAAAAACAATGATGATGACGACGATGACAGTGATATTTTACAACCGGAGTTATTTTTATGACACTGCAAGACATTTGTTCCTTTATCCACAATAATCCGGAACTCGGATTTGAAGAGGTAAAAGCCGCTGAAGCTCAAAAGAAGTTTTTGGAAGAACGCGGGTTCACCGTCACATTTCCGTACAGTTCAAAGCTCAAAACCGCTTTCCGTGCTGAATTTGCCAACGGTGACGGGCCGACAGTTATGTTTATGAGCGAATACGATGCGCTGAAAGGTCTCGGTCACGCCTGCGGCCACAATCTTATTGCAACTGCCGCGCTCAAAGCCTTTTGCGACACAGCAGAATTTATGAAACAAAATGATATCAAAGGCAGAATAATAATCCTCGGTACCCCTGCTGAAGAAGGCTGGGGCGGCAAATGCTATCTGATTGAAGAACATGCCTTTGACGATGCAAATATTGCTCTTATATCACACCCGTTTCACATGGCGGGAATCGGTCCGTCCACTATGGGAATTTCGCATTTGCAAGTTGAATTTTTCGGCAAAAGCGCACATGCCTCAATGGCTCCCGAATGCGGAATAAATGCACTTGACGCCATGATTGCTTTTTTTAATGCTGTTGCACTTTACCGTCAGCAGATGGCAAAATCGTGCCAGATTCACGGCGTTATCATTGACGGCGGCAAAGCTCCGAACATCATTCCTGATTACACCAAAGCATATTTCTACACCCGCAGTCACATCCAAGCAGACCACAAAAAAATTGACGAAGACTTTTTCCGCATGGCTGAAGGTGCGGCAATGTCTGCAAACTGCACTGTAAAAATTTCTCATTCATCTCCCCGCTATGAATCAAGCCTTCCCGTCCCCGCACTGGAAAAAGTTCTTGCAGAAGAGATGACAAATGCAGGCTTGAAAGTGGAGAATATCACCCAGCGTCTCTCCTCTGATTTCGGCAATGTGGCAAACATTCTGCCCACAGTAAATATATTTTTCCCGGTATCACAGGACAGTGAACCCAAACTGCATACCACTGAATTTCTTGAAGCCGCCGCAACCCGATACGCTTTTGAGCAGGCACTGAAAGCGGGAGAAGCTATGTCAAAAAGTGCAGTCAGATATCTTACTGATGCAGAATTGCGTCAAAATGTAAAAAGATAACTGTTGCCATGTCACAAATTAAAAAACGGAGAAGATTATGAAAATATTGATTGCTTGTGATTCGTACAAAAATTGTCTTTCAAGTACCGCAATCGCCGCTGTTTTGAAAAAATCTTTTCTCAACATCCGTCCCGACTGGGAGATAAAAACTCTCTCGCTTGCCGACGGCGGAGAAGGAACTGTCGAGGCTCTGTACTACAATCTTCCGGATGCAAAACTGCACAAAATTGACCTCCCCGGTCCTTTCGGAAAAATCCATGAAGCATGTTACATTACCTGCGAAAACGATACTGCGGCATGTATTGAACTTGCCAATGTATGCGGGATTGAAATTGAAAACCGCCTTGACGCCATGCATGCGTCAACTTACGGTCTCGGTCTGCTGCTGAAACATGTCTGTTCCCTCCCCGATATCAGAAAAATTGTCGTCGGCATCGGAGGGTCAGCAAGCACTGACGGCGGAGCAGGTCTGCTGCAAGGAATGGGCGGCAGATTTTTCAACGCAGACAATGAAGAAATTTTTGAAACCGTCAACGGCGGTAATCTGTCAAAAATCGTCCGCTGTGATATGGAAATTCCATTACGTCTGCTGGATAATAAAGAACTTGTCATTTGCTCTGATGTACAGAACCCGCTTACCGGCGATAACGGTGCGGCATATATTTTCGGACCGCAAAAAGGCGCATCACCGGAACAAGTTGAAATACTTGACCGCAACTTGAAATACTTCGCAGGACTGCTGAAAGAACAGGGATACTGCCGCACTTGCGATAATCCCGGCGACGGTGCTGCCGGAGGTACGGGATTTGCTCTGCAGGAAATATTGCACGGCAAAGTCTGTTCCGGCGGAGAATATCTGCTCAAACTTGCCAATTTTGCCGAATATGCGGCACAGGCAGACATCCTTATTACCGGCGAAGGCAAATCCGATTCCCAAACCTTGCAGGGCAAACTTCCATATCAGGCGGCAAAAATCGCAAAGCAGTACAAACAATGCAAAACGGTACTGCTTTCAGGTGCAGTTGCAGATGCGGATATTCTGCTGGACTCAAACTTTTTTGACGCCGTTTTCAGCATATCTTCCGGCCCCGGAAGTTTGGAAAAAGCCATTGCTGAGACTGAAAAAAATCTTGTTATATATGCGCGCAATATTGCATCTTTATGCGCAGAAAGGAATATTTAATGATCAAAAAAATACCGCTTGCTTCACTTTATAAAGAGGAAAAATTTTTACTCTCCCGTGTCATGTGCCGTATTGCCGATGACAATAACTTTCAAAAAAAAACTCTGGCAGATTTCTCCGATACTCTTTTCGTACTCCCAAGCCGTGAAGCAGGCAGACTTTTCCGAGCCAAAGCCGCTCAATTTTTCAAAACATTCGGCGGCATTGTATCATTGAATATCATCCTTCCGGAAGAACTCCTTGCCAAACCATCTGAAACAGAAATCTCACAAATACAAATTCTTGAAAACTACTTTGAAGTTCTGAAAGAGGAAAAAAATTCTTTCTTCCCGGATATTGAATTAACCGACAGCACTTTACTATCCTTTGCCGATTATCTGTCAAAAGTCCGTGAAAACATCCTCTTTGAAAGCGGCATGGATACAGCAGATTTTATAAATACTCTTGACAAAAATTCTCCGCTCCGTGAAAAACTTGAAAAGTATATCGGATTGGAGAAAAAATATTATGAGCGCATAAAAAATGTCCGCGACCGTTCCTCTGTAATACTTGAAACGCTGAATTCTCCTGCGGAAAAATTTGCTTCATTCAAAAAAATCATTCTTATTGAATGTACCGAAATCCGCAACGCCATAGGTCTGATGCTGGAGAAACTTGACAATATAACTATTGAACATTATCTTAACATTACAGAAGAACAGCTTTCTTATTTTGACACTTTCGGCAGACCCGACACAGATAAAATGCTGCAATGCCGTTTTGACTGGCAAATCGAAGATAATGTCCGAACCTTCACAAACCCCATTCAGGAAGCAGCAAAAATTGCATCTCTCATTGAAAAAGATTGCCTGCCGGAATGTATCGGTGTACTCAATGACAATTTGAACAACGTTCTTGCAAATGAATTATCAGAAAAAGGAATTGAAATAAGCAATCCGGCTCCGAAGATGCTGAACAGTTTCTACTGGAGCAAACTTTTCCTGCACATTGCCGACTTGAGAACCGGGAAAATAACTTTTAAAGATGTCTATTTTTTCGCCTCCGATGAGTCTGTTTTGAATTATTTCAAACTGAATTCAGCAGCAGTAAAAATCAGAGAAAAATTTGATAAATTACAGCAGGACCACCTGATATCAGATTTGAATTCACTGCTCTTTTTCCTGAAAAAAGATGCTGAAGAAAATGCTTTATGTATCCAATTCTGCGAAAAACTTGCTGAATTACAACAGGAAGTCCGAAATGGAAAAAAAGGAAAAATCATTGAAAATATTTATGAAGTCTTCAAAAAAACAGCCTCTCAAAACTCTCTTGAAAATATGGATTTCAACGAGGCGGAAATCTCTCTTGAAGCTCTCAAAAATGCCGTAAACTCAGCGCGCAATGTCGCAAATGAAGAAAATTGTATGCTCTTTTTCCGCCATCTGCTGGCTGATTCAAAAATAAGCGGAACGGAACAGTACAAAGATAATGCACTGACTTTTTCCGGTTTTCTCGACCTAATCTGGTATGAAAATAATACACTTATAATCGGCGGCATTACAGAGGAAAGTTTTGCCTCCGCGTCTCAGGAAGATATGTTTTTCCCTGAACATCTCCGCTGTCAGCTCAAATGGAGTTCAGCATACAGCCGTTTCGGAGCGGATATCCATCGTTTCAGACAACTGTTAAGTCAATATGACAAAACAAGTCTTCTGATCACTCACAGTGCGGCAGATACGGCCGGCTCGCTTACAACTCTGCCGCGGTTGTTTTTCAATGTTGATGATGAGAAACTTCTGAAACACTGCGATTTGCTTTTCAATAACAAACTTGCACAAATAAATATTCCAAGCAGTCAGCTTGATTATAAAAAATTTATCTGCGAACCGGCATTTACGGATTACATGCCCCAACGAATAAGCGTCACATCATTCAAAACTTATATTGAATGTCCGTACACTTTTTATTTGGAAAAAATCCGCAGCTGCTCAAAACTTGAAGATGAATCCATTGAGCTTAGCGCAGCTCAACTCGGCAATCTTCTGCATGCCGTTTTTGAAAAATACGGTAAAATATATGCAAATTCACTCCCGGAAGAAAAAGAGTTATCTGAATTTCTTCATACTGAACTTGATAAATCTTTTATCTCTCAAATCGGCAATGCCGTCAACAATCTGACTGTTATGCAAAATGAAGTAATGCACAGTTCAATAGACGGATTTATGCAGATGGAATATCAGACCCGAACCTCCTTTGCATCACACAAAATCCACGCGGTTGAACACAAAATAGACATTCTTTACGGTGAACTTTATGACCGCATACAGCAAAAATGGGATAATCTGCTGCCGGAAATCAATGATGAACTCCGCAATATCCGCCTCGTAGGAAAAATTGACCGCATAGATATCGCCGAAGATAAAGACAGTAATATTTTCTGCCGTATTATGGATTATAAAACTTCCAACAAAGAAAAAAAACCGTCTGAGGCACATTTCAAAACAAAAAATTCCGAACATCTTGACGAAGAAATTATGCTCGCTGCCGAACCGAATAAATATTTTGCTGACATGCAGCTGGTTATCTACAATCTCCTGGCTGAAACATTCCGCAACGAATTGAAAATTGATGAAAACGCAGTCATCAAATGCGGCTATTTCAATCTGCCCAAAGATACGGAACAGACAAAAATTGAACTCTTTAATGAACTTGACGGGCAAGTTTTGCAGAACGGTGCAAAAGCTATGCATTATCTTATGCAGAAAATATTCATTGACAAATATTTCTGGCCGCCGTCACTGTCATACATTTACGGTTTTATGAAAAATTATTTCCCCGAAATCTCAAATGACGATATCAAACAGGAGGCTGAAAATGAATAAAAGTAAAAACTTTGACTCCTTCTCTATAAGTGCCTCCGCAGGATGCGGCAAAACTTATAAAATGGCAATCCGTATGCTCGGCATGTTCCTCTCTGATGTTGAAAATCCTGAAAAAATATTCAATTCATCAGTCGCTATGACCTTTTCACGCAGCGGTGCCAAAGAAATTTACAATCGTGTGCTGGAACTCATTTTTGACGCATTGTTAAAAAATAAAATCGAATCATTAAATGACGATTTAAAAAAGCTTGAATTTGAAGTACCTGTCGCCGACAAAGAAATTCTGCTCAAATTGCTCCGCAAACTGATTTTTGCCGTAAATGACCTTAAAATCTGCACTATTGACAGCTTTATGTCAAAAATCGTTACTTCATACAGTACCGAACTCGGCTTGCCGCGCAAAATCGAACTTACAGGAGCAAGCGAAGAAAAGATTTTAATAAATGATGTTCTCAAAACAATGCTGCTCTCTTCCGGAAGTCTGCAATCCGCAAGCGAAGATGAAATGCGCGATATCGCTATGGAAAGCAAAAAAAATTCATACGGCAAAGCCTCCCGCAACTATCTTGAAGATATAAATGACGCCATTGATAAATGCCGCCGTATCGTTGACGACAACCCGGATGTCACAACATGGCAATTCAACGTTGATATCAAAAAACTTTGTCCGCCGAATGAAATACAAGATGCATGGAATGTACTGAAAGATATTGAAATCGATAGCAGATATGACACTTGCAAGGAACGTTACAATATGCTCCAAAAAGTATCCGGAGCTTCTGTTGATACTTTTTTCAATTCCGCAGAACTCAATACGATGCGCAAATATTTCGCTGTCTGGGATGGAGGCTCTATTCCGAAAATAAAAAAAACAAACTTTAATGATGAAGAGGAGAAAGCGTTGCGGAAACTGCTCTCTTATGCCGCATGGATTTTACTGTACCAGAATTGTGTCCGCAGTGAAGCCGCTCTCAATCTCTACCGGAATTATCAGAAAGTTTATGCCGACACATTTTATGCAAAAGGTAAAATAACTTTTGCCGATTTACCGCGACTGCTCAGCAATCCTGACAACGACTGGACATACGATATTGCCTATCGTCTGAACAATAAATTTTCCCATTTTCTGATTGATGAATTTCAGGACACCAGCCGTTTGCAATGGCATGTGCTGAGTTCTATTTTTGATACCGGTGCAGGAGATGACGGACGCAGTATGTTTATTGTCGGCGATGTCAAACAGGCAATTTACGGCTGGCGTTCAGGTGACCGCAGACTGATGAAACAAGTCAAAGATAACTTAAATCTTACTCCCGAACCGCTTGATTTATCCTTCCGTTACGGCAAAAATATCTGTACGGCATTAAATCATATTTTTAACGGGGAAGCCATGTGTAAGGCCAATTTCTTTCCGGAAACCGGCAAAGCATGGGCAGATATTTTTCAACCGCACAATCCATCAGATAAACTCAAATACCGCAGTCTTTTTGAGGCATATCTTCCGACCGACAAGCAGAGCAAAGACGAACTTGCAGATTCTTTTGCCCAAATTATTCTCGCAAAAATAAAAGAGTATAAAATCGTTGAAGAGCAAAAATCATGCGCCATCCTTGTTCCGACAGGAGATAATGGCCTTGCACTCCTTGATATTCTCAAAGAAGATGCCGAATACGGCAAGTATTTCATGTGGGAAGGCAACAATAAAATCTGCAATGACACACTCATTACAATACTGTTGCATCTTTTAATTTACATTCAGCACCCGGCTGACACCATGGCAAAGGCAACAGTTGAAATGCTGCCCGCCGCAAAATTCCTTCTGCCGTCTTCAGCAAAAGAACAATGCAGAGAACTAAGTTATCTCAATCAGGAAGGATTTCATAAATATCTCAAAAACTGCATTCAGAAATTAAAGAAAAAAAATGCAGCAGAATGGACTCCGTCCCCGAAAGAAAAAGAAAGCCTTGAACTGTTTCTCCGCAGTGCAGATGAATTTGACCGAAGCTCCGTCAGAAAAGATGCAATATTGTTCAAAAAATATATTTCCGAGGTTGCTCTCTCCGAGGAAGCCATCGGTTATAAAATCCGCATAATGACCATTCATCACTCAAAAGGTTTGACATTGGACCATGTATTTACTGCTTTATTCAACAACAAACAAACCCGTATAATAAATGACTATGAAAAAAACATACCTGTTTCAGGTCAATACAACGGACAAACATGGATGCTGAATTCCGTTAATACGGAAATGCTTGCTTTTAAGGAAATAAAAGATGCATGGGCTGCCAAAACAGTTGAAGATATTTTTGAAAATTTCTGTGCTCACTATGTTGCATTAAGCCGTGCAAAATATACCATGACACTTCTTTTGCCGAATATTACCAGCAACAAAAATCATTTTGCAGATTATATAACAGAAAGACTCTTTAAAGAAAACTTTGTTGTACGAACGGAAGTTTTCAATAACTTCAATTTCAACACAATGAAAATTGATGATGATTTCAATGATTTACCGATATGCCAAGTAAAAAAGGCAATGAGTTCTGAAAAAAACATACTCCCTGAATCCGCTTTTGTCCCGCAGCAGACAAAATCTCTCAGCCGCCGCAGGATACGCCCGTCAGACGGCAGCACAGCCGGAGAAAACAGCGGCAGCAAACAACTCTATTTCAACCTCCCCGACGCCGCAAAAGGCAAGGACTTCGGCATTGAAATCCATGAATTTCTCTGCACTGTCAAAGATTTTTCCGAACTCACTTTTCCTGCTGATTCCGATGAAAAACTCCGTGCGGAAGTGGAAAAATTATTAAAATCACCGGAAATAATTGCCATCTTACAGGATTTTGACGAATGTTTCAACGAATTGAGTTTTGACGTCATTCTCGGAGATACCTATGTTTCAGGCTGTTTTGACCGCGTCCAGATACGCAAAGATGACGACGGCAAAATCACCCGCGCCGTCATCGTTGACTACAAAAGCGGCAAATACGACGACTCAACAGAAGAAAAACGACTCAAATATCATGCTCAGCTCAATTTGTACCGCAAAGCTCTATCGCAACTGCTTTTACTTGATATCAGCAAAATTGAGTGTTATATCATCGCCACTGAAAACGCTTTTGCAGAAAAGGTAAATCCATGACCGTACAGCTCCCGTCAACTCCGCTTTTTGAGGCGGCATTAAAAATTATAAAAACAATTTGCGAACACGACAGACAAGCCTTTTTTGTCGGCGGTGCTGTCCGCAATCTGCTGCTGCATAAACCGTGCAAAGATATTGATATTGTAAGTTCCGCCACCCCTGACGAACTGCTCAAATTTTTTCCCGAAGCACAGACAGCGGGAGTATCTTTCGGTGTAGTTATAGTGCGTTCAGGCGATTTCAATTTTGAAATAGCCACCATGCGCGAGGAGCGTTTTTACATGGATGGCAGACATCCTGAAAATGTCCGTTATACAACCGATTTGCAAATCGACTCTATGCGGCGTGATTTCACTGTTAATGCCATGTATTTTGATATTGCAAGCGGAAAAATTATTGATTTTCATAACGGCATTGAAGATTTAAAAAAAGGTATTCTGCGCACGGTCGGCGATGCGGATATCCGATTCAAGGAAGACTATCTGCGTATGCTCAGAGCTTTGCGTTTCAGTGCAAAATACGATTTGCAGATTGAAAAAAATACCTGGAATTCAATCTGCCGCAATGCTCATTTGTGCCGTGAACTTGCAGCCGAAAGAGTGCGTCAGGAACTTGACTGGATGTTTGAAATAAAATCAGCTGCATACGCATTTGAACTGCTTGACCGAAGCGGTCTGCTTAAAATATTTCTCCCCGAAGTTGATGCACTTCACGGAGTGGAGCAGCCTCCTCAATTCCACCCCGAGGGTGATGTTTTCGTTCATACCTCTCTGATGCTGAAACGCATGGTTCTGCCCTCTGCCGATCTGGCATGGAGCGTGATTTTGCACGACATCGGCAAAAAAGCATGTTATTTCCGGGATGAAAAAGGTATTCACTTTTTCGGCCATGAAGTAAAAGGAGCAGAAATGGCGGAAAAAATCCTTGACCGTTTGCGCTTCTCCAACAGCCGCAAAAAACTTATTACCACTCTCGTCCGTGACCACATGCGTCTGGTTCAGGTGCAGAATATGCGTCCGGCAACTTTGCGAAAACTTATCGGCAGAGAGGATGCGCCGCTGCTGCTTGAACTCAGCCGTCTTGACAATGTCTGTTCATGCAACCTCATTGCTGACTATCTGTATGTACTTAAGGCTTTTGAGCAATTCGGCACTGAAAAAATACTGCCTCCGCCTGCAATCAGCGGCAAAGATTTAATAAAAATGGGCATAAAACCCGGCAGAAATTTCAAAAAAATCCTTGATTTTCTGTATGAACAGCAACTTTCAGGCAAAAAAATTGATTTTAAATCTGCTTACAGCTTGATAAAAAAACATTTCAAGTGTATATTATAAGACGGGTTATTGTATAATAACCGGAACTATCTTAAAAAAAATAATATTAGGACAAAAAAATGAATTCTGAAAACACGGCTATCTCCGAGCTTAAAAGCAAAGATTTCATGGAAGTCGATGCTCTGAAAGCAATCCAACTCTCAAAACTTCAAAATATCGTGCGTCATGCTTTTGAAAATGTTGAGTTTTACCGCCGCAAGTTTACAGAACTGTCCGTGACTCCCGACGACATCAAAACACTTGAAGATATCAAAAAACTCCCCTTTACTGTCAAAACTGACCTCCGCGACAACTATCCTTTCGCTCTTTTTGCAGTTCCTAAAAGTGAAATTGTCCGTGTGCACGCCTCCAGCGGTACTACCGGAAAACCCATCGTTGTCGGCTACAATCAGCACGATATTGAAGTTTGGAAAGAGGTTATCGCACGCTCATTCATCAGCTGCGGTCTTGACAACAACGATATCATTCAGGTCTCTTACGGTTACGGTCTTTTTACCGGCGGTCTCGGCGCTCATTACGGCGCCGAAAGACTCGGTGCGCTCACTGTTCCGACCTCTGTCGGCAACACCGACCGTCAGATAATGCTTATGAAAGACTTCGGAACTACCGCCATGTGCTGTACTCCGAGCTATTTTACTTTCCTCATCGAAAAAGCTCAGCAAATGGGTATTGACCTCCGCGAACTGCCGATCAAAGCCGGTATCTTCGGTGCGGAACCCTGGACTCCCGCCATGCGTGAACAGATTGAGAAAAACGCAGGTATCAAAGCATTTGACATCTACGGTCTCTCCGAAATCATCGGCCCCGGCGTCGCTATTGAATGTGAATGTCAGCACGGACTCCATGTCTTTGAAGACCACTTCTATCCTGAAATCATCAATCCGGAAACACTTGAAGTCCTGCCCGACGGCGAATGGGGCGAACTCGTTCTGACCACTCTCTCAAAAGAAGCAATGCCCATGATCCGTTACCGCACACGCGACCTCACCCGCATAATTCCTGAAAAATGCGCCTGCGGCAGAACTATCCGCCGCATTGACCGCATTTCCAGCCGCAGTGACGATATGATGATTATCAAGGGTGTCAATATTTTCCCGTCTCAGATAGAAGCCGCATTGCTCGCTGTTGACGGAACTCTGCCGCACTACAATATCATCCTTTTCAAAGATAAGGGCATGGATAATATTGAAGTAGCTGTTGAAGTCCGTCCTGAACTTTTCAGCGACAAAGTCCGCGCCATGGAAGATTTGCAGAAAAAACTCACTCACTCCATTGAATCAGTTACAGGACTCCATATCAAAGTTAAACTGGTTGCTCCCAATACTATTATCCGCAGTGAGGGCAAAGCCAAGCGCGTAATTGACCACCGCTTCTTAAATTCCTGAAATTTTCAATAAAACACTTGACTATTTCAATTCATGCTTTATTTTATTGAAAAAGTTAAGATAACCACAGGAGATTTATATGAAAAAATTTGCAATCCTTTCAATATGTGCAGTTTGCATGTTTTTCGGCACTGCACTCAAAGCCGATTCCATCGGTGAAAAACTGTTACTCTACATTCCCAACCGCATCTGCGACTTGCTGGATATATTTTCAGTAAGCGTCGGTATCGGTCCCACTGTACGTGCAGAACTTATGGCAACTGAACTTGCAAAAGTCGGTTTCGGCGTTGACTTCGGCTCTGCCCGTCTCTACAAAGAATGGAACCGCCAGTACGGTGTCGGTTTGCAGAAAGGCTGGTACTGGTCTTTTGTCTGCGCAGGTGAAGAAAACGAAAAACGCTGGAATGCTTTCGGTCTCGTTGACGAATTCCACGAACGCCGTGCAGGT
>JAZOSO010000197.1:0-6549 GCA_045657185.1 Victivallaceae bacterium | reverse complement strand
ACTTTTTTCTTGATTAAAAGAAAAAAGTTTTTCCTCCCCTTAAACCCTACCTTTTCAAAAAAGAAAAGGATATTTGATAACAGATATGCGAATTGTCAAGTATGCTTGAGAGATTAGGCAATAGACATGCAAATATATTTTGTATCACGTTTTTGATTTTTTGATTTAAAAAAATCAAAAGTGTTACACAAGAGTTTTTGTAAAAAGGATAGGAGGGGTACGGGGAGGAAAGGAAAAAAACTTTTTGCAAAAAGTTTTTTCCCTTTCCTCCCCGACTCATGCTTAACATGAATTTTTCATTAAAACGTAAAGCACATTTGAAACTCGGGCGGCGGGGGGAAGATTTGAGCTGTGAGCTGCTTGAGAGCAAGGGTATGGTGATATTGGCGCGTAATGTCCGAACGAATTTCGGAGAGTTGGACATTGTCGGCAGGGATGGGGGAATGCTGGTTTTTGTTGAAGTTAAGACATTGCGCCGTATCGGGAACTTTCGACCGATTGACAATTACAAGCGGCGTCAGATGCAGAGAAATCTGCGTGCTGCGCGTGAATATGTGCGTCTGGTTGAAGCTCAGCATTTGCGGCTGCGTTATGATTTTATTGAAGTTGTTCTGCCGAAGCGCGGATTTATGAAAATACACCATTATATGGATTTTATCAGAATGAGTGATATGAGGTATGGTTATGGAAAATAAGAAATTGGAGAATTTTATTTTTTACGGAATTCCGGCTCTGATAGTGCTGGTGATAGTTTGTCTGTTTATTTTCCGTACACCGCGTCATGTATCAGACAGAAAGGAACTGGCATTTGTCTATCAGATGCTGAAAGAGAACCGTCACAGTGAGGCGTTTCCGATAATCGGAAAAAAAGCACGGCTTAACAACTGTGATGCACAGTTTCTGCTTTATAAATTTTATATGGAAGGCAAATATGTAAAAAAGGATGAAGCGGGAGCTTTGCGCTGGCTGCAGGAATCTGCACGGAGCGGTCATCCTGCCGCACAGCATTTCTGGGGACTGCATTTGTTGAAAAGCAATCCCGAAAAAGGTGAATATTATTTGAAATCCGCCATTAAAGCAGGTTATAAAGGCGAAAATTAAAAGTTAAGCTCCCTTATGAAAAAAACTGTCAATCCCAGTGATTGAATGAGCAGATTTCTTCCAGCGGTTTGCGAACTTTGGTGAAAGAGCCGTCTTCAGCGGAATAGCCGAGTGCGAGAACGAGTCTGACTTCTGAACCGTGAGGGATGCCGAAGTATTCTTCCATTTTTGATTGGTCATTCATACCTATCATGCAAGTTGCAATTCCGAGAGTGAAAGCTTCATGGCACATATTCATACAAGCTGCGCCGATATCGCCCTGGGCGAAACGTTGAGTATCGTTATAATGCTCAACAACACTGGGCATAACTTTTGCTTTCTGTTCGACAAAGACGATAAAAGCGGAAACATTGTGTCTCCACGGTGCGCCTGTAACGCCGTTTTTGACGACGATGGCGTCACAGAGTTTTTCTTTAGCTTCCGGTGAGTCGATTACGATGAATTTCCACGGCTGAGAGTTGCAGCCTGAGGGGGAGAGTCTGCCGGCTTCAACGATTTTGAGCAAATCTTCACGGGGGATGACTTTACCGGGTTGATAAGAACGGCAGCTTTTGCGCTGCTGCATGATTTCAAGAAAATCCATAATATACCTCCTAAGTTGTTAATATATGAAGAAATTTTTTAAGTGTCGGTGAATTGTTGTCTGCACGCCAGACTGCTGAAATTGGCAGGTGCGCATTGCAGTCTTCAAAGGAGCGGTAAACCAGTTCCGCCTGACGCGGGAAGGATTGGGGGACTATTGTCACGCAGTTGAGAACAGGCAGTAAGTGGAGCAAAACTGTGATATTTTCAATTTCCATAATTACATTGGGCTTGAAGCCTGCATTGCGGCATAGCATATCAAGTTTGGTGCGCAGCGGAGTTGCATCCTGAGATTCCTGAAAAATAATCCTTTCATTTCGGAAATCAGACAGAAACAAATGCTCTTTAGCTGCCAGCGGATGTTTTCGCGGAATAGCCGCAAGCAGATAGTCATTTTCCAGAACGACCATACGCATATCTTCGGATTCTTCCGGCTGCATGCGGACGATGCCGAGGTCGGTTTCCTGGTCGCGGACTTTTTCATAAATTATTTTGCTGTTGGCGGTTTTGATATTTAAATGGAGCTGTTTGTAAAAAACTTGCATTTCTCTGAGAGCTTTGATAAAGCCTGTTGCATTGACGGCGGCAGGAATAACATCAATAAGCAAAGTTCCTGCCTCTCCGCGTGCAACTGACGAAGCAAGGCGTTTGGCATTATCAAGCTGGGTCAGAATTTTCTGCGCTTCAATGAAAAATGATTCTCCTGCCGCAGTCAGAGAAACATTCCAGCGGTTTGAGCGGTCAAAAAGCTGACAGCCGAGTTCGTTTTCAAGCACATTTATCTGGCGGCTGAGCGCAGACTGAGCTATCCCCAATTCATCGGCGGCAGCGCCGAAGTGGAGCATTTCTGCTAAAGTAATAAAGTATTGTAAGCGTTTTTGGTCCATTTAATCTAAAAAATAGATTGATTTTTTTCTTTTAATATATTGTATTTTTTGAAAATAGCAAGTATATTATCAAATATTATTAGAAAAAATCCCAAAAATAAGGAATTATTATTATGAACGAATATGCAGCAAAAGTATTGGAAATGCGCAAAGCTCAGGCACCCTGGGAATCTGAATTTATTCAGTCTGTTACTGAAGTTTTTGATTCTATCGGCGGTTTGCTTGAATCTGATGCAAGATATGAAAAAAATAAAATCCTCGAACGCATTACTGTTCCCGAACGCATCATTACTTTCCAGGTTCCCTGGATTGATGATAACGGTGAAATTCAGGTCAATACAGGCTATCGTGTTCAGTTCAACAGCGCAATCGGTCCCTACAAAGGCGGTTTGCGTTTCCACCCCACCGTCAATCTGTCTGTTCTCAAATTTCTGGGCTTTGAACAGATGTTCAAAAATGCTCTGACCACTCTCCCCATGGGCGGCGGTAAAGGCGGCAGCGATTTCAATCCCAAAGGCAAATCTGACCGTGAAATCATGATTTTCTGTCAGAATTTTATGCGTGAACTTTTCCGTCATATCGGTCCTGATACTGACGTTCCCGCCGGTGATATCGGCGTCGGTGCCCGTGAAATCGGTTATCTTTTCGGTCAGTACAAACGCCTTGCCAATACCTTTAACGGCGTTCTTACCGGCAAAGGTCTCGGCTGGGGCGGTTCTCTCGTCCGTGCAGAAGCTACCGGTTTCGGTGCTATCTACTTTGTCCAGCACATGCTCGGACTTAAAAATGAAAAAATTGAAGGCAAGAAGATTGCCGTTTCCGGTTTCGGTAATGTCGCATGGGGCGCAGCTCTCAAGGCTGTTCAGCTCGGTGCAAAAGTTGTTACTATTTCCGGTCCTGACGGTTACATCTATGATGAAGCCGGTCTCAATGAAGAAAAAGTTGCTTATATGCTTGAATTGCGTTCCAGCGGCCGTGATATTGTTGCTCCCTATGCAGAGAAATTTGCAGGCAGCAAATTTGTTGCCGGCAAAAAGCCCTGGGAAGTTCCTGTTGATATTGCCATGCCCTGCGCAATTCAGAATGAACTCAACGGCGATGATGCCGCTGCTTTGGTCAAAAACGGCGTTAAACTCGTTGCTGAAGTTTCCAATATGGGATGCCGTCCTGAAGCTATCGAATGTTTCGCAGAAAACGGTGTCACTTTTGCTCCCGGTAAAGCAGTCAATGCCGGCGGCGTAGCAACATCAGGTTTGGAAATGAGCCAGAATGCAGGTCACGGTTACTGGACTGCTGCTGAAGTTGATGCCCGTCTCCGCGGTATCATGAGCGGTATCCACAGTGCATGTGTCAACAACGGTACCCAGAAAGACGGTTCTGTCAACTATGTTAACGGTGCCAATGTCGCAGGTTTCCGTACTGTTGCTGAAGCTATGATTGCTCAAGGTGTTTAATAAATTCGTTCTCTCCAGGTTCGATTATACGCTCCGCTTTGCATTTTGCATTGCGGAGTTTTTTTATGTTGAATTTTAAGAGATGTAACCTTGAAAAGTATAAAATATATGCTAAATTTGTGTTATCTCAATTTCGATAAATTTAAAAAAGGTGATTTATTATGCTTGATAATGTCAAACTCACGCCGATAAGCGGAACTTTTATTAATATGATAATCCCTGATACCGGTATTACCAATGCCGGATTAGCTGAGTGGGAACAGGATTTTCAAATGCTCAAGTATTTGGGATTTGATAAAATTTTTATCATTCGTACTGAATTTGAACAAAACGGCAAACATCTTTCTGCTGAAGACCCGCGTTCAACGACCTGGAAGGAAGACAGATGCCTTCTTGATATGGTTTTCCGTCTGGCAGACAAGTATGATATGACGCTTTTTCTCGGAGGTCCTGTAAGTATCAGTAATTTGCACATCGGCGACTGGCAAAAGGAAGTTGACGAGTCAAAGCGTTATTATGAACGCACTGTAGCCAAATATGCGCATCACAAGTGTTTCAAAGGTAT
This sequence comes from Victivallaceae bacterium, assembly GCA_045657185.1. Lineage (GTDB taxonomy): Bacteria > Verrucomicrobiota > Lentisphaeria > Victivallales > Victivallaceae > RGIG5270. The sequence goes on along the minus strand of JAZOSO010000197.1, from coordinate 1,960 downwards.
TTATATCAGTTTGGAAGCTTTGCCGTGGCATTTCAATTTCTTTGATATTTGTGCAGAAATGCTCAAATTTGTCAAGTCCGATTATCCCGATAAAAAAACTTTTATGTCGCCGAGCTTTAACGGTGTCAAGGGCGATTTTGCTTCCCGCTATACACCGAAGGAATGGTGCGATATCTACGGCAGATATTTCTATGAAAAAGTTGCAGGCTTGCTGGACTATTGCGCTCCGCAGGATACGATTGCCGGACCTTACTGCAAACTCGGTGAAATTGAAGACAACGGCCTTGCAGAATGGTACAGCGAAACTAAAAAACTTTTTGACCGCTGCGGCATTGAACTTTGGAGCAATGTTGAAACTTTCCAGCGCAGTTTTGCAGGTCACGGCGAAAGCAAAAATTTCTATCGTCAGAGTGACTACCGTACTTTGTATATGAAACTTGCTGAAGCCACACCTTATGTCAAAAATATCATTACTTATGACTTTTTTACCTGCATCAGTCCCAATACTGAATGGGGTTCATCACGCCGTTTGCTCGCCCGCTATATGGAGATGATCGGTAAAGACACTGCCAAAATCGATGAGATTTACGGCAGATAAAATACTGAAAAATTTTAATGGTCAGGAGAAAAAATGCTGGAAAATGTGAAATTGACTCCGATTACCGGGACTTTTGTGAATATGCTCATTCACAATACAGGTATTACCAATGCCGGACTTGCAGAATGGGAGCAGGATTTTCAGATGCTCAAGTATCTGGGATTTGATAAAATTTTTGTTATCCGTACAGAGTTTGAGCAGAACGGCAGACACATGTCAGCTGAAGACCCGCGCTCAACAACATGGAAAGAAGACAGATGTCTTTTGGATATGATTTTCCGTCTGTCTGACAAGTATGACATGACGCTTTTTCTCGGCGGTCCTGTCAGCATCAGTAATTTACATACAGGAGACTGGCTTAAAGAAATTGACGAAACCAAGCGTTATTATGAACGCACCGTTGCAAAATATGCGCATCACAAGTGTTTCAAGGGGATTTATGTCAGTCTGGAGGCTTTGCCGTGGCATTTTAATTTCTTTGAAATATGTACTGAAGTTCTCAAATTTGCCAAAGCCAATTATCCTGACAAAAAAACTTTCATGTCGCCGAGCTTTTTCGGTGTTAAAGGAGATTATGCCTCCTGCTATACACCGAAAGAATGGTGTGATATCTACGGCAGATATTTTTATGAAAAAGTTGCAGGGCTGCTGGATTATTGCGCCCCGCAGGATACATTGGCAGGACCTTTCTGCAAACTCGGTGAAATTGAGAGTAACGGTTTGACGGAATGTTACAGCGAAGTGAAAAAACTTTTTGACCGCTGCGGAATTGAATTCTGGAGCAATGTTGAAACTTTTCAGCGTGATTTCCCCGGCCACGGCGAAAGCAGGGAATTCCGCCGCCAGAGCGATTACCGTTCAATCTATATGAAACTTGCCGAAGCCACGCCTTTTGTAAAAAATATTATTACTTATGACTTCTTTTCATGTATCAGCCCCAATACGGAATGGGGTTCCGCCCGCCGTCTCCTTGCCCGTTATATGGAAATGATCGGTAAAGACACCGCCAAAATCGACGAGATTTACGGTAAATAATAAATGCCGCTGCCGGATTTTTCTTTGGCTATGTTATAAAAAATGACTGATTTATTGCAGGGTGAGAAGAAAAAAACTTTTGGCGTTCCACTCGCCTTTTGTTTTGCTATCGCCTCAGCAAAAGCTCGTTGTATATTTTCATTACGGGGTATGCAAATGCGACAGCATATAAAAAGAGAGCTTGCTCTCCCCTAATTGTGGCGAAGTCCGGCGGAAGATTTGTTTCGTCATTCCGGCGTTCCACCCGCTTTTATATGCGGGAGGACGAAACGAACATTTCGCCGAAAAACAGCCTGACACCACCTGGCCGCTGACACTCACGCGCCA
>JAZOSO010000196.1:0-13395 GCA_045657185.1 Victivallaceae bacterium | reverse complement strand
TCAAAGACCAGTATTTTGTCACTCCCGTCTGGGACAACGACTGTTTTATGAAACAGCTCCGTGTTTACAATGAAGCACTTACAGCTGATGATATTGCAAATTTGAATAAATAATATTTGAGGTCAACATGAAGTTTTCAACCATTATTGCGGCACTTTTTGTGTCTCTGACTCTTTTTGCTAAAGATGCGGTGCTGTTAATTGAACCTTGCAAAAATCCGACCGTTAATGTCAACGGCAAAACTATTGTTTTTGACGGTCCCGTTGCAGAATTTGACGGTCAGAAAGTTATGGCTTTCGGGGAAAAAGTCTACTCAATCCCCGCACAAAATCTCGTCGGAGAAAAAGGCACTCTCGTTCTTGAATTTGCTCTTGACAAACAGATGAAACAGTCAAAGAGTGCCGCCCGTCCGCTTGTCGTTGTCCGTGCCAACGGCAGAGAGGAATTCGGTTTTTATTCTTTCTCAAAAAATACAATCGTTCAATACCGCTTTGCCAACGGCAGAAAAAATTTCTACGGCGGCAGTGAAAAACTTAAAGGCGGAAAAGTTTATACTGCTGTCCTCTCATGGGACGGTGATAAACTCCGCTGCTATCTGAACGGAAAACTTATCAAAGAAGCCCCCCAGAGTTTCAAAGTTCCGAAAAGCATCGCAACTGTCAATATCGGTCCCCATGCTGACAGATATTATAAAACATGGCCATGGCCCAATGATACTTTCATCAAAAGTTTACGCCTCTACAAGCGCGTACTTGCCAATGAGGAAATCGCCGCTCTTTCAGGAGTCAAAACCAATCCTGTACACAAACGTTATCCCCGTGTAATTACCGCTGCCAAACGCACTGAAAATATCAAAGGCTCATCTTATGTATCAATTATCCATATGAGAAACGGCGAAAAATCATGGGAGCTCCCCAAAAACAACGCATATTTTTCATACGATGACAAAAATCTTTATGTTGATTTTGATACGATTTTTCCTGCAAAAACCAATATCCTCAAAGGGCATGCCGCTTCTGACCCGGAACAGGGTGTCTGGGGTGTTGAATCCTTTGAACTTCATCTGCGCCACAGCGGCAAAATGTATTACTTCGGCGGCACTGTCAACGGCGGCAAAACCGATAAACTCAAAAATGTGAATGATTTCAATCCTGAATGGAGCTACAAATCACATATCGGTATGCAAATCGACGACACTTTCCTCTGGGAAGGGAAAATAGTTCTGCCGTGGAAAGCTATCGGTCTTAATGCTCCTCCGAAAGAACTCAAGATGAACTTCTGCCGCAGTTTTTTCAACTCTTCAATAACTGCTGCAACCGACATCGCTTTTCAGCTTCAAAAAGGTTATTGGGCAGATGATGAACATTTTTTCACTCTTAAGTTTGACAAAAATGCACCTTCTGTCCGTGCAGTTGCCAAAGGCAATCCCTCTTTCGGCAATCTCGACCAGACTTTTGAATTTATCTCTCCCGTTGATGCAAAAGTCAAGTTTTATATCATTCAGGAAAGTGCTTCAGGTCTTCTCACTCCGCAGAGCCTTGCAGCTCTGACTGTTGACCTCAAAGCCAATGTTCCCGTGCAGAAAAAAATCCAGACTCCTCTGACCATGCTTCAGGCAGACCGTCTGGTTTATAAACTTACTTCAAACAATGACAAAAAAGTGTATTTCTCACAGGATGTTCCTTTGAAAATATCAGCCGAATACCTTGCTGTCACACCTCTTTATTATGCTGAAAAACTTAATGCGGCAATAAAAACAGCCATTCTGAAATCAAAGTTCGGCAATAATGCAAAATTCACTTTGAGTTTGAAATCTCCCGATAAAAAGGTGATTTTCAAAACTTCAGATATAAAAGATAATGTTGCAATCCCCTTTGCCAAAAATAACACTGCAGGTTCATACACTGTTGAACTTGCAAATTCAAAAGGTGAAATAATTTCAGGTCAGTCACTCTACTTCCCCGGCTACGGAGAATGGAACAAACTCAATTTTGATATGACCCGCATCATCCCGCCGTACACTGCAATGACCTATGACAAAGGCAGAAACTTTACTGCCAAAGTCGTCAATCGTGATTACGTCTGGGCTTCTGACAGTCTCATGCCCGTAAGTATTACTTCCAAAGGCGACAACCTTATCAAATCTGCCGACTTCATCGTCAACGGCAAGACGGTCAAAGGTTCATTCGAAAACACTTCCGCCCTCGCCCACCGTGCCGAATTCAAAGCCGCAGGCGGAAATGCTGATTGCAGTATCGTTTCTGACGGTTGGCTCGAATATGACGGCGTTCAGCACAATCAGGTGACATTCACTGCACGCAAAAATATTTCATCTCTGCAGCTCCGCTTTGTTATTCCCGCTGAATTTGCAAAGTATCTCCACACTGCTGCGTGCGGTTGGGGCAATAAATTGACTGCTCAAATCAATAACGGAAAATTTGACTTCAAATATTATCCCGTTATATTTATCGGCAATGAAGAAAAAGGTTTCTGCTTCTTTGCTGAAAGTGACCGTGCATGGAGCAGCACCAATAAACCTCTTTCTATTGTCAAAAATGACAAAGAAGCCGTCTTTACCGTCAATATTGCAAAAAATCTTAAAGCCGGTCAGAAAATCACTTTTGATTACGGCTTGCTCGGTGCTCCTGTCAAACCGATGCACAAACGTTATCCGCTCAACACAACCAGTTGGGGCTGGAATGTCAAAATGAACCGTCCCGGCAAAACTCCGACCTCATGGAGCGCATATCTTTCCAATTTCGGAACTCTTGCCGATGTTTTCGCTGACGTTCCCGGAGTTGACAATGACACTATTTTGAAGAAGATAAAAGCTGAAGTTGCAAGTTATAAACAGCATAACTCAAGACCTTTCACCTACAACCCGTTCTATACTTCAGATGAATACCCCGAAGTACAGGCTTTCGGCAATGAATGGGAAACAGTTCCCCGTCAGGTCTGGACAGGTAAACGCAAAAATAAAACTCATACACTCTTTTTGCTCTGCCCTGCTTCAAAAGGTGCAGATTTCTTCCTCTGGCGTGTCAAAAACTTTATAGAAAAAACCAAAGTCAGCGGTATAAACTTTGACTTCGGCATCGTCCCCGGATGTGATAACAATCATCACGGCTGTTACGGACGAACTCCGTTGATTGCATACCGCAACTTCTACCGCAAACTTGCATTGATTCTGCTTGACAACGGCGCAGGTGAAGATTATGTTATTCACGTTCACAACACAAGTGCAGTACAGCTGCCGAGTTATACATTCGTCACTCATCTGATGAACGGCGAACACATCCGCCAGCAGTCAAGTACACTTATGCACAATGGCAAAGACATCCTTGACACCTACAAACTGCCGATGTTCGCATGTGAACTCAATTCATTGCCTTTCGGTATTTTCAATGCGGATTATCAGTCACAGGATTTCCTTGAAAAGCAATACGGCGGCGGCAAAGAAGACCCCGAACTTTACAAATTGCGCATCACCCGTGCATTTTTGAGCGGTTCACTGATTCACAATACCATCATTGCTCTCAACCGCTGTCATCACGGCATTTTTGATAAGATCGTCCGCATTTATGACAAGTTTGATGTTCCTGCAAGTGAATTTGTCGGCTACTGGGACAAACGCAAAGCCGCACAAGTCACCGTCGGCAAAGATGTTTATGCCAGTTTGTATAAACACCCGACTGAAAACAAAATTCTTGCTGTGATTTCCCATATCGGTAATGAACGTCTTAATCAGGATGTTACCGTTAAATTCAATCCTGCAGCACTAAAGTTGAAGGATTTCAAATCAGCGGCAGAACTTTTTGAAGCTGATGACCCTGAATATCAGGAACTTTTCAAAATCCGTGATGCAAAAGGTCTCAAGCCTTATCGTGTTCAGCTCAAATGGGAAAATCCCGGTATCAAACTTCTTGATTTCAAAGATAACACAATCAAACTTCACCTGCCCGCTCACTCATTCGCCATTGTCGAATTGAAGTAAATACAACTGTAATAATACAAAACCTCACAACGTGATATAAATTTTATTATGTCATGTTGTTTGAGGTTATTTTTTTATATTTTTTCTTATCTTTAATTTTCTATGTTGTTTGTTTTTTACTGAAAAAATATATCAGCTGTTTGTATTTTCTCCTTCTTTTAATAAAATTTATAGGAAGTTATATTATTTTCTGTAAGAAATCAGGAAGGACAAAACAAGATGAATTTACTGGAATTCGGCTACAAACAACTCGATATTACTCCCGGATATGGAATTCCGCTTTGCGGATATTTAAATGAACGTCCGAACTGCGGGGCTTATGACCGTCTGCATATAAAAACAGCAGTGTTCCGCTCTGCAAATAAAGATTATGCGGCAATAGTCTCTTATGACCTTTGCTTTGTCAAAGCTGATTTTATCAAAGAAATTGAATCTGCTCTTGCGTCAGAAAAATCACCGCTGGCGGGGAAAGTCATGTATTGCGCCACTCATACTCATACAGGTCCGTATACGACCGTATGTTTTACTGATGCCAGCGATTCTGATTATGTGGCTGAACTCAAAGTTGCTACATTGAAAAGTTTGAAGTCAGCATTTGCCTCGCTTGCACCTGCGGAACTTTATGCGTCACAAACCGAATGTACCACATTGTCCTTCAACCGCCGATACGTTATGAAAAACGGAAAAATTCTGACGAATCCCGGAAAACTTAATCCCGATATTGTCAAACCTGAAGGGAAAACTGACCCGGCGATAATGATGCTTGAAATCCGTCAGAACGGACATCCGGCATTGCTGATTGCCAATATTTCCAATCATGCAGATACTGTCGGTGGAAATTTTGTTTCCGCCGACTGGCCGGGCAGAATGGAAGCTTTTATTCAAAATGAAATCGGTTTTGACCTTCCGGTAATGACAATTATTGCACCACAGGGAAATATCAATCATTTTGATGTGACATCTTCTGTCAATCAAACCGGATATGAGGAAACTAAACGTATCGGCAAGGCTTATGCCGCTGCAATTATCTCTGCAAGATACCGTTTGCAAAAAATCGAAAATACTGCAATAAAAAGTTGCCGTGAAGAATTTTTCGCACCATATCTGCAATTAACCGATGAAGAATATGCCGCTGCGAAAACAACTTTTGAAAAATATAAAAATGAAACTATGGCTGCCGGACAGGATTTTACCAGCGAAGATATAGCCAAAGGCACTCCGTTTGTTATGAAATTTTTTGCGGAACGTGCAATAGGCTGCCGTGAAAATCCCATAAAAGAAAAACGTTACGAACAGGAAATGCTAATTACGTTCGGTACTGAAATTGCAATCCTCGCCCTCCCTTGCGAACCGTTTACGGAAATCGGATTCGCCATTCGTAAAATATCAAAATATCCGATTACTTTCCTTGCTGCATTGGGGATGGGTGAAATCGGTTATGTCGGACTTCCTGAAAATTACGGTAACGGCGGATACGAAACTGCTCCGAGCCGAGACAAGGCAGACCGTACGGTCGGAATCACTCTTATCAAAACAGCAGAAAAATTATTGACAAACTCTTATTCATAAATCAACCGCAACAAAAGGAGGAATATTATAAATTATCTTCAACACTTTTTTAGCCCAAAACAATAGAAAGGAACTCAAAAAATGAAATCCACTCTTAAACGGAATGCCAAGATTTGTACATTGAAAAAATTCACACTTATTGAACTTTTAGTCGTCATAGCCATTATTGCAATTCTTGCCGGTATGCTGCTTCCGGCATTGAGCAATGCCAGAGCGCGTTCACGCAGTGCCAACTGTGTCAGCAATCTGAAACAAATCGGTACAGGATTGCTCCTTTATATGACAGATAACAATGATTACACAGCTCCTTACGGCAGTGGTGAATGGTGTTACAAACATATTTTTCCGTATACCGGAACTGCCAAACCGTGGGTATGTCCAGGTTCTCCCGGTTATGCTGAAATCAGCAAACTCAAAGATAAAGCAGTCGAATACTCCAATATTATTACCCACATGAGTATTGCCATTCATATATCGACATCAGGTTCAGATTACGGATTCCGTGCAGCAAGGAAAGCAACAAGCTGCGCTTATCCGTCATATTTGATTTATGCCGGTGACGGCGTCGGCAAAAGCGGCAATTATTCACCTAAAAATACAGCTTCAGGATGCCCGGCATACGTCTATAACAAAAAACTTTACGGTGTAAATTCATCATCATCTGACGGCGGAGAAATGTTCAATCCCGTCCACAGCGGCAAATGTAATTTCCTCATGATTGACGGACATGTTGAATCCATTCACAAAACTCCGCTGCTTACTTATGTAAAAAATTACAGCACTGCACCATACAACCGTTACTGGAAATACAATGTTCAATAAAATGAAAGATATTTGAATATATGAAAAAATTACTTTTATTACTGTTATTTGCGACCATGAATATATTTGCCGCAGGAACAGATTTTTTCAAATCACCGCCGAAAATCACAATCCGGAAATCTCCGCCTTTGAAAATCGATGGTATCGTATCAGAAACAGAAACAAAACATGCGGCGGGCATGTACGGCTTCTGCAATTTGCGAAGCAAAGGAATTCTTTCGCTGGTTCCGGCAGACGCATTTTTCAATGTCAGTACCGACGGCAAAAAACTTTTTATCAGTGCAATTTGCGAAACCGGTTCCAACGGCATAGTTCAGCGTGCCGCCAAAGGTTACAATTCACGGGTCAGCAATGACGACGCATTTGAATTCATCATCATTCCCGATATCACATCGGACAAAATCACCATCTATCAACTGATTGCCAATAACAAAGGCGGCTATTATACTATCGCCAAAAAAGACGGCAACCCGATAGTCTGGAAGCCCGCAGTTGAAATCAAAGGTTCAATTATTGACAAAAAATGGAATTTTGAACTTGCATTGCCGCTGAAAGAAATCGGTATTGAAAAATTGCAGGAAAATCAGACCATCGGTTTGCGTATCTGCCGCAACTGGAAAAGATTGCAGAAAGAATACGGCGGCAGCTGGGGACTGCAAAGTTCATGGAGCCAGCTTGCGGGAGCTTTTTTCAGCAACTATGCCATTCCGCAAATCACATTCAAAGCAAATTCTCCCGTCGTCCGCTTTCTCTCACTCAGAGGAAAAAACAAGCCTGACGCAAAAATTTCCGTCTTCAATCCGACAAAAAAAGGCATGACTTTGAATGTGCGTTACGCATTTATGCCGTCACAATCACAATCCGTTGACCATACGGATAAAATCACTTTGAAGCCGAATGAGATAAAAATTCTTTCACTCAAACTCCCGCAGGCAGATATCAATGAAACAGTAAAAACTTATCTCTCTGTCACTTCCGCTGACGGCAAAGATATTTTCTATCGCCGCGCCTTTAACTGGACACAGGCAAAGGATGACATTTTCGCTTCAAAACAGTCTGACGCGCAGAGAATTTCAGTCAAATATGCTTTTTATCCGTCAACCAATCAGATGTATGTACGCATTGACGGCACGAGTCTCCCCGATGTGAAATCATTCAAGGGCGCAACTCTTGCAATTTATGACAAAAACAACAAAAATATTACCGCATACGAATTATCAAATGTCAAAAACGGTATCGCAGAAACGCTGTGGCAGCTCCCCGATTTGGCAAAACACACCAAAACTTTGAATTCAAGCGGTGATTATATTTTTAAAATAAAACTTAAAGGCATTGCAAGCAAAGAAATCATAAAAAATTTCCAACGCAAAGTCTTTGACTGGGAAAATAACAAACTCGGAACCTCCGACCGTTTACTGCCCGGTTTCACTCCGGTAAAAGTAAAAAACAATACCGTTGAAACCGTTCTCCGCAAACATGAAATGAACAATGTCGGTCTCTTTTCTCAAATTACTGCCGACGGCAGAAAACTGCTTAAAAACAACGGTATTTTCTTTGAAGCTGATATCGACGGCAAAAAAGTTATCGCCAAAGGCAGAAAACTCCAAATTCTGCACTCATCTGATACCAAAGCCGCACTCTCCGGCAAATGGCAGGCAGGCAAACTTCATGCCGACGCTCTCTGCGATTGGGAATTTGACGGCGTAATGAAATACACGCTCAAACTTAAACCTTTTGCAGGCAAAGTAAATTCGCTTAAAATGGTTATTCCGCTTGACTCACGGAACGCATATCTTTTTCACGCATGTACCGACGGTCTGCGTTTCAATTACGGCGGCAAAACTCCCGAAAAATGGAACAGCACCCAAGCTCCACGCTCAACTGTCGTAACAGATTTTGTGCATTACATCTGGCTCGGAACCGAAAGTGCGGGCTTATCCGTTTTTGCTGACAGTGACAAATCTTTTGTTTACAAAAAAGGTGTTCCCGCACAGCAAATTTATCAAAAAGACGGTGTGACTTATCTTGTTTACAATTTGATTTCATCGTCGATTGAACTCAAAAAAGAACGCGAATTTGTTATCGGGTTTCAGGCAACACCAATCAAACCCATGCCCGAAAACTGGCGCAAAATGGTTATCTGGTCAGCCCCTTACGCTGCAAGAAAATATCTTGATTACGATGTTAATTTTCTCGGCAGCTCATACCGCTACGGCGGCATTACGGGCGCAAACTGCCTTTTCCCGCGCGATTATGATTTGAGTTTGTGGCACACAATGGCGCAAATCCGCAAGACCAATGTTATTCCCGAAGGCTTCCTCGATAAATGGGTCAGCAAATACAAATGCTCCGATTCTATGCGCAGAACTTACCGCCGTGAAGTCAATAACGCTCTCAACAGTATGCGGCACAAACGCAAAGTCATGCAGTATTTGAATGCCCGCGGCTCACGCACAGACACCGCCGAAGCAATGACATTTATGGATGACTGGTTCAGAGAAGAATTTCAGGGACAGCGTGAACGCACGCCCGGTTACGGCAACAGCAAATCATACAGCGTTGACCCGGTAAAATCTTTCCGTGACTTCTCCGCATATTGGTATCATAAAATGCTGACCATCGGTATTACAGATGAATTATATTGGGATGACATCTTCCTTTCCGCCAACTATGACCGCTCTCTGCAAAGCAATTCTTACTATGACGACAAGGGCGTATTTCATCCTTCCGTCGGTTTGTGGAACATGCGCGAACTCGTCCGTCGCGGCGCAGTGCTGCAAATGGAACTCGGTATTACTCCGAATAATATGGTTCACATGACCAATACCGCTATCGCTCCGATTTGCGGCATGGCGCAGCAGAATCTTGACGGCGAAGACAACCGCGGCACAACTCCGTTCCAGAAGCGTTATTCCAAAGAGTATCTGCGGACATTGACTATCGGCAGACAGTTCGGCAACCTTCCCGGCTCTCTCGGCTTGACGGAAAAAGGCAGCGACCCCAAGGCATACGAATTGTGTCTCCGAAGCGGCACAGGTGTCATGCTCACCCATGAAATTACATGGATTTGGCACCGCAACGGTCCTTTCTGGCCGCTCCGTCTGAAACTTTATGAATTCGGTTACGGCAAAAAGGATGTCAAAGTTTACAACTATTGGGAAAAAGATTATCCGATAGCTGTTTCAGGTGACACTTCAAGCATTGTTTTAAGCAAAAATAACGAAGCTCAAATCATCATTTGCAACTATGGCAATGCCGGTGATTTTACCGCTGAACTCAATACGGCAAAACTCAATTTGAAAGGCAAACTCTCCGTCCGTAACGGCGAAAACAATAAAGTCATTGTCTCTGAAAACAACATTATCAAATTCAATTTAACGAAATATGATTTTATCTACTTAACTGTAAAAGGAGAATAATATGAAAAAACTTTCACTTTTCTGTATGGCAGTTTTTACTGCCTCCGCCGTCTTTGCTGAAGCAAATCCGAACCCTGCACTGAAACTTTTTGATGAAAATGTCAGATTTTATCTCTCGTTTGACAATGCAAACTGCAACGCAGATATGGCAGAGGGCAAAGGTGAACCGACCACACTTTCAAAAGGTGCAAAAGCCCCTGAATTTACCGACGGACTTTTCGGCAAAGCTCTCAAAAAAGGCAATGCAACTTACAGTGCAAATTTAAATCTCGATTTGTCTGCGCCCGGCTCTTTGATTCTCTGGGCGGCTCCGACATGGGAACAGACCAAACCTGCCAACGGAAAAGAACCCGGATTCAGCATTTTCAGCGCATTTGCCAAAGCAGAAAAATACAATTACAGCTTTATTCTCGGCAAAACATGGAACCAGCCCTGGGGACACGGACATATCAACGCTTACGTTCAATATATCCCCGCTAAACAATTCAAGCATGTCAACAACATGGTTTATGACATGGGGCGCACCTCAAAATGGAAAGCAAATGAATGGCGCATGTTCGTCGTTACATGGTCGCCCGGTTCATTCAGCAATTCTGTAAACGGCAGAAAATCAAAAGTCGCTCAACTTAAAAATCTTATGACCGGTAAAACTCAGAATTTCAACATCGGCATTTCAGGTCAAATCATCGTTGACGAAGTTGTAATCCTCAACCGCGCCCTCTCCGATGAAGAAATTTCCAACCTCTACAATGAAACTCAAAAATTGATAAAACAGGCAGAAAAATGAAAAAATCTCTTATTTTCAGTACCGCAATAATAACTTTTTTAACAGGATGTACCATGACAGAACAAGCAAATTACACCTACCCCGAACACTGTATCCCACCCGACAAAGAGCGCGCGGAAATGGCATTTCAATATGTTCTTCCATACTCCGAAGCTCTCTGGCACAAACATTACAACCGCGATAAAAACAATATTCCGCCTTACACTTTGCCGCAATTCACTTCAAAAAGCGTAAAAGATTGGGAAGAAGTTGAACGCCCCCGCATTTTGCAGCAGGTCAAAGACTGTTTTTACGGCGAAATGCCCCCTGCCCCCGATTTTCTGGATGTCGAACTTCTCACACAAGTTAACGACGCACTTAAAGGAACTGCCATTTTGAAAGAGTTCCGCATTCACTGCCGCATGAAAAACGGCAAAAAATTTCACTTCGACACCATGCTTTTTGTGCCGAAAAATGCCAAAACTCCGCCGCCTGTTTTTGTCGGTTTGAACTTTTCAGGCAATCATACTTACACTAAAGAACCGTCAATCAGAATTTCCCGCGGTATGGAAATCAATACACTTGAACGCAAATTTTATCCGCTTTCAAGACATCAGCGCGGCAAATTCGACAATCATACATGGAATTTCCGTGAAGCAATAAAACGCGGTTACGCTGTCGCGATTGCATGTTACTGGGAAGTCTGCCCAGACTGGTGGACAGGTATCAAAATAAGTCCGTTTACCCTTTTCTACGACGAAAAAGATTTGCGTATGGATTACGAAGTCCCCTATCAGGAAGCAAAAGCCGGCAAATGGACCCGACCCGTCGGAACTATCGGCGCATGGGCTTGGGGGATGTCACGTATTCTTGACGCTCTGGAAAAAGAACCTCTCGTTGACGCAAACCGCGCCGCTGTCATCGGTCATTCCCGTCTGGGCAAAACAGCCCTTTTTGCCGGAGCATGTGACCAACGTTTCAAACTTGTTATTTCCAATAATTCAGGCAACGGCGGCGCAAAACTCTCCCGCCGCAAATTCGGCGAAACCATGCCGATTTCATACTGGGAACAGCGCATGTGGTATTGCGGCAAACTTGCATGGTATATTGAAAAAGAGGAAACTCTCCCCTTTGACCAGCACATGTTCCTTGCTTTGATAGCACCCCGTGCGCTGTGCGTCGCAAGTGCCACCGAAGACCTCAACGCCGACCCCGAAGGTGAATTTCTGGCAACCTACCATGCAGAACCCATCTGGCAACTTTACGGTCAAAAAGGTCTCGGTTCAAATAAAATGCCTGACACGCCGCAAACTCTCGGCAGTGAGAAACTTTTTTACAATCTCCGCGCAGGAAAACATGCCGTCACCGCCAAAGACTGGGAATGTTACTACAACATCGCAGACAAAGTTTTCAATATGAAATAAACTGTTATTTTTTGCAAACGGGGCGGTAGTTCCGCCCCTGCTGCAAATTACAAATTCAGGAAATGTCAAAAACTTTTTCTTCCAATTCGTGATGTTCGGGGTCGGGCCGTCTGCCGCCGGTGGATTCCCGTACCATAAGAAAAGGTTTCAAAGTTTCGCTCTTTTCGGATTTATCAAAAATCATATTTATCATTTTGCGGACAGCGATATGTCCTTCCTGTCTGGTCGGCTGATGCACAGTAGTCAGTGACGGATTAGAAATACGGCTGTAAAAAATATCATCAAATCCGATAATCTTTACATCTGTCCCGATGTTAATATTTTTGCGGGCAAAAACCGGATACGCATTAAGTGCAATATAATCACTGTCTGCGAAAAATCCGTATTTTTTACCTTTTTCAAAAACAAAATTCTCAAAATCATCAGGCGATATTTTTTTACAGGCAATGCCTTTTTCCGCAAGGTAATTCTGAAATCCCTCTTCACGCATACGGAAAATCGTACCGGAAAAATAATCTCCGATAATTATAAATTCTTCACATTGTTGCAAATACAAATGTTCAGCGACAAGCAATCCTCCGTGATATTCATCAATATTCAAAGTCGGAATGGACGCAAAAATATCATCATCATCAAGCGGAGCATTGGAGAATGTATTGAGAAAAAGAATATTTCCGCATTTTTCGTAATATTTCAAAAACGACTGCCGCATTTTATCCGACATTTTGTTCGGCGGGAAAGTTATCAGCCCGGTATGCGGAATTTTGCTGCCGAGTGTAATCAAATCATCAAAATCACTGCTGTTTTTTCCGAAAAAAAAGTTAATGGGAAAATTGTTTTCGCTGGCAGCTTCTGTAATTCCGAACATCAAATCATTTATCAAACGGGTTGACACATCAGGCAGATAGCAGAAAATTGTCGCCCCCTTCCCCTTGCCGAGAAAAGCCGCCTGCCGGTTGGGAACATATCCCATTTCTGCCGCTGTTTTGCGGATAAGTTCTGCTGTTTCTTTTTTTACTACAGCATTTTTATCCGGATTTGGGTTCAATGCGCGTGAAATTACTGACACATCCAAATCCAGAACCTTTGCAATATCTGCCAACTTTACCATATCTATATCCTTAAAAAATAAATAACTTCATGAATTTATCATTAATTGACAAAATTGTCAAGCTCATAATTCGATAATTTCAAATAAATCAGCAAAAAATAAATAAAGATGTAAAAAAATAACGCTCTGTTCCCATTGAGGGAAGATAATGAAATTATTTTTTGAGAATAAAAAATTGAGGGGGACATAGTGTTTTGCGTAAGCAAAACACGGGGCGTTTCATCGCCTTTTTATCTGCTATCGCCTCAGCAAAAGCTCGTTGTATATTTTTACAACGGGATATGCCAATG
>JAZOSO010000195.1:0-7159 GCA_045657185.1 Victivallaceae bacterium | reverse complement strand
CAGGCTGTTTTTCGGCGAAATGTTCGATTGCTCCTCCCCCTTTTTTGGGGAATGAGCAATCAAATCTTCCGCCGGACTGCGCCAAATTTTTTTATGGTATGCTGTCGCATTTGCATACCCTGTTGTAAAAATATACTTTGAGATTTTGCCAAAGCGATAGCAAATAAAAGGCGATGAAACGCCACGTTCATTGCTATCGCAATTCACTATACCCCAACCCACTTAATTTTTTATTCTCAAAAAAATAATTTCATTATCTCCCCTCAAGGGGAACAAAGCGTTTCAAATATATTTTCGGATGAGTTTTTCAGCAGTTCTGCAATGTCAGAGTATTGCGCGGCATCGGCATAAACGACTGTTATATCAAAATTGCCGAGGACTGTTACTGAATTTTGTCCGTCGGTATAGGTTTGAGTATCTTCATTCCATTGTACGGATTCTGAATCAAAGTACAAAGTGATTTTGCCGTCGGCGAGCTGTTCCACTGTATCATTGCCGAAATTGCCGCTGAAGGCAAAAATGTCATCGCCGCCGCCGCCGTGAAGAGAGTCATTATCGCTGCCGCCGATAATAATATCATTATCTGAACCTCCGACAATACGGTCATTGCCCGCATCGCCGTACAAAATATTATTATCGGTATTCGCCCAGATAACATCATTTCCTGCACCGCCGTAAACCTTTACGGCACTCAGATATTCAAAACGGGAACTTGTCAAATCAATAACATCGTCACCGCCGCCTGCACGGATTTCCTTTATCAGAGAGAGGCGCGGGCTTTGAGCAACTGCTGATGCAGAAAAGATATCATCAACAAAAAGTGCATCCGCATCATCACTTAAAACAAGTACATTACTGTCTGAATCTCCTTCAAAGATATCAATAATTTTGTTTTTGCCTGCGAGTTTTACGGTTTCTCCTGTTCCTGTCCATACTGCATTGCCTACATGCTGAGCTTCATATTTACTGCTCCATTTGCCTTTCTGTACACCGAAAAACAGGTCTGTACAGTCATTGACAACAGCAACAAAAAGCTGTGATGAGTTTATGTTGTTTCCGGCTCTGAAATCATTGCCGTTCAAGTAAATATCACTATCTTTTGAGCGGACTTGCCACTGATAAACACCCGATGGCAAATTGTAAATATCCACGCCTGCCCCTGCAGTTTCAACGGTAAGAGCCGTTCGGAAATCATCATTTGAAAAACGAACAACACTTTCAATTTCATCGTCTGTTTCCCAATAAACGCCGTAATGATTGCCGTCAAGCGCAAAATGTTGTGCGATATCAAAGCTTATTTCCTTGCTTGCATCACTCAAATTTCCTGCCTCATCGTATGCTTTGATTGTACATGTATAAGTTCCTGAAGCAAGGTCGTTTAAGATAAATTGAGTATCTTTTATATCATTGTAAACTTCGCCGTTGACGGTAAGTTGATATCCTGCAACACCGACATTATCGCTTGCGGCGTTCCAGAAAATAGTGACATTTCTGCCGTCAACTGCGGAAGTCGGCGCACCGTTAAGTACGGGAGCTTGGGTATCAAATTCAATTTTTCCTGCAACAGAGAAAGTCAGATTGCCTTTGGAGTCTTTTTTTAAACTGTAACTTGCGCCGTGGTATTCAAGCGCATTGCCGTTGACAGTCACACTGCCGAAATTGACTCCGTTGCAGACAACAGAAACAGATGCAGTAAAATCGGATGCGCCCTGCGCCAGTTTATATGTTCCTGCATTCTGAGTCATTGAAACATCTACTGTAAAAGACGGAGTTCCTGTAACAAGAGCAATATTATTAACCAGATAATCGGCAGAAGCACTGCGTTCAGCAAGCGAAAATTCAAAAATACCGCCGTCCCGGATTTGCACTTCACCGCCGTTTTGGATTTGCAGTTTGCCGCGGACTATCCCGCCGGAGGAAACTTTTACCGTTCCGTCAGAGCATACAGTTGTATCAACAGCAGTTCCGTCAGAAGCAATCAGCATAAAACCGTGAAGTTTCAAATTGCTGACATTACCGTTGCTTACGGTAAATGCAGAGCCTTCAACAGTTCCCTCCGCATTGGTATTTGCCGCAGCATAAATATTCATAATACCGCCTTTTGAAACGGTGATATTCATAGCGGATGCACCGCCGGAAATTATCAGAGTACCGGCGGATTTGACAGTTGCACCGCTGACATAACCGCCGTTTGCAATGACCATTGCTCCGCCGTTAAAGATTTCTGTATTCAATGCACTGCAATTTTTATTAACGACAAGGTTACTTTTATCATAGATGTCTGTGTTTTCTGCAATAACATTGCATTTGCTTTGCAGTAATACTGAGCCGCCGCTGATAATTGTATTTGAAATACTGCCGCTTGAAACATTTATCTGGGCATTGTTGCGGACAGTTGCAGACTGTATAGTTCCTGAAGCATTGAATAACGCATTGTCAAGAGTAAAGTTGACCGCGCTGCCGCCGCTCATAAATACCTTGCCGCCTGACGAAACTACCGCACCGGAAGCAGTACCGCCGCAAATATTCAGAGAACCGCCGCTGCTGACAATTGTATTTTCTGACGAACCGCCTGAAGATACGAACATTGCACCGCGATTGATGAGAGTTGCAGACTGCGCCTTGCCGCCTGACAGATGTATCTGCCCCGCGGAAGTGGCATAAGGCTTAACAAGATTGCCGCCGGAATAAACTATCATTTTTGTATTATCGCCGACAGATGCGTTTGCCAAATTGCCTGAATATTTTGAGGCAAAATAGTTACTGTTTGCCACATATATATCAGCGTCACGCTCAAGAAAAGTTACATTTGCTCCGGCACAGGAATTGACACTGCTGTTGAAAGGGTTGAATTCCAGAGAAACATTTCCCCCGGAAGATACAGTAAGCGTTCCTCCGTTGAGCATAAGCTGGGCACTGCCGCCGTTCATTACATACATAATATGACCGCTGCTGAGACGAACTCCGCTCATGTTCGCAGAGTTGACGACCTGTCTGCCGTCACTGCTGAGATAAACTCCGGAATATTGTGAAGCATAAGTCACATGCGCTTGTGAATCAATACGCAAAGTGCCGACACACGGAGTCCAGTCAATGTTGAGAGCTGTACCGCCTGATAAAACATCCAGGGTCCCGCCGTATGAAACTTTTATATTTTCCGCACTGCCGCCGTTATGTATTGCTGCGGAACCGTTGGCTGAAAGTTTTGCACCGGAAATTTTGCCGCCTGAGTAGACAAAAAGCGTTCCGCTGTTTGAGGCGGAAGCATTTGAAGCAGTTCCTCCGTTCATGACAAACATTGAAACATTGGCACCTGAAACATTTTGATTTTGTATAACGGAACTTTGTTTAATCAGTGAACCGCTTTCAGCATAATATACACCTTTTACAGAAGCATCAAATGTTACAATGCCGCCGCTGCTGAGAGATAATTTTCCTTCGCCGGGAGTCCATTTCAAATTTTCCACACGACCGCCGTCTTTAATTTGCAATGCGCCGCCTTTTTGCAAAGATACATCCTGACATGAGCCGCCGCTTAAGACAGTAAGCACCCCGCTGTTCGTAATCCCGGCGGATGATACCATTCCGTCTTCATATACATTAACAATTCCGCCGGAGGCAATAACTGTATTTTCGGCGATGCCGCCTGAATCGACAGACATGGAATTATTGCCGCCGCGAGAGAGAACAATATTTTCAGCAGAAGCAACTGAACTGACGATTTCACCTGCAGAATAAATAACAACAGCCATATATTTTTTCCTTCCTGTTTTTACGGAAAGATTTTCTTTTCAAAATTCCGGTTCAAGTTCAATATACATCAGCGGCGAAAAAATGTCAAGTAAAAAAGCAATCTTTCCATACATGGAATAATGATTTTACAAAACTTTGGAGAAAAACTCTTTGACACGGGGGATATCGGAGTTGCGAATTACTTCTTCGGGAGTGCCGTCGGCGATTATTTTTCCTTTGTCCATAAATATGATACGGTCAGCGACTTCGGCGGCAAATCCGATTTCGTGAGTGACGACTGCCATAGTCATTCCTTCTGCTGCAAGTTCTTTCATAAGAGAGAGGACTTCTCCGACCATTTCAGGGTCGAGAGCGGAAGTCGGCTCGTCAAAAAGTATCATGTCAGGTTCCATTGCCAGAGCGCGGATGATGGCGATACGCTGTTTCTGTCCGCCGGAGAGTTGATTGGGATAGGAGTCACGTTTTGATTCCAGACCGATGCGGCGGAGAAGTTCTTCGGCTTTGGCAACTGCCTGTTTGGTTGACATGCGGCGTGTTTTTATTGGCGCAAGGGTGATATTGTTCAGGATGCTGAGGTTGGGGAAAAGGTTGAAGTGCTGAAAAACCATGCCGACTTTGCGGCGGAATTTATTGAGGGGAATTTCTTTTTTGGTGACATTTTTCCCTTCAAAGATGATTTCGCCGGAAGTCGGTTTTTCAAGCAGGTTCAAACTGCGCAGAAATGTACTTTTGCCTGAGCCTGACGGACCGACGATAAAAACTACTTCGCCTTTTTTTATTTCAGTTGAGATATTGTCAAGGGCGGTGACGGATTTGAATTTTTTCACCAGATTGCGGATTTCAAATATAATTTCACTCATTTTTTTTCAACTTTCTTTCCAAAATTCCGAGCAGTTTGCTCAAACAGATTACAACAACGAGATATATAGCTGCGACTGCGATCAGCGGCAGAAAAGCGTCATAAGTCTGACTGCGGATAATATCGCCGCCTTTGGTCAGGTCGTGCAGAGCGATATAGCCGGCAACGCTTGTTTCCTTAAGCAGTACGATAAATTCATTGCCGAGGGCGGGAAGAACATTTTTGAATGCCTGCGGGATAATGATATAGTTCATTGTCTGTGAGTAGGACAAGCCGAGACTTCTGCCTGCTTCTGTCTGACCTTTGTCAATTGACATGATGCCGCCGCGGATGATTTCTGCGACATACGCACCTGAATTGATACCGAAAGCGATGACCGCTACAATGATTTTATCAATATCCACCGAGCCGAAAATCACAAAGTAAATAATCAGAAGCTGTACGACAACCGGTGTGCCGCGGATAACTGTCAGATACAGACGGCAGAAAAAGTCGGCAATTTTGAGCTTGCCTGTCATATCAGCTGTCGCTCTTATGATTGCCACGCTGAAACCGATTACAATACCCATTATCAAAGCAAGAAAAGTGATTTGCACAGTATTGATAAATCCTGTAAGCAGATATTCATAACGCTTTTCACGCATAAAATTTATATCCAGAGAGGAGACGAGTTTTGAGTAAAAATTGTCAGATTTGACAACATTTTTGCCGGCTTCTTCGGTATGTACTTTTTTAAATCGTTCAATAATTTCTGCAAGTTCGCCTGAATCGCGCATTTTTTTCAGTTCAAAATTGAAATTCTTCAGCAGTTCGGGATTTTCTTTGCTGATGGCAAAGGCGTATTCCTCACCGGTGAGCGGTTCCGGGAGAATTTTGAGGTTCTGCCGCTGTGAAATATAAACTTCCGCAGGTTCACTGTCAACTACAACTGCATCAATTTTGCCTGCCAGCAAAGCGGCAATTGCCAGCGGACCGTGGCTGTAACGCTCCGGCTGTTTGATATTCTGTGTCACATAAAGATCACCCGTAGTGCCGTGCTGAACACCGATTTTTTTTGTTCTCAAATCCCGGGCGGATTTGATATCGCTTGTTTCGGGAACGATTATAACCTGATTTGCAACAACATAAGGCAGCGTGAAATGCACTTGTTTTTTGCGTTCGGCAGTAACTGTAATGCCGGAAGCAGCAATATCAGCTTTGCCGGATTGCACTGCAGCGATAACTGCATCAAAACTCATATCCTGAATTTCAAGTTCATATCCCAGCCTATCGGCGATTGTGCGCACAATAAACGGGTCAATGCCGTCAATCTGACCGTTTTTTATGTATTCATAAGGCGGAAAAGTGGCATTTGTCACCATGATAAGTTTGGGCATCTCAGCATCGCCGCAGCCGCCGGTAAAAAGTGACACCAGTAAAACAAAAAGAAGGTAAAAATATTTCATAAATTGATCCTTTACATTGTCATTTTCATAAGATACAGCACTTTTTATATTTTTGCAAATAATTATCAGAAAAAATACTTTAAACCTTTGTCCGTATGCAATTGATAAAAAAAGCTTTTTTCGTCTTTAAAAATTTGAAATTCCATAAAATAGCAATATATTATGGTTCTGAGATGTTTTCATACATCTTTATTTTGTTAGAGGTGAAGGATTTGGGAAAAACGGGAAAGATATGGAAGATAACAGCAGAACTATTGTCATCGGAGCTGACAATTTACAGGATTATGCTTCTGATTGCAGTTATTTGAACAGCAGTGGAGTGCCTGCGCCGGGTTCGGTTATCGGCGGCAAATACCGCATTTTGTCTGTATTGCAGGATAAGGGAGGGAGTTTTGTTTTTATTGCTCATCCTCTCAATGACCTTGCTGCCCGCTGTGTTGTAAAAATTCTGCAGAATAATGCCCGTACTTCATCAAGCAGGAGATTTTTGCGTGAAGCCCGTCTGCACAGTAATATCGTACATGATAATATTGTGAAGCTTATTGATTACTGGAGCGATGATTACGGTCAGTATATTGTTTTGGAATATATTGACGGACAATCACTTAAGAAAAGCTGTGAAGCATTTTCTTTTGATGAAAATGCCGCAGTTATTGTTGCTTTTGAAGTTGCCAGAGCTCTGAAATATGTATGGGATAATTTCAAACTTGTTCACCGTGATATCAAACCTGAAAATATTATGGTTGACAATGCAGGATATATAAAATTGCTTGATTTCGGCATTTCCAAAGCCAAAGATACCATGCAGGAAACCAATCTGACTATGGATAATACCATTCTCGGAACTCTCGGTTATATGAGTCCTGAACAGTTTACAAATGCCAAAAGCGCAACTATTCAGGCCGATATGTTTTCTCTCGGCGCAACGCTTTTTTATTTGTTGACCAATAATGTTCCTTTTTCAGGTGCAGATTTGGCTGAAGTTTACCGTAATACATGCGAAAATACTCCGCCGAACCTCAATTTGTACCGTTCTGATATTTCACCGCGTTTCATAAACTTCCTCGGTCGTATGATGCAGCGTGATGCCGCTGAACGCTAC
>JAZOSO010000194.1:0-21084 GCA_045657185.1 Victivallaceae bacterium | reverse complement strand
GGTTTGGGGTATAGTGAATTGCGATAGCAATGAACGGCAATACCCCAATTGTGGCTAATCGCGGTGAAAGATTTGCTTCATCATTCCTCAAAAAAGAGGAAGGATGAAGCAAATACTTCACCGCAAATAATGCCTGACACTCCCCAGTCGTTGACATCACGGCTATGCCGTCATATCGCACCGGGTCGTACCCGGCGTCGGGTGCAGGGGCGACGCAAGCCCCTGCAAAAAAAGCACAAGATACAGCTATCTCCCCATATTGGGAACATAGCCTAATTAAAAGGATTGGAAAAAGATGAGAGGGTTCCGCCGTCGTCGAAGGCTATGGCGGGACAAGGCAGGGGGAGAAGAAAAGAACTATATAAAAAGGCGGGTGGAACGCCAAACGGTTTTTTCTTCTCCCCCTTGCAATAAAAAATCAGTTTGCGTTCAGTACACAGCCATAAAAAAAGGTCTGTTGCTTATTTTTGCAACAGACCTTTTTTATTTTGCTTTAATCAAGCAGCATTATTTTGAATGATACTTGGTATGGAGCAAGTGGTGTGCTTTTTCACTGCCGGGAGTACCGAGGAATTCTTTGTAGAGAGCCTGGATATCCGGGTTTTCATGTGAGCAGCGGACGACTTTGCGTTCGTCTTCGGTATAGAGACCTTTCATGCGCTTTTCAAGCAATTCGGCATCGCCGTGGAGGAAGGGCTGACCGCCGCCGTTGATACATCCGCCGGGGCAAGCCATGATTTCGATGGCCTGGAAGCGGTTTTTGTCAGCGCGAACCATATCGAGAACTTTGCGGGCATTACCGAGACCGGAGCAGACAGCGACGTTGATGGTTTTGCCGGGAGCGATTTCGATTTTGGCTTCTTTGATACCGTCAAGACCGCGGACTGCGCGGAAGTTGACTGCGTCGCCTTCGAGGTTTTTGCCGTTGAGCATGTAGTAAACGGAACGGCATGCAGCTTCGAGAACACCGCCGGTAACACCGAAGATGTCAGCGGCACCTGCGGACTTGCCGAGCGGATTGTCGAATTCTTCATCATCCATGTTGGCGAGGTTGATACCTGCTTCTTTGAACATTTTGCAAAGTTCGCGGGTGGTAACGACAAAGTCAACATCACGGACGCCGTTGGGAGCGAATTCAGGACGTGCGGCTTCGTATTTTTTAGCCTGGCAGGGCATGATTGAAACAACGATCAAGTCTTCGGGTTTGATGCCGATTTTTTCAGCATAATAGCTCTTGGCGATTGCACCGAACATCTGCTGCGGAGATTTGCAGCTTGAGGGGATGTTCAGCAAGTCGGGATAGTTGTGTTCGATGAAGTTGATCCAACCGGGGCAGCAGCTGGTAAGAATGGGCAGGTTTTTGCCTTCTTTGATGCGCTGGACGATTTCGTTGCCTTCTTCCATGATGGTCAAGTCAGCGGAGAAGTTGGTGTCGAAAACTTTATCGAAACCGAGAGCTTTCAAACCTGCAACGAGTTTGCCGGTGACGGGGACGCCGGGAGCAAAACCGAATTCCTGACCGACAGCAACGCGGACTGCGGGAGCGGTCTGGACGATGACGGTTTTTGAAGGATCATTGATAGCAGCCCAGACTTTTTTGACATAGCTGATACCGGTGATAGCACCGACGGGGCAGACATTGACGCACTGACCGCAATAGGTACAGCTGGTGTCAGCGAGGGGGATCATGCTTGCAGTACCGACTTTGGCTTTGAAGCCGCGGCCGTAACCGGTCAAAGCGCCGACGGTCTGAACTTTTGAACAGACAGTTTCGCAACGGCGGCACATGACGCATTTGGAAAGGTCGCGCATGATGGCATCGCTGGATTTGTCGGGCTGGAAGAAGTTGATTTCGCCCTGATATTCGATATCGGTGATACCGAATTCAACAGCCAGTTTCTGCAATTCGCAGTCGGTGTTTTTGGGGCAGGTCAAGCAGTTTTTGGGGTGATCGCTGAGCATGAGTTCAACAACTGTACGACGGGCGCGGAGAGCGCGCAGTGAGTTGGTATGAACAACCATGCCTTCGGCAACGGGAGTTGCGCAAGCGGGAGCGAGGTTGCGGCGTTTCTCGACTTCGACAACGCAGACGCGGCAGCTGGCGGGCTTATTGCATTCGCCGTTGCCGAGGTGTGCGCAGTAGCAGAGAGTCGGGATATTGATATTAAGCTGGCGGGCCGCCTGCAAAATAGTATAATTTGCAGGAACAGTTACGGCTTTGCCGTTGATAGTGAGATTTACAGTAGACATAATTTCTCTTACTCCATGACGATAGATTTTTTCGGACATCCGTCAATACAGGCACCGCATTTGATGCACTTGTTCTGAATGATGACGTGCTGCTGTTTAAGTTCACCTTCGATAGCTCCGACGGGACAGTTGCGTTTACATTTGGTACAACCGATACAAGTGTCGTTGATCTTGAGTGTAAAGAGCTTGCGGCAGGTGCCTGCGGGACATTTCTTGTCACGGACATGAGCAAGGTATTCGTCCTTGAAGTAGCGCAAAGTGCTCAAGATGGGGTTGGGAGCGGTCTGACCGAGTCCGCAGAGAGCGGTATCGGTGATTGTCTTAGCGAGGTTTTCGAGATCGACAAGCATTTCTTCAGTACCGTTGCCGTCGCAAATCTTTTCGAGCATTTCGAGCATACGGCGGGTACCGATACGGCAGGGAGTGCATTTGCCGCAGGATTCATCTTTGGTAAAGTCGAGGTAGAACTTAGCCATTGCGGGCATGCAGTCTTTGTCAGAAAGAACAATCATACCGCCTGAACCCATCATAGAACCGATTTTTGCGAGGTTGCCGTAGTCGATGGGGGTATCAAGGTTTTCTGCAGTGATACAGCCGCCGGAGGGACCGCCGGTCTGAACAGCTTTGAATTCACGGCCGCCGGAGATACCGCCGCCGATTTCGTAAATGATTTCGCGGAGGGTGGTTCCCATGGGAACTTCAACCAGACCGACGTTGTTGATCTGACCTGCGAGAGCGAAAACTTTGGTACCTGCGTTACCGCTGATGGTACGTTTGAAGTTGCCGTTTTCGTCAAATTCAGCCTGCCAGTTACCGATTTTGCTGTACCATGCTGCACCCTTGCGGATGATTTCGGGAATGGTAGCATAGGTTTCAACGTTGTTGACGTTGCTGGAGCAGCCCCAGTAACCGCCGCCGACGTTTGCGGGGAACGGAGGTTTGGTGGTGGGTTCGCCGCGCTGACCTTCCATAGAGTGGATCAAAGCAGTTTCTTCACCGCAGACGAATGCACCTGCGCCGAGTTTGATTTCGATATCAAAGCTGAAGTCGGTACCCATGATGTTGTCGCCGAGGAGACCGATTTCACGGGCCTGCTGGATTGCTTTTTCCAGACGGGAGACTGCGAGGGGATATTCAGCACGGATGTAAACGAGACCTTTCTGAGCGTTGATAGCATAAGCTGCAATAGCCATAGCTTCGATAACGGAGTTGGGGTCGCCTTCCATGATGGAGCGGTCCATAAATGCTCCGGGGTCGCCTTCGTCAGCGTTACAGATGACATATTTTTCATCAGTTTTGACGCCTGCAGCGATCTTCCATTTGAGACCGGTGGGGAAACCTGCACCGCCGCGTCCGCAGAGACCTGAGTTGAGGACTTCCTGGACAACGGTTTCGGGTTTCATTTCAAAGAGACATTTTGCGAGAGCCTGATAGCCCTGATTTGCGATGTATTCAGTGATGTCTTCGGGATCGAGCAAACCGCAGTTACGCAATGAGATACGTTCCTGTTTTGCATAGAAAGACATTTTTGCATAGTCAGCAACGCGTGATTTGAGCTGAGGTTCGATGAAAAGAAGTCTGTCGACGATTTCTTTGCCAACGATGTGTTTTTCAACGATTTCGTCAGCATCTTCGGGAGTGACCTGAACGTAGAAAATGTTGTCGGGCATGACTTTGACGATGGGACCCTGTGCGCAGAAACCGAAGCAGCCGGTCTGGACGACTTTGACGTCATTTTCAAGACCTGCTTTTTTGATGTTTTCGGTAAGGCGATCCATCAATTCTTTTGAATTGGAAGCGTGACATCCGGTACCGCCGCAGCAGAGAAGTTCTTTTTTGGCGGAATTGATGTCATGTTCTGAAGTTTCACGCAAAACGAGTTTTGCCTTGGATTCATTGTATGCGGCAATGAGACATTCTTTAGAAGAAATTTTATTCATGATTACCCCTGTTTTTTGTATTCGTTGACGATTTCAACCGCTTTGGCGGGGGTAACTTTGCCGTAGACCTTGCCGTTGACCATCATAACGGGGGCAAGACCGCAGGCACCGACGCAACGGAGACCTGAAATAGAGAAAAGACCGTCTTCAGTGGGATGGGTATCGGCTTTGATGCCGAGAACGCGTTCAACTTCGGACATGACTTTTTCTGCGCCTTTGACATAGCAGGCGGTACCGAGGCAGATATCAATGCAGTATTTGCCTTTGGGTTCAGTGTGGAAGTAGTTATAGAAACTGACGACACCGGAGACCTGAGCTTCGGTAAGATAGAGTTTTTGGGCGACGTACTGCTGAACTTCGCGGGGCAGATATCCGAAGATATGCTGTGCCTTGTGCAGAACCTGAATAAGTCTGCCGCGGCGGCGTTCATCAGCAGGGTCGACGTTGAGAGTGGCAATGAAAGCGTCAAGTTCAGCGAACTTTTCGGCTGCCGCCTCTGACAATTTTTTGCAACAACACATAATTCTCTCCATGTTATTAGTTTACGGTCGATTTGCAGATATTGTTAATATAAAATCCCTTCATGCAGAGCATGGAGGGAACGTCACAAAATAAAAAAATTCCGCATGTCTGCGGAATTTCTGAATATAAATATTTTACGGCTGTTGTGATAATATCTGTAAAATCAAGATATACTTTTACTGCATCAAAAAATGCTGTATATGCCTTGTTTTTATAAATATTCATAATCACCGCCTTGAAAATACATTGTTTACCGACGCTTAATATAGCACTGAAACGCATAAATTTCAAGTAAAAACTATTTTTTTTTGTATATATATTCTTATATACGGTCAATAGCGGGCGGAATTCTGAAAAAAGTTCTGACGGATTACTTTTCCAGAGAGTTCCAGTAATCAAGGCGGGATTTGATAAATTCAGCGATTTGATTATGCTGGACTTTGCCGTTGCCCTCGACAGTCATTGCATCTCCGAATTCGAACCATACTTCCTTTTTGCGGTTGACAGGTCCGAGGTCACGGAAAATTTTACCGGTACGGACAAAGTCGGTTTTGAGAGCCATGGGAAGGACTTGAACGCCTGCACTGCGGGCGAGTTTCACGCCGATACTGTTGAACTGGTCAGCATTAAACTCAACTGAACGGGTTGATTGAGGGAATATTATAATTGAGCGTCCGCTGTTGAGAATACGGGTTCCTTCAGTCATGACCATTTTGAAATCCTCTCTGGGGTCGCTTCTGCCGACTGCAACTGCATCCAGCGCACGGAGAATATTGCCGAAATAAGGAATGTCAAGCAACGACTGTTTGATAACAAAACTGAAGTCAATATGCGCACGGATAATTGCATGGAGCAATGCTGTTTCAAGCAGACTCATGTGGTTGCCGATGACAACTACCGGAGCATGATTGAGAGCACGGACTTTGTCCAGACCGCGCAAGTGGATTTTGCCGCCGCATTTCTCTACTACATCAATATTCATGTTGGAATATTTTATCTGATTGAATCCGTCAAGTTCTCCTCTGCCGGCACATGCTCCGGACTGCTGAAAAACTGCAAAATTACGGACATAAAAATCAATCCGGCTGCCGAGAACGAGTTTGTTGAAAAATGAACGTTTGCCTTCCGGCGTATCGTATGAATCTCCTTTGAAGAGATTGTTGTCTGCCAAATCCTGATATTCCATAAAAATCTCCTTTGATCAAGAAAAAGTTATTCATCTTGATAAAATATATACCCCATTAGCATAATTTTCAAACTGCAAGCGTTTTTTTGTCTGATAATAATTATCAGTGTACTTTTTTACAAACGCTCTGTACTGAACGCAGACTGATTTTTATCATCTTTCTAATAACTTTCTATAAGTTTGACTGAAGAAAATGTCAAATATGATTAAAAGGTTTGGAAAAAGATGAGGTGGGGCTGCCGCCGCTGAAGGCTATGGGGGACAAGAAAAGAACATATAAAAAGGCGGGTGGACGCCAAAGTTTTTTTCTTCCTCTGCAACAAATCAGTCAATGTTCAGTACAAAGCCTTATCTTTAAAATTTGCCGGCGGATATGGGGATTTCATCTGCAATATTCATCAGGCGTTTGGCGTATTTTTCAAGTTCTCTGCACCGTTGTTCGTGCATGATGTGGACCGGGGCATAAACGATTTGCGGGCGCAGGACACTGAAGCCGCAGTATTCAAAAATTCCGCGCTGGATGGGGCGCAGGATGGCATTTATATCCCCGTTGAAGCCGTTTGAAATATAAGCATCTGCGGTTGCTCCCGTGGTAAGTGAAAGCATGGCTTTGCGTCCTTTGAGAAAGCCGTTTTCGTAGCAGTGAATATCATCAAAAAATTTACCCGGAGCGAAGACTTGTTCAACATACCCTTTAAGCATGGCGGGCAGCCCGAACCACCAGAGAGGAAACTGAAAAATCAGCAAATCACACCAGAAAATTTTTGCTATTTCATGAGTTATAAAATCAGCAAAAGAGTCATGTTGTGCCGCATAGTATGCTTCCTGAACCGGGTCAAAGACCTGACTGTTTTTCATCGTTTTAAAACTTTTGCGGCTGACAACGGGATCAAATTTCATAGCGTTGAGGTCTGAAAATTGCACCGCATGTCCGGAACTGCGCAGAGTGTTGATTGCCGTCTCCAGCATCGCATGGTTAAAACTTTTTTCTTCTGCATGCCAGTAAACAATAAAAATTTTCATAAAAACATCCTTTCGCTGCATCTTTACTGCAACAATAACACATTTTTACGAAAATAAAAGTCCGATTGTAAAAAGAAAAAAAGTTATCATCATCAAGGATTTTTCAGTTTGAACAGAGACGTTCAATGATATATTCAGGAGTGAAAGTCTGCATGTTTTCAAAGGTCAGCAGCCGCACCCAGTCAGCTTCACGGGAAAAAGTTATCATGCGCGCATTGCGCATAAGATTGCGGAAAATGCTGTTTTGAGCAGGATTAAGCGATTTCTCCGTTTTGAAATAATCACAGTCAATATCAAGTATATAATTTTTCTGTGGAAAATATGGCAGAAACTGTTCCAGAAAAGCATCTTCAAGTGCGCAGTCGGCATAAAGACGGAACTTTTCTGAATTAAGCGGCTCATCTTCTGCAAAATCTGCATCATAAAGGACTTGCAGATTTTTGCGCGGCTCCGTCACTGCAGGTGTATGGGAAATTATGAGTGCAGATGAAATAATATTATATTTTATGGCATAATCAAAATGTTCATCATGCTGCAAAAGTTTTATGTCTTTTGCCAAATCCTCACCGGCATCAGGCGGATAAGGATTATTTGCACAATATTTTGAAAACGATTTCAATATATCGGTATGGTGGTCAAATGTTATAACTGACGGCAAATCTTCTTTCAATTCCGCCCATGATGCAAGTACATGATGATGAAGTTCATGTATCCGTATCTCAGGATTGATTACTGCCGGCTCTGTACTGAACATAAATTACTTTTGCTTCCTGTTTGTATTTCCGGTCGGTTCAAATATCTCAGAAACTGAAATAATTCATTTTGAACGGCGTTGGGGGAGAATTTCACCTTTGAGGATATTTTCTGTGCGTTTGTTTATTATTTCAGGGGCTTTCTGTTCAAAATTTTTCTGTTCCTGTTCAAGGTGAGAAACATAATTTTTCAGATTTTCGATGCGTTTTTTGCTGAATTGGATTTTGCGTTGAAAATCTTCGGTCAGGAACTTATGCAGTTCGGCTCGGATTGCATCTTTTTCTTTTTGGGATTTTGCCTGTTCGTGGCGTTTATGAAATTCTTTGAGTTTTTCAACGTAAATTTTATGTTCAGCACGGAATTTTTCACGCATTTTCTGGCGGTCGCCCTGGGCTTTGCGCCAGTCAAAATTTCCTTTGGATTGTTTAGCTGCAACGGAAGCATCTGCAAAAATAACAGTTGCAAACGAGAACAAAACAGCAGTAATCAATATAATTTTTTTCATTTTTCACCTCACAATTGCGCCAGATAGTTCGCCTCTGAAAAAATCGCATCATCGACAAACTCAAGTTTTTCTTCAAAAGCAGTCCAATCCGCATTATCAAGTTCTGCGGTAACAACTGTTTTTTCAAGTTTTTTCTCAGCCATATAAAACTGCATATAACCAATGCCCAATGCCAGCAGAGCAACTGCCGCCGCGCGGGCGGGAACTGACCAATACCAGCGTTGACGGCTGAATTTTTTCGCGGCGGCATACTGCAGAATTGCAGCATCAACTTCCGTCGGAATTTCAAATTTTTCTTTTGTCATAATTCACCTCCGAACTGCACTTTAACGGTGCGTTTCCAAATATATTAAAATGTTTTTCTTTGCATAATTCATGCGGCCGAGAACTGTATTGATTGAACACTTCTCTTTTTCGGCTATCTCCTTGAAGGATAAATCCTGCATGCGGTATTCCCAGACACGCCGCTGTTCATCATTCAGAGTCTGCACTGCCTGCTGAAGCAGTTTTTGCTGTTCAGAATCAATAATATCAAAATACGGTTCAGGCGTATTTTCGTCAGCAATCGGCATGGCGTCATTGTCATCAATGGCGACATGGACACCGCGCCGTTTGAGTTTGCGTACATTATCAATGACAATGTTTCGTGCCGTCTGCTGGAGATACCCGAAAAAGCTGCCGTTATCGCGCAGGGTCGGCATTTTGTCTATCGCCCTGACCCATACCGCCTGAAAAACATCATCAATTTCGCTGTCGGCGGAATTCAGCAAATATTTGATAAAGGCATAGAGTTTGTTGCGGTATCGGCTGTACAGCACTTCAAACGCACGGGAATTGCCGTTTATATAAAGTTGTATAAGTTCAAAATCAGTATTGTCTTTCATATTTTTACCTTGCAACTTCATAAACGGATTTTTCAGCTTTTTATTGTCCTGAGTTTGAGAAATACTGCAAAATCTTTATCTGCTTCAAGTATTTCTGATAAGTTTATCTCTGCAGGGACTGTCCATTTTGCGGATTGATTGTCAAGCATTTTCATCTGTGAATAATCAAAGCAGAAACAGCGGACAAAGTTGAGTTCAACACATTTGTCGGGATATTCATAACGTGTAATATACATCGTATCAGCGGGATAGACATGCAGATTGAGTTCTTCTGCAAGTTCCCTGCGTGCGGCATCAGCGGGACTTTCGCCGATTTCAATTTTACCGCCGGGAAATTCCCATTTGATACTGCCGTCGGCAAGTTTGCGCGAAGTCAGCAGTATTTCATTTTGCTGATTTTCCAGTACTGCGGCACTTACTCTTATAAATTTTTTGTCATTCATTTGCAATATCGTTGAAAAAAAGGTTGAAAAAATCTTAAATTGAGTTAATGTATCACCATAATAAAATTTTGCAAAAAGGAATTACTGAAATATGCCGATTTTTAAAATGAAATGCCGCCGATGTTCTGAAGTTTTTGAATATCTTTTCAAAAGTTCTACTTCAAAAGGTGCCTGTCCCAAGTGCAATTCCGATGATTTGGAAAAACTTCCGTCGGAAATCGCCGTACTTTCAAAAAATACAAACTCATGCCCCAATGCACCGGCATGTCCCAATGCTTCTCCATGCTGCTGCGGCGGCGGATGCGGAGGTCACAGATGAATCAGAAAGAACTTTTGCAGGCTCTTGAAAAAATTGGTATGCGCCCCGGCCGCGGACTCGGTCAGAATTTTCTTACTGACAGAAATCTCCTTGAAAGTATCGTCCGTATTGCCGCTATTAAACCCGAAGACCGTATCCTTGAGGCAGGACCCGGATTCGGCGCATTGACTGAACTTATGCTTAAAACAGGTGCAAAAGTATGGTCGATTGAGTTTGACCACAGACTTGCGGAATATCTGCGGCAGAACCTTAAGCATGAAAATTTCACGCTGATTGAAGATGATGCCGTCCGTACCAATCTTATGGGACTTATGGGCAATGAACCTTTTATATCCGTTGCCAATCTGCCGTATTCCATAAGCAGTATTTTTGTCGCCCGTTTGCTGGAAATGCCTAATCCGCCGCAGAAAATGGTTTTCATGCTCCAAAAAGAGATGGCTATGCGTCTTGCCGCCACTCCGGGTGTGAAAAACTACGGTTCTCTCAGCGTGCGTACTCAATTGCTTTATGATGTGAAAATAGCCAAAATCGTTCCGCCTGAAGTCTTTACTCCGCCGCCTGAAGTTGATTCTGCCATTGCAGTTTTTGAGCTTAAAAAAGAGCTTCCGGACCCTGAACTTGCCCGTTTGTTAAACGGTTTGGTCAAAGTGGCTTTTGCTCAGCGTCGCAAACAGCTCGGCAAAGTTCTCGGCGGCAATTACGGTAAAGATATTACCGCCAACGCTTTTGCCGCAGTCGGTATTCCGCATGAAATCCGTCCTGAAAAACTGACTGTTGAACAGTTTGTTCAATTAACCCGTGCGATGTTTGCTGATAAATTGCAGAAAAATGACTGACATTTCAGAAGCCACCCGCAGAAACTGGGCAAGGCTCAATACAAAAGAGAGTTCACGCCTGACTCAAAGAGCAAATAAAAGACGGTCTCAAAGGAAAATTATTCCGCTGGAATACTTTTCCAATAAGAAAAACCGTCCCGAACTGCTTGAAATACTTGCGGTTCTTGACAATTCTGACTTTAATATAACTGATGTTCTCTGTTCTGTCGCCGAAAACCTTTTTGCGGCAGCAGGAATTATCTGCAAAAATAATGTAAAAAAAGTTTTGGCAAAATATCCGTACCGGAGAATTGAAAGTATCATAAATTCCGACCTGCCGCAGGATGAAAGAGATTTGCTCGGACTTGTCTATCAGTCAAATCTGCTTGAGGGAACCAAAAATAAGCTCGGTTCGTATTATACTCATTCGCAACTCACATCTGCTATGCTGGCATCTCTGCCGTATCAGAAAGGACAGACTTTTCTTGACCCGTGCTGCGGGAGCGGAGCTTTTCTGCTTGCTTTAAATGATGCTGACCCGCAGGATTTATACGGTATTGACAATGACCCGACAGCGGCTATGATTGCAGAATTCAATTTGCTTTTGCGTTATCCTGAAAAAGATTTCATCCCCAATATTGTATGCAGTGATTTTCTTTCGCAGGAGCCTTTTGCGGGACAAAGTTTTGATTTCATCGTGACCAATCCGCCGTGGGGTGCGTTTGCGGGGAATTGCGGTAATATCGGAGAGATAAGTTCAAATGAAACTTTTTCTCTGTTTTTTGTCAAATCTTTCAAACGAATAAAAGAAAACGGTTTTGTCAAATTTCTTCTCCCTGAAGCTGTGCTTAATGTCAAAGTTCATAAAGATATCAGAAGTTTTATTCTGCAAAACTGCTGTTTTAATTCAATTACTGTATATGACAGTGTTTTTTCCGGAGTCGTGACCGGATTTGTCGATATTGAATGTCAGAAAGCCGGTTTGAAGCATACTGTACGCATAAATAAGAACGGGAAATTTTTTGATACGGATATTGCCGTTTTCAGTAAAAATGAGAATAATGTTTTCAGTCTGCTCAATATTATGGAAAATGAAATCATCAATCAGTGCAGAAAATGCGGCAGATATACCCTCTCTGACAGTATATGGGCTCTCGGTATCGTTACCGGCGATAACAAAGGCAAATTGAAATCTGCGCCGTCGGCAGAATCGGAAGAGATTTATACAGGTAAAGAGATTGCTCCCTATAATTTGAAAACAGCAAAGAATTATATTCTGTACGACCGCAGTTCTTTTCAGCAAGTCGCAAAAGATGAATACTATCGCGCTCCTGAAAAACTTGTCTATAAATTCATTTCCGATAAATTGATTTTTGCTTACGATGATAAACAGCGTCTTTTTTTGAACAGTGCCAATATAATTATTCCGCAAATTCCGGATATGAGTATCAAAACTGTTATGGCTCTGCTCAATTCCAAACTGTTTTCTTTTCTGTATCAGAAAATGTTCGGTGAAGTGAAAATCCTGCGCGGCAATCTTTCGCAGCTGCCTTTCCCGCAAATTTCTGAAGCTGAAAATCAGTATATTTCACAGCTTGTTGAAAATATCATGTCAGGAAAAATTGCAGACAATGACATTCTTCAGAATGAAATATATTCGCTCTATAATCTGACTGCTGAACAGATAAAATACATAAATAACTGCATGTAAAAAATGCGTGCGTTACAACAGTTTATTTATGTATTTTTTTTAAAAGATATACTGCGTACGGTTCTGTTTGCGGCAAGGTTAAACTGCCGTTGGAAATAACAGTTGTATTTTTGCTGCCGTCGGCTTGATATACTTCAATTTCGCCGTCAGAAATTCCGCTGAATGAGATATTTACAGTTGATGCGTTTTGATTTAGCACAGATACAAGTACTGCGCAGCTGCCTTTTGCGTCATGTCCTGCCAGTGCATAATATCCGTTGCTGCAGCTGCATTTTACCCGTTGTTGAAAATCAAGCATTTGTCCGAAATACAAAAACGGGTAGTACAACCCCGGCTGAATATTGCTTCTGCGGTTGAAAATACTGTTATACAAAATAGTCGTTGTATAAAAAAATCCCATATCAAGCGGACTGTCCTGCCATGCGGTAAGAACTGCCGCATTGACTGCGCCTGATTCAACTCCTGCCATGCGGCGGTCAAATTCGTCACATTTTGTATCTTCCATGTCAGGAATATAACGCCATTCAGTCAGGAAAAGTTCAGTTTCAGTAAATCCGTAACTGTCAAGAAGTTTGCGGGCTTCGGCAGGTTCACGCATCAGCCTTTCGGGTGTGTTGCTGTAGCAGTGCCAGCCGAAAAAATCCAACGGGGCATCATGTTCACGGCAGTATTCCAGAAAGCGTTCAGTAAAACGTTCCGTCCAGCCTGTAAGTTTACAGCAGCTCGGTCCTCCGACTTTTAGATGCGGAAACTCTTTTTTAATGGCTTTGGCTGACATTTCATAGAGTTTGAAATACTCATCTTCATCGCCCGCCCACATATTCGGATGGCCGTCCGCTTCGTTCCAAATCTGCCAGTATTTGATATTCCAATGAAAACCGTCCGCCCAGCCTTCGTTGTAATGGCGTATGATATGCAGAGCTACATCCGTCCATTTATTGAAATCCTCAGGCGGAAATGTATAATAATTTTTGATTGAATGTTCAATACTTGTTCCCAGACGGTAAACGATTTGTGTTCCGCAGTCAAGAATATTTCTGATATAATCATCCGTCTGTATGAAGTAATAATTGTCAGGATTATTGCTGTCGGCTCTGAAATTTCCGAAAATATGCTGAATATCCACCAGACGGCAGCCGGGATTGTCCAGCGGCGCATCATGGAGCATTGTCAGAGGCAGACGCAAGTCTGCAAAAGGTTTTTCGGTTGCAGGAGAATGTTTGCGTCCGTGAAGTTTGGGACCGAGATTGCCGCCGTTGATATTGCGGATGAGGCCGCACGGTTCATTGAAATCTATTTTTATATTCATAATTTATGTATTGTTATGGCAGATATTTTGAGGTTGTCCCGACAAGAGATTTGACATTTTCCCATTTCTGACTGTCAACATGACCGTCAACACATGAGAAATTGACAATTTTTTTGCCGTTGTGCTTTGCATTTTTTGCCGATACGGGCCATGAAACTGAAGCAACGTAAGGTTCTGCTGCATTTACATCAACGATATAAGGTGCCATTGTCGGATTTTGGATTTTTGAAACAAGAAAGTATAATACATCAT
Organism: Victivallaceae bacterium; assembly: GCA_045657185.1. Lineage (GTDB taxonomy): Bacteria > Verrucomicrobiota > Lentisphaeria > Victivallales > Victivallaceae > RGIG5270. The sequence goes on along the minus strand of JAZOSO010000194.1, from coordinate 7,172 downwards.
GTTTTGCGGTATTGCCTGATTTGTATCCTCCCAAACTGGCATTGGTGCCGTAGTGAAGAGTTTTTGAGGTATTTGCTTCTGACGGGCAGAGCAGCATTGAGGCACTGACATTGTACGACTCCTGCAGGATATTGAAAAATCGGCTTTTCGCACTTGTTCCTGCAAAACATTGTCCTGCGTTGTCATCTCCGTAAAGAAGTGCCGCAAGAGTAAGCTGTTTCAAATTTGATACACATTTGGCACTGCGCCCTCTCTCTCTTGCGTTGTTCAGTGCGGGAAGGAGCATTCCTGCAAGAATAGCGATGATGGCGATTACAACAAGAAGTTCAATCAATGTGAATTTTGATTTCATTTTTTTCTCCTTTGGTTATTTGTTTTTTACTTTTGAAGAAACAATATCATAAAATCCCGTGATGTCAGCTTGCAGTTGAATTTACCGTTTTTTACTTCAATTGTGCCGCCGTCGTATTCATTGGCAAGGACACAGTTTTCCGGTATAACTCCGTTGACGGTTACGGTCAGATTTTTGCGTCTGACAGTCGGATTGGAGATAACAAGCACTGTACCTTTCGGGGTGGTATAATAAGACAAACGGCATTTATTATCAGAGAGTTTAAACTCTTTCTGATTGTCAAATCTATGGAATTTAACACCTTTCGGAGATGTGATGCCTGTTTTGTCATAGATATCGTAAACTTTGGTCATTACACGGGTGTTTGCAAAAAGTGCGGAAGTTTCAATATCATAGGGCAGTGTTGCAGAAAGCATTGCTTCGGTAATATCAAACGGTTTCATTTTTGCAGGTTTTATCCAGCCGACAGAACAGCTCATAAGGATACCTGTGCCGATGATGTTGCGGTTGAATTCTGATTCCCAGATAATTCCGGGAACTTCATCGGTATAACCGTAGGAATTGCGGGCAAGCAGAGGTCCGTATTGTTCGCCCGGCAGCCAGTAATCCGCCAGACCGTGAAGAATAGGCGAGAAAGTACGCTGAGCATGAAGCATAACTGTGCGGTTGTTGGCATGGGCAAGTCTGACGGTACGCATGACGAGATTGCGTTTGGAAAGTATTACGGAGCGTGATATTTTGCGTCCGAAAACATCTTTGAATACGCAGCCGTGAATTTCATTGGCGCATTTGCCGTAACCGCAGAGGTCATAATACATGATAGTGAATTTTTTGAATTCGGGAATATCATAAGCTTTTTTCTGATTATTCATGTAATAATCAATAAATGACTGACATGCAGTACAGGCACTCTGTGAAAAGGTTTGGATTTTTGTCTTGTTGTCAGGGCGGTGATTGAAACGGTAAGCGTATCTGCCGGGGATGTCATAATATTTTTTGAAATATTTTACAATCGGGTCAATATCGCAGACAGCATCAGCCATTGAGTAATAGATGTATGAAACATCAGAGCTGCGCTTGCTGAAATATTGTTTGAAATTGTCAGCGGGGATACATGTTCCGATGTTTTTGAAACCGTAGGCGGGATTGTGAAAAATTATACGTTTTCCGCTGCGGGCATAAGAGCGTATGCCGCGGATTTTTTCCGGCAGCGGTCTGGTCGGAGTGGCAATGAAGAGGAGCTTATATTCCGCATCAGCCGGATAAGTGACTTTTTTTGTGACAAGTTTTACGGAACATTCACCGTTTTTTCTATTGGCGGAATAGATGTTCTCATCTTTATCAAACACCCAGTTTGCATCGGATTCAACATCAAATGCGAAACCGCCTTTTTCGGAAACCAGCCAGATTGAGCGCGGGTCTTCCTGTTTTGCCGCTGCAAGACGGGAGAAAACAACGGGGTCAGTCTGTTTTTCGTAAACTGTCGGTGTCATCAGATATTTGGCAAATTCAGGATTTTGCTGATATTTCAAAGTCATATCTCCAACGGTCAGACCTTGCGGGAAAGTTATATTGCAATTAAGCAGTCCGTCAAAATCAATACGGGTGCAGTATTTGAGTTTTCTGCCGTTGAGAGTACCGGTACCGTGAAGTTCGACATAAGAGTTTTTGCGGACAGTTTTTCCTGCCTGCCACTTGATTTTACTGTTGTCTTTAAATGCGAGTTCAGGAGCTTTCAGAAAAAGTTTTGCCTGATTTTTACCGATAAAAATCTGTGTCGGGAAAGGACCTGCTCCGAATTGATATTTTCTGTTCCAGACGGAAACATTGCGTCCGTTTACTTCAATCGGAGTCCAGATTGCTGGAACGGTATCTTCTGCTCCGTAAGTATTGCCGATGAAACTTAAATCGGGAATGTCGGCGGAACTTTCAACTTTGCCTGCGCTTTTGCCGTCAAGGAAAAGTTCGGAAACAAGTTTGAGTTTGCCGTTATCGGCGATATTATCAACTTTGCCGCAGAAGTTTATTTTTTCCGGCTTGAAAGTTTTTGAGATTTTTCTGCCTGACGGGTCAGTGATTGAGAGAACTATTTTTCTGTCAGCGGCTTTTTTGAATTGTTTTTCAACATAGGAGAAATCATATTCAAATTCAACCTGACCTTTTGAGTTTCTGCCGTCGTCAATACCGTGGATATTAACGGAAAATGCTTCGATTTTTTTGCCTTCAGGCAATTTTTTGCATACCGCAAGATATTGATTTTTAATTACTACGGGAGAAAGTGCCTTGCTGTATATTTTGAAGTCATCGGCGATGACTTTGAATTCATTTTTGGAGCCGTAAAAAAGACTGCGGATACCGATATATGAACGAGTATCGGGTTTCATATTGATTGTTTTTGCGGCTTTTTGGGGGAGTGCGGTAGTTGCTTTGAGTTCGCCGTTGAGAAAAATCTGTATTTCTTTCGGAGTCCATGTGGCGGCGAGCTGATACCATTCGCCTTTTTGAATATCAGTCATCAATGCTGCGGCATATTTTGTCTGACCGAAAGAGCGGGGCGGATACGAATTTGCCCATTCAAAATAGTTCGTACCGTCGGTAAAATCCGCCAGACGATAGGTCAGGTAATCGTTTCCGTTCATAAATTTTGCCTCAAAAAGCGGAATGTTGCCGCGTTTGACAGGAGTTGAGGCCGGTTTGATTGACTCATTTTTGAGCCACATTATAACAGTACCTTCGGGAATACTGATATTGTTTTTGACGGAATATTTGAGCTCTTCGAGTCCTTCGGGGAGAAATGCCTGTTTGCCGTCAAAACCGATGATGCCGCGCAAACCCAGATTGACATCTTTAAGAGTTGTCGTATTGGGGTCGCCTTTAGCGAAATCCGCATCAAGTGTACGGTTGTCAAAAGTTACTGCGAAAGTCAAATCCGGATGATTGAGTTTTTCCTTCATTGTCTGTTCTTTGAAGAATTCACTGTCTGCCGCCGCAGCAAGCGGCAGAAGTGCGATAAAATATTTGAGAAGTCTTTTCATGATACTTATTCCTCATAAAATTCAAGGTCTTTAAAAATAACAGTTCCCGGACCTTTGGCTTTTGCACTTATGGTGAGATAAATCCAATCGGCTTTTGCCCATGCACCTTTATCGGGGACGGTGAAAGTGAGAGCAATCTCTTTATCTTCGGTACATTCGGAGATTTTTTTCCCGCTTGAAGTATTGGCGGCGGGGATTTGTGATTTTTTCGCTTTCCACCCCTGCATGGAGACGGAAACTCTGCCGTCGTCGTTGAATCCTGAACATTTGACAGTGACAACGGCAGTTAATTTTTTGCCTCTTACGACAGGAAAAAATTTACCGGCAAGTGCATTGACATTTTTTGTATTTTTATCAAAAATCATAGTCATTGCGGGTTGTGTTTTTTCTTTGTCTGCAAAATCTTTGACGATTTTGACTTTGGATTTGGAAGTTTTCCAGGTCAGCATTTTATCTGACTTGGCAGAAAAATCTGTCTTCCAATCCAGTTTTTCTGCGCCGCAGACGATTGAAAAAACAGAGAATAATAAAATCAAGGCCGGAATTTTTTTCATAAAAAGACTCCTTGCAGATGATTGTCAGCGTGTTTCGTCAGCGACAGACTTCATCCATTCTTTTGTCCATGGAGAAGTTTCCAAACCGATATCAGCGATACAGTTGGAACAGAGGATGAGACCGTTTGTGCGGCCTTCTTTCCACCATTTGAGATAGTTATTGCATTGGTCTTCCATCTGCTGCAAGCTCAAAGTCGTTGAGTTGCGGTAGTCCCACATGTAGAAGCCTGTACGGAATTCCTTGCCGGGAGCCATTTTCTGCAATTTTGTGAAGTTTTCTTCCATTTCGCAGAGGCATTTATTGCCGTTCCAGGTCCAGAAAGTGATGACGTCACATTCGGCAAGGTGTTTTTCAATGCCCCAGTCAAGTTCATGATTGTAAACAACAACGTGGAGTTTCAGATTTTTTTCATGAAGTTTTTCTCGCATGAAAGCCAATTTTTCGGGCGGGAAAAAGCCGATACGGTCACGGTTGAAGAAGTCATCCAGTACGCCGCCGGTGAAATTCGGGAATTTTTCTGCCAGACGCAAAGTTTCATAAAGGTCACCGATACCGTCGTCATTGCGTTTGGTATCAAGAGAACCTGTGATTGACCAGACAACCTGTTTGCATTCGGTCAATGCTTCTGCTTCGGGGTCGTAAGGTTTGTTGGGAAAACCGCTCATAACAACACGGTAACAGTTGGGGATACCGAATTCACGGCAGCCTTCAATGGGAGTCATTTTGTTGACACCGGGGAGTTTGGCGGTAATGTGGTGACTGCCGGGGGACTGTCCCCACAGCCAGAATGCGTCTTGAAATCTTTCGCTCATTTTAAAAATCCTTTCTTTTGTTTGTTTTTTAATAAGGTGATGAATTTATATTTACTTTATTATATTCCCAAAATGTTTTTTGCATTTTTGAAGAATATTTTATCCTTGTCTTCCTGCGGGATATCGAGAGCATTGATTGCGTCGATGGCGAATTTCATCTGCATCGGTCCCTGAAGCGGAGCATCAGTACCGAAAACGATATGGTCTGCACCTGCAATTCTGTACATTTTTTCCATTACGCCCGGATAAACGTACATGAGGAAGTGTGCAGTATCAATCCAAACATTATCAAGTCCCATTTCCATAACACCTTCAAGTGAGTCCATATTGGGGAAATAGGGATAATTTCCGTTTTGATAAATGCCTGCCATGTGAGCAAGAACAAATTTTGTTTTCGGGTGATTTTTTGCAATTTCAGCAACAGTTTTTGCAGGAGAAAAACCTGTTCCGGGCATACATGAGACATGAAAAAGCATCATCGGTGTCTGATCGGCAACTGCTTCCACCCAGTCACGGTTGGATTTGGTCGGAAGCTGATAACCGTGATAATCAGGATGAATTTTGACACCGCGGAATTTGGAATTGCTCTTGAGATAGGCAAGGTCGTTCAATGAGTCGGGAAAAGTCGGGCTGACAACGACATAGCCGAGAAGTTTTGAACTTTCTTTCAAAGCGGCATCGAGTTCGGCATTCCCTTCATGAATGTCATACATGATGGCACGGGATGAGGACAAACAGAGCAAATCCACCCCTGAATCGGTGCAGTATTGCTCAAGTTTCGCAGTCCCTGCCTGCCAGAACGGAGCAAAATTGATATTGCCCAAGTGACCGTGAATGTCAATAATCATTTCAGACCTCCAGAATATTTATCTGACGGCCGTAATTTGAAAGCTGTTCAGCAGGACCTTTGCGGACGATAAGTCCGTCTTCCCAGCGGAACCCCATGCCGTTGCGGTGCAGGAACATATCCGCCATAAATGTCATATTTTCTTCAAGGATGTAATCAGAGGAAGTTTCAAGGAATGGATATTCACATTCCATCTGACCGCAGCCGTGAGCAGGACCGTAGAGCAGAGCATCGCCGTATCCCTGTTCAATAACATAGCCATGGATTTTTTTAGCGGCATCGGCGGCGGCAACTCCTGCTTGCATGATATCAAAAGTCATATTGAGAGCATCCAGACCAACCTGCATGAATTTGCGGATTTCATCGGGACATTTACCGAGGACGACGGGGCGGCCGATACTTGCGCTGTAACCTTCAACTTTGGCACCGATGCTGAAATGGATGATTTCACCGCATTGAACCTTGCGCAGAGAGGGGCGGCTGATAGCTTGATTTGAATTGGGACCTGAACAGCACCAGACGGGATAACCGGTTGACTCTGCACCGTTTGAAAGCATTGCCTGTGTTGCAATGCCGCAGAGTTCGGCTTCGGTCATGCCGGGTTTGATATTTTCAAGAATTGCTTTGAAGCCGAATTCAGAAATTTTAGCGGCTTTGCGCAGACATTCAAGTTCAAGCGGAGACTTTTTCATGGTCACAGGACGCAGAAGTGCATCGGCATTGACGATATTCTGCATACCGCCGAGAGCTTCGGCAATATTCATCATAATAGTATAGGGGAACATGTGAAATCCTGTAATGCCGAGTTTTTTAACTTTAAAATCGGCGAGGATTTTTTTCCAGTCGGGGTGAGTTGAACCGGGGTAATCGGGTTGTGAAGATTCACGGAAATCCATAGTCTGAATGACATTGGCGATTTTTGAACGGGAAGTTGCATAAGTAAGACTTTCAGGACCGATAATAAGAGCGGCTGCGCCTTCACGGGGAATGAGAACTCCTGCGGTTTCAAAGCTGGGCCAGTAGTCGGAAAAATAACGTACTCCCGCAGGTTCGGATTCAGTGGAGAAAACCAGCACTGCATCAAGTTCAGTAGTACACAAAACTTGCTGTGCGCGATTTATGCGGTCGGCGAATTCCTGTTGTGTTAAAATAGTGTCTGCCATAATAAATACCTCCGTAAAAGATTTGTATGAAATTTTCAAAATATTATAAAATACTTTTTTGAAATACAAATCTAATATACAGTATGATACATAATATGACAATGTACAATTTTTAAAAAAATATGTACAGAAACACCATGAATGAAAAAAATAAGGCTGTGTACTGAATAAAGACCGGTCTTTATTATTGAATTTTATTCTTTTTTATGATATGGGATTATATTTATGAAAAAGCTCTGTTCCCATTGAGGGGAGATAATGAAATTATTTTTTTGAGAATAAAAAATAGAGGTTTTTGCGGTACAGTTGTTTTGCGTAAGCAAAAATAATATGCACCCCTGAAGTCGGACACAACCGAAGGAGTGCATATTATCTGTTATTTATGGCTCTGTACTAAATATAGACTGA
>JAZOSO010000193.1:0-5262 GCA_045657185.1 Victivallaceae bacterium | reverse complement strand
GAAAGACGACAGGTTTTGAAGGCAAATGGGTTAAACGAAGGTCAACTTTTTTTGAAGCCCCAAGTTGGTTCAATCAAACCATATCCTTGCCATAAGGTGAAAATGGTCAAATTTACTGATTTGCTTGAAAATGAATTTGCTCCTGCAGATTTCACTGAATCTGAAAAAAAATATTATACCGATTTGCGGAATAAACTGTTGGAAATTATCGAATTACCGTTGATTCCGCTTCTTGGCGGCAATATTTCTTCATCAAACTGTAATGAAAATAATTTATATTTCAAAAATCCTGATGCAGAGTGGCTGGATATATTTTTCCGCCGCATGAACTCACAAGGCACGCCTTTTTCTCAAACTGAACTTGCGTATTCTGCCTTGAAAAGTGCTTTGCAGGAAATCGGTATTGAAAAATCAAGGGAATATTTTGAGCGTATTTCAAAAAATTTCAAAAATACGGCAGAGATTGCACAGTCAGTTTTTCAGTTGGCAGTTCACATTTTGTATCAGGAAAATATCAATCGATTCTGGAATGCCAATGACATAAAAATATTTTTCAAAAACAAAAAAGATGAATCAGAAAAATTAAATTCGTTTTTACAGAAAATTGAACATAATTTTGCTCTTCTGGAACAATATAGACTGGAATTTAATAAGCTCGACGAAAAAATTGAAATACTGCCTTACCATTTGTCTGTGCTGCCGTCTGAAATATTGAAAACAGCATTGATTATTCTCAATAAAAAAGTTGATGTAAAACTGTTCTGGGGAACAATTTTTCTGCTCTGCTTTTTCTGCAAAGATGCCCGTGTCAACGGAGATAAAAACTGTCTTACCAATGCCACCGTAAAAATTATTTCTGCAATATCAAATGATTCCGGTGATTCATGCGATACAATTTTGAAAAAAGCTGTTGCAGAATGTTTCTATGAAGGATATTTAATTCCGCCTGCAGATGAAAAAGTTTTACAGGAGATTGATTCGGATGCACTTGCAACAGGTAAATTCAGCACAGACAAAGAAAAAGATCTTTTTATAGATTCGCGTTTGGGTAAAACTTTTGACTGGGGAAATGGTAAATCATTTAACTTTGTTACACTTGCCTGCGGAAAATATTTGGCAAAAAATTTCGGTAATCTCAAAAATCTGCACGAAGATAATCGTCCGTGGGATTATGATCATTGTTTCCCAAAAGATAAATCGGAAGCAAAAACTGATAAAATGTGCTGGTCAAGCGGCAATAATGTCCCTATTGCATTGACGACAAATCGTTCAAGACAGGATAATTTCCCAAATGAGAATTATCCGGATAATAATCCTGAATCTCAAAAATTATTATATCTTGACAGCGATAAAATTGCCGGGATTGAAAATGCGGATAAATTCAATGAATTTGCACTTGCAAGATTTTTGAAAATGTACAAACAGATTTTCGGGGTTTTCATGTGGAATGAATTTCTTACAACCATTCCTGATATCAATAAAAATTTTAAAGACACTGCCTCTGAAATTCAAACTTGCATCGGCAATCATGGCAAATGGTATTATGTAATGAATGATATGGAATTTCCGGTTGAATCAGATGAAGATTTTGAGAAATTCAAATGGTTTGCGTTGAGAAATTCAACTGAATCTTCATACACTGTTGCAACTTGCGATTTTAAAACTTTTGAATGTGCCAAACGCAAAGCAACGTTGAATGTCGTGATGCGTGGGGTATATTGGAATGAAGAATATTCTGCCGGGCATTCAAAAGTAGAAGCAATAAACTATATTCGTGAAAAATGGAATTTGAATTAATTAGGGAGGTAAGATTATGGTATTAAATATACACACAGGAGAGCATGTTTATTATAATGAGTACGAAGTAAAGGATTTTTACATTCGCTTCCCTCATATTGAAAAGAATGCTCTATTTATGCCGGTTATCCGTTATGTCCTTGATGGTAGAGTTGTATATCAAAGGATGTATATGCCGCTTTATGATTGGCAACAGCTTTTTGAAGCCGAAGGTGTTGATCTCAAAGCTGTCACAGAAAGTGAAAATCAGGAATACCATTTTGTAAAAACTGTCTTGATCAGCCGTGATGGATGCTTTTTTGAATCATATGAAAGCGACGAAGAAGATGATGAAGACGCATTGCAAATGCGTTTGGATGGCGGCGGTGAATTCGACGGAGTAGAAGCAAGTTGGTTTATTTTTAAATCAGATTTATTTTGAAATCTGGTCATTGGATGAAATTTAAATAAAATCATATAGAAAGGAAAAAATCATGGTAAGAGTTTATTGCAAGTATTGCGGCTATTCTCATGTGAATATCCGTATTTTGACCAATGGTCGCTGCCGCAAAAATCCGAACAGCGAATGGCACGAACCTCAACGGTAAAAAAATATTTTGCAAATAAATTTTTATTTGATTGCAAAGGCAATTTTTAACACTACATTATGAAAATGAAAGGATAGAGCAGCACTTTTATCAGAACCATTGTTTGAGTTAAATCAGACATGAACGGCGAGTCGCCGTTCCGGAATATTGTGTCCGGCAACGCTTGACAAGCGGTCATTTTGACCTGCTCTCGGCGTCGCTTGCACCTTCAAAACTCCTTCTGTGTACTTCTTGCCGCGTATCACATTGAGTAATGTGATACTTAGCAAGGTAAACACAGGCGGATGTTTTGGAAGGCACATTCTCCTGATATCAGGGAAAATGTCTCGCTTGACAAGCGAGTAGGGAAAATATCTCGCTTGATAAGCGAGATTCGAGTGATAAAAGTGCCTGCTTTTTTTGATATTATGATAAGCGGGAAACTTTCTCAAGAATTAGAAACAGTTAATATGCTCAGTGAAAAGCTCAGGCTAACCACCAGGCAGTTGTATTTTATAACATATAATTTGGATAAGTTTTATACCGTTTATAAAATACCGAAGAAAAACGGTAAGTTCCGTACTATTGAGGCTCCCGCACCGCTCCTGAAAAAACTTCAGCGAAAAATACTTCAGGAGTTTGTTTCTGAGTCTGTTCCAAAAGTTGCAACTGCTTTTGAAAAGAAACGTAATATTATAAAAAATGCCGAAATACATCTGAATCAACCTGTAATTATAGGGCTTGATATAAAAAACTTTTTTCCGGCAGTCAAATTCAATTTAGTGCGGGATTATTTTAAGAAGCAGAATATTGCAGAAGAACCGGCACGAATTATTGCAAAATTATGCACTTTTAAGGGACATTTGCCGCAAGGGGCGGTAACAAGTCCGTTTCTTGCGAATCGACTGTTGTGCGAATTTGATAATGTGATGATAAAATTTTGCCGTTTTGTGAATGTAAATTACAGTCGCTATGCAGATGATATTACTTTGTCGGGCAATATAAGTGATTATTTGAAAAATAAATTGATTTCTTTTGTCCGGGAAAATCTTTGTTCTTACGGACTGCATCTTAATAATCAAAAAATCCGGGTACTTTATCGTAATAATCGGCAGGAGGTGACAGGAATTGTAGTTAATGAAAAACTGCAAGCTCCGCGAGAACTGCGCAGAGAGTTGCGGCAGAAAATGTATTATCTTAATCGCTATTGGGAAAATGACTGGCAAAAACTGACGGAAAATGATTTGGATAAATTGCTCGGAAAAGTAAATTTTGTTTGGAGTATCGACAAGAATAATACAGAATTTACCGAATACCGCAAACAATTACTGGAAATCAAGCGTTATTTTATTCGTCAAAAAAATAGGTTCTGTTCCCAATAAAGGCTGATAACTTACTATAATAGTAAAAAATCTATTCTATTACTTTTTTGTAAAAAGCAAAAGTATATAAGAAAAAAACTGATAGGGGGGGAAAGTAATATGTATGGATTTTAATGTTTTTTGTGTTGAGAATGTTTGATTTTTTTTTAATGCGTGCTACATTTTTTGATGATTTAAAAAAAGCCCTGTTTCCAATGCAGGTCGGTAAATGAAAATTACAGATACAGCTGAGTTGGAAACACAGCCATAAAAAAGGAGCTTGCATGAAAATTATTGACCTTAACGGCTCATGGATACTTGCCGGGCGTATGGAAAACGGCACGCCGCCGCAAATTTTTTCTGAAGGTGATATAAAGATAAATGCTGTTGTTCCGGGAAATATCGAGTCGGAACTGTTTGCAGTCGGTTTGATTGCTGACCCGTATGTCGGACTTAATGCAATGATGCTGCGAAAATATGAGTTTTATGAGTGGTGTTATCAGCGTGAATTTGAATATGACGGCGACGGCAAAACTGAATTGGTGTTTGACGGTCTTGACTGTTATGCTTCAATATTTGTCAACGGCATTTTGACCGCAACTGCGGAAAATGCTATGATTTCTCATAAATTTGACGTTTCGTCTGCTCTTAAAAAAGGGAAAAATCAAGTAGCTGTACACATCGCAAGTGCCAATAACGCGTTTCGTAAATATCCTTATCTGGCAAGTGCGTTAAGTTTGAATGCTTTCAACTCCGAAGTCTTAAGGGTGCGTAAACCTGCTCATGTGTGGGGGTGGGATATCGCTCCGAGAATGGCATTGGGGGGGATTTTCCGTAATGTTTATCTGAAAAATTATACTTTTGATATAGAAGGATATTTACAGCAGGAACGCAGATATGATGATGCGGCAAGACTTGTTTATACTTTCAGAATAGAAAGCAGTGAATACAGTATTGACGATTTGAAAATAACTGTTGACGGTGTTTGTGAAGATTCAGTTTTTCATGCGGAAAATACAGTTTTTTCAGCACAGGGATTAGTCCGTTTCCCTGTATTCAATCCCAAGTTCTGGTCACCGCGCTCTTACGGCAAGCCTTATTTATATTCAGTATCGGTTAAACTTTTGCGCAGTTCAACTTCTGAAATACTTGCAGAACAGAGTTTTAATTACGGAATCCGTGATATACGCCTGAAAGCCTTGAAGGTTGCAACAGATTCTGCAGAACCTGATTTTCAGATATATATAAATAATGTTCCGATTCGGGTATTGGGGTTTAATCACGTTCCGTCTGATGCATTACATTCAAGCGATTCTCTGCGGCAGACGGAAATACTCAGGAGAGCATGCGATTTGAATTGCAATATGATAAGAATTTGGGGCGGCGGGATTTATGAAGATGAGAGCTTTTATGATTTCTGTGATAAAAACGGCATCATGGTTTGGCAGGATTTTATGATGGCATGCAGCCGTTATCCCAATGATGATAATTTTTGTAATGTTATTGCCGCTGAAGCTGAAAGCGTAATTAAACGCTTG
>JAZOSO010000192.1:0-5226 GCA_045657185.1 Victivallaceae bacterium | reverse complement strand
ATAGATTCAAGCTTGCTTTTACGGTCTGCTGCCATACCGATAACACCGTTCTTTGTTTTTTCACCGCAAGCAATGGCTGTACCGCTGGCAGCAGAGTCTGTAATAAAAGAATTTGCAGAACTGGTGGAGGTTATTGCCTGACAGGGCATTGAATTGATAAAAAGTTTACCGTTGCCGGATTTCTGACTGAATTCCTGAGCAGACATACGCTGCGGAAGTGACATACCGTCACCGATGAACAGAAAAACATACTTGACAGGTTTGACATTACTCGCGGTAAATTCATTGTTTACCGGAGCAGCGACACACTGCAATACACAAACAGCAACAACTGCCGTCAGGATTGATTTGAAAAATTTTTTCATAAAAAACTCCTTCATAATTAATTAGTTTGATTTTATAATTTAGCACAACAGAAAAAAAAATCAAGAACTTATTTTACAACAAATACACAAAATATTATAATGATGCAAGAAAGTCCCGGACTGAAAACAAACCTTTCTGCAATTCTTCATCCGTTGCAGGCGAAGAGATTGCAAGCCGTATGAAATGTTCGTGATTTCTCTGAATTGCAAAATGGTATGAACCGTACACGCTGACACCGCGCCGTAAAAGTTCCCGTTCAAGTTCAACTTCATCAATCGGCAATGCTCCGAGCGGCAGCCAGCGGAAAAATGCTGACGGCGTACCGGCTTTGACTGCCTGAGGAAATATTCTGTCAAAAATAAGATTTCTTGTGTATGCCAATTTTGCTTTCTGTTCAAGTATTTTGCCCGCCTTGCCGCTGAGGATAAGTTCAGTCATAATTTCCGCATCAAGAGAAGAAGTTTTGATATTCAGCAAATACTGCGCATTCATAAGTCTTTCTCTAAAAATTTCAGGAAATGCGGCAAATGCCACACGCAGACCGCTGCACAAAGCCATTGTTGAATTGCAGATATAAACCGTCTGTTCCCGCAAACGTGAAAACATTGAATGATAAGTATTTGCAACATCAGGAGGAATTCCAGTATTATCATCTTCAATAAGTATCAGACGATGGCGGGCAATTATTTCTGCAAGTTCATCTTTGCGCTTTTCAGAAATCGTAAGTGTCGTCGGATTGGCACAATTCGGCATCAGAAAAATGCCCCGAATATCCTCCCTGCGGCAAACTGCATCCAGTTCGTCAGGACGCATGCCGTACTCATCACCTTTCACAGGTACGAGCCGTATATGCGACAATCCTGCCGTACCTATAAGATTTGAATAAGTATATTCATCTGCGGCAATTTTATCACCGATGCAAAAGAGCGACAGCAATGCCGCACTTATCACATTTTGCGCACCTGAAAAAATTGCCGTATGTTCACTGTCAGTATGAACATCCATTCTGCTCATCCAATGCGCTCCCGCCGCCCGCTGATGCAAATGTCCGGCAACTTCAGTATAGGAATAAAGTTCTTCAATGTATCCTTTTTTCAATACATTTTCACTGGCTTCAATAATCGGAGCTTTGACACTGTCAAACCCTTTGACCAGAGCAAGTTCAATAATATCAGCTGAATTTTTGCGCAAATGGCGGATATTTTTGTCAGGTACAGGCGCAACAAAAGTCCCCCGTCCGACAATACCGTAAATAAGATTTTTTTCCCTGCAAAGATTGTACGCCTGTGTAACAGTGGTAAAATTTATATCCAGATAATCAGCCAGTTCACGCTGCGGAGGCAATTTTGTCCCTGCCGCAAGTCTGCCGCTGATAATATCAGACTCAAGCGCATTGGCAAGAGCGAGATAATACGGGCGTTTTATCTTGCTTTTGTCAGGGCACCAGCTCAAATAAAAGTTTTCAAAAGAATTTGTCGGCATTTTATTGTATTCCATACAATTTTATGATTTGTAATGAAATATAACACATATTATATTAAAGTCAAACCCTGAAACAAATTATGAAAGGAAAAAAAATGGAAAATCAACAATACGCATTGAATTGCAGCCTCGCTCAAATGCTCAAAGGCGGCGTAATCATGGACGTTACAACTCCCGAACAGGCAAAAATCGCAGAAGATGCAGGCGCATGCGCAGTTATGGCTCTGGAACGCATTCCCGCCGATATCCGCGCAGCAGGCGGTGTCTCCCGCATGAGTGACCCCGAAATGATACGCGGTATTCAACAGGCAGTCTCAATCCCCGTTATGGCAAAATGCCGTATCGGTCACATTGCCGAAGCACGCATTCTGGAAGCTATTGAAATTGACTACATTGATGAAAGTGAAGTTCTCAGCCCCGCTGATGATATCTATCATGTCGACAAACGCGCTTTCAAAGTTCCTTTTGTCTGCGGTGCGCGCGACCTCGGTGAAGCACTCCGCCGTATCAACGAAGGTGCAGCCATGATCCGTACCAAAGGCGAACCCGGAACAGGAGATGTCGTTCAGGCTGTACGCCACATGCGCAAAATGAATCAGGAAATCCGCCGTATCGCCAACATGGCAGAAGATGAACTTTATGAAGCTGCAAAAACCTTGCAAGTTCCCTTTGATTTATTGAATTATGTTCATGTCAACGGCAAACTTCCCGTAGTCAACTTTGCCGCAGGCGGTGTTGCAACTCCCGCCGATGCCGCGTTGATGATGCTCCTCGGTGCAGAAGGTGTTTTTGTAGGTTCCGGCATTTTCAAATCAGGCGACCCTGCCAAACGCGCCGCCGCAATCGTCAAAGCAGTCACCAACTATCAGGATTTCAACATGCTTGCCGACCTTTCCGCCGGTCTCGGTGAAGCTATGGTCGGTATCAATCCGGACGAAATAAAAATCATCATGGAAGAACGGGGTATCTGATGAAAATTGCAGTTTTGGCACTTCAGGGAGATTTTGCCGAACATGAAAAATTTTTCACCCTCTGCGGCTGCAAAACATTGGAAATCCGTCAGAAAAAGGATTTGACTCTCGACTTTGACGGCATTATCCTCCCGGGCGGCGAAAGTACCGTTCAGGGCAAACTCCTGCGCGAACTTGATATGCTGGAAGATTTGCGTTCAATGATAAAATCCGGACTTCCCGTTATGGCAACATGTGCGGGAACTATTCTGCTTGCGGAACAACTGCTTGACGACCCGACTGTACATCTCGGCACACTCTCTGCCGCTGTCCGCAGAAATGCTTACGGCAGACAGCTCAGCAGTTTTTACATTGAAGGCACTTTCGCCGAACAGAAAAATGTTCCGATGAGCTTCATACGCGCTCCGCAAATTGAATTCTGCGCACCTGATATTGAAGTGCTCGCTGAACATGCAGGCAGAATAACTGCCGTCCGTCAAAAAAATCAGCTCGCCATGACATTTCATCCTGAACTCAGCAGCAATCCTGCAGTTGCTGAATATTTTATGAAAATGTTATAATTGTGCTTTTTATGAATGGGATATTTGAGATTTTTTGAGAAATATGAATTTTTATTCTTCTCAAATTTCTCAAGTATCCCGCTGCTCTGTACTCCCCGATATGAAATCAAATTTGATTTGAAATTTTGCAAAAAAGGTGTATATTAATAATTCATGTTTTTTATCTGTTGAATACAATTTTTTTTGCAAAAGGAATAATATACAAATGATCAGTGCAGCCAATGTTACCATGCGTTTCGGTCAGAAAACGCTTTTTGAAAATGTTTCTGTCAAATTCAACGAAGGATGCCGTTACGGTCTTATCGGTGCCAACGGTGCGGGCAAATCAACTTTTATGAAAATTTTAACCGGTGAGCTTGCGCCGACTTTCGGCGAAATCGCCGTT
This sequence comes from Victivallaceae bacterium, assembly GCA_045657185.1. Lineage (GTDB taxonomy): Bacteria > Verrucomicrobiota > Lentisphaeria > Victivallales > Victivallaceae > RGIG5270. The sequence goes on along the minus strand of JAZOSO010000192.1, from coordinate 1,462 downwards.
GATCAGGACAAACAAATCGGTTTTCTCCGTCAGGACCATTATGAATTTGACGAATTTCCCATCATTGATGTTGTCTGCATGGGCAACGAAAAACTTTGGAGTCTGCACAAAGAACGCGAATATCTCTACTCAAAAACAGACCTTACTCCCGAAGAAGATGAACGCGCCAATGATATTGAAGAACTTTTCGGTGATGCCGGAGGTTACACCATGGAAGCCGATGCAGCAAAGCTGCTCGTCGGTCTCGGAATTCCCGAAGATAAACATTTTGAGCCGCTGTCAACCCTGACCGGCGGTTTTAAACTGCGCGTTCTTTTGGCTCAGGTTTTGTTTTTCAACCCCGATATTCTGCTTCTTGACGAACCGACAAACCATCTGGATATTGCAAGTATTGACTGGCTCTGCAGCTTCTTATGCAATCACAAAGGTACATTAATCGTCATTTCCCACAACCGTTATTTTCTTAATCAGGTTTGTACTCATATTGCAGACTTGGACTATCAGGAAATCCGCCAGTTTACAGGCAATTACGATGAGTTTATGACCGCTAATGCCATTGCTCTGGAAAACATCCGCCGTGAAAATCAGAGAAAAGAAGAACGCATTGCCGATTTGAAAGAATTTATCAACCGTTTCGGTGCAAATGCATCAAAAGCACGCCAGGCCACCAGCCGCCAGAAAGAACTTGATAAAATCCAGCTGCAGGAAATCAAACCGAGTTCACGCGTCTCACCTTATATCCGTTTCAATACCGAACTCAGACTCGGAACCAAAGTTATTGAAACCGAAAACATCGCCAAAGAATATGATGTAAAACTTTTCAAAGACTTCAATTTCACCGCAGGTCCCGAAGAACGCATAGCTATCATCGGTACCAACGGCGTCGGTAAAACAACTCTGCTCAAAATTCTTACAAAAATGCTTGAACCCGACTGCGGCAGTGTCGTTCTCGGCGAAACCGTAAAAATCAGCTACTTCCCGCAGGATGCCGCTGATATTCTCAACATGGAGGACAAAGCTATTGACTGGCTCGCCCGCTTCAGCCCCGAAGAAGGCATGAGCGAAACTGAACTTCGCTCTTTTATGGGCAAAATGCTTTTCTCCGGTGATTCCGTTTACAAACAGGTAAAAGTTCTCTCCGGCGGCGAAAAAGCCCGTCTCATCATTGCCAAAATGATGCTTGAAAGCGGCAATGTCCTCGTCCTTGACGAACCTACCAACCACCTCGATCTCGAATCTATTGAAGCTTTGAACTATGCACTTACACTGTACAAAAATACCATTCTTTTTGTCAGCCACGACCGCGAATTTCTGAGCAGTCTTGCCACCCGCATCATTGAAATTGATAACGGAAAAATAACTGACTTCCCCGGTACTCTCGCAGAGTTTGAGGATATGAAAAAAGCCCGCGCAAAAAAACGCTGATGCATAAAAATAAGGCTATGTTCCCAATATGGGGAGA
>JAZOSO010000191.1:0-5289 GCA_045657185.1 Victivallaceae bacterium | reverse complement strand
TGTCGGTTCATGCCGTCAGCCGTCAATCAATTATGCTGAGGATATGAAAAAAATCGTTGAGCTTGACAGTGCTCTATGGGCGGTCAATTCCATGCCGATTGACGCCGTTGTTGCAGATGCTGAATTTTTGAAATTCCTTGACAGCGACGGCAACGGCAGAGTGCGTCCCGATGAATTGCGTAATGCTTTGAAGTGGATGCTCGGAGTTTTGAAGGATTATTCCAATGTCAATGCCTCTTCAGATGTTTTGAAAATAGACGCTTTCAATGAAGAACATCCAGACAGTGCCATGCTCAAGGCATCGTTTCAGCTTATTTTGAGTAATATGCACCTTGACGGGCAGGAGACTCTGTCTCTGGCTGAGCTGCGCAATACAGCTTCTATCATAGGGGCAGGGAACAGCAACGGCGACGGTATTGTCACGCTGGAAAATACTGAAGATGAGGATTTGGCTCGCATTATCGGCAATGTTATGCGTATTTGCGGTTCAAAAACCGATTTGAGTACATTGCAGGGAATTGACGATGATTTGCTTACTGAATATATCAAACGGGCTTCTGCTCAGAGAGACTGGCTCAAAGCCGGTATTCAGATTGAAATGCAGTCGATTTATAAGGAAAAAGCCGGCGATTTCTTCAAAAATTATCAGACTGTCAAAGAAAAACTGGAAGAGTTTTTCATGCTCTGCGGTGCATTGAGCAATGAAGATGAGGAGCGTTTTGCCGCACAGACCAAAGTTGACCCGCAGAATGTTCAGGCAATTCAGGAGTTTATCAAAAATGCACCTGCCGCACAGCTTTCCGCCAAAAAAATGCTCGATATGAACCGCTGGGTCAATCCTTTGTGGAAAAATCAGCTGCAAAGTTTTATGAGTAAAGCGTTTGAAGTCGGAGCTATTGCCAATGATACTATCCTTACTTTTGATGAGTGGGGCGAAATTGTCAGAAACTTTGCCGTCAGACTGCAGTGGAACAGTACCGGGGCTGATGAAAAGTTTGCCGATATGACGCTTGAGGCCATAGAACTTGACCTGGATGAAAATACCATTTGCAAATTGCGTGAACTTATTGAACATGACAGGTCAGTGTCAACTGAAATCAAAGCGGTTGAATCTTTGCGTAAACTTGCTCTGTACCAGAAGTATATGCTTAAATTCGTAAATAACTTTGTTTCTCTTTCCGAACTTTTTGACCCCAATCTGCTGAGTATGGTACAGCCGGGGTATGTCATTATGGACGGCCGTTATTTTACACTGAATGTCTGTGTGACAAATCTTGCTGAACACAAAAAAATTATTCAGCGCAGCAATATCTGCGTTATGTATCTTGCGCTTGAAAGCTCTGTTAATAAAACAGTCCGCAAAATGACTGTTGCAACTGCCGTAACTTCAGGTACCATGCGCAACATATTCATCGGTAAATGCGGTCTTTTTTATGCCGGTGACGGTACGGAATATGATGCCAAAGTCATTGATTTTGTCCAGCAGCCGGTATCATTCTTTGAAGCGTTGATGCAGCCGTTTTATTCATTCGGCAACTTTATTACCAAGCAGGCGGATAAATTTTTCTCCACCCGCTCCAAAGATGTTGAAAGCGTTCTCAATAAACAGGTTGACAGTGCCGCTAAGGGTAAAGGTGCAATAATTGATTCCAAAGCAGTACAGCAAACTCCCGCCATCAGCGGTTCAATGATGCTTATGGGCGGCGGCGTCGGTCTGGCGGCTCTCGGTTCATCTGTTGCCTTTATTGCAAAATCTGTTCAGCAGGTTGCGGCATGGAAAATTGTTGCTGTGCTTTTCGGTATAGCCCTTACAATCAGTGCGCCGATGATGCTGGTTTCCATATCCAAACTGCTGAACCGCCGTGTATCGGATTTCTTTGCCGCAGGCGGCTGGGCAGTAAATTTGCAGATGCGTCTCAGCCGCAAAATGGGATTGCTTTTCACACGCCGTCCAAAAATTCCGTTCGGTGTGACTTTGCGCGGCGACCTGCTTGATTTAGTCAAGTATGACGAAAAGAAAAGCCGTAAAAACAGAAAACAATCAGAATAATCCTTTCTGTTGTTTTGAGAGAAAGGCTATGTTCCCAATATGGAGAGATAGCTGTATCTTGTGCTTTTTTTGCAGGAGCTTACGCCGCCCCTGCACGACCCGGTGCGATGTGACGCTGGCGCGTGAGTGTCAGCGGCTGTGTATTGTCAGGTTGTTTTTCGGCGAAATGTTCGATTGCTCCTCCCCCTTTTTTGGGGAATGAGCAATCAAATCTTTCGCCGGACTTCGCCACAATTGGGTGAGAGCAAGCTCTCTTTTTGTATGCTGTCACATTGGCATATCCCGTTGTAAAAATATACTTTGAGCTTTTGCCAAGGCGATAGCAAATAAAAGGCGATGAAACGCCCCGTGTTTTGCTTTCGCAATTCACTATACCCCACCCCCCCTCAATTTTTTATTCTTTAAAAAATAATTTAATTATCTCCCCTCAAAGGGAACAGAGCGTAGTGAAAAGTAAGTTTATGACGGGCAGGAAGTCTGATTCATCAGATCTGCCCGTTCTGTTTTATAATGCCGTTATCTGCATACGCTTTTGTATAATAATAAATTGCGGATGCGTGGAACCTGTATTGAACTCAGGACAATAAAAAAACTGTTTTTTTGTTGTTTTTTATTTGCATTTTTCAAAAAATGATATATTTTGATAGCACAATATAATGTGTGTTTTGATGTAAAATAACACAATATATGGTGAGATTGCTATAAAGTATTTATTTTCAACATTATACAGTTTTTTAAATCCTAAAAACAGAAAGGACAGGGTAAAAATGTATTCGATATCTGAGGATATCTGGTCCCGCAAGTACCGCTACATGGGCAGCGAAGAAGAGGGTATTCCCGCTGATGAAAACATAGAAGCAACTATGAAACGAGTTGCCAAGGCAATCGCTTCCGGCGAAAGCAAAAAAGTTTATTATCAGAAAAAATTTGAGGAAGTTCTCTGCAATCTGGAATTTATTCCCGGCGGCCGCATCATTGCCAACGCAGGTACCAAACGCAGTGAAGTCACTATGTTCAACTGCTATGTGATGAACAAGATCAAAGACTCTATCGAAGGCATTTTTGACACTGTCAAAGATTCCGCCATGACTCAGAAACAGGGCGGCGGTGTCGGTTTTGACTTCTCTACCATCCGTCCCAAAGGCTGCAACATTCGCGGTTGTGAGGCTCAATCATCCGGTCCTATCAGCTTTATGCAGGTTCTTGACTCCACCTGCCGTACCATTATGAGTGCAGGTCAGCGCCGCGGCGCACAGATGGGTGTTATGCGTTGCGATCATCCTGATATTGAAGAGTTTATCGCTGCAAAACGCAATAACAGTCAGCTTCAGATGTTCAACTTGTCCGTTGCTATTACTGAAGATTTCATCAAAGCTGTTCAGAATGATGCCGATTGGGATCTCAAGTTCAACGGTCAGGTTATGAAAACTGTTAAAGCTAAAAAACTCTGGGATACAATCATGCAGTCAACTTATGACTACGCTGAACCCGGTTTTATTCTCATTGACCGTATCAATCAGATGAACAATCTTTATTATTGCGAAGAGATTTGTGCCACCAATCCATGCGGAGAACAGCCGCTTCCTCCTTACGGCGCATGTTTGCTCGGTTCTGTTAATTTGACCAAGTTCGTCAAAAATCCGTTCACTCCTGAGGCTGAATTCAATTTTGAACGCATTGACGAAGTTGTTCCGCTGGCGGTCCGTATGCTTGACAATGTTATCAATCAGAGCAATTATCCCTTGCCCCAGCAGAAGAAAGAAGCTCTTTCCAAACGCCGCATGGGTATCGGTATTACCGGTCTTGCTGACGCATTTATCTTCATGGGAGTCAAATACGGTTCTGCTGAATCCATTGAACTTGCAGGCAAAATCATGGAACGCATCACCTGTGCGGCTTATCGTGCAAGTATTGAACTTGCTCAGGAAAAAGGCGCATTTGAAATGCTCGATAAGGCAAAATACTGCGCAGGTAAATTTATTCAGTCTCTTCCGCAGGATATCCGCGACGGCATTATGAAATACGGTATCCGCAACTCTCATCTGACTTCAATTGCTCCTACCGGTACAATCAGTTTGCTTGCCGGCAATGTTTCCAGCGGTCTTGAACCGGTTTTTGCTTTCAGCTACACACGCAAAATCCGCAACACTGATGAAAACGATGTTACCGAAGTCCGCATTGACGATGCCGCTTACCGCAAATACTGCGAATTTGTCGGTAAAGAAAAAGTCGATCCCAAAGATCTGCCCGATTATTTCGTTCACTCAGGCACTGTCACCCCTGTTGAACATCTTGAAATTCAGGCAAAACTTCAGCAGTATGTTGACAGCTCAATTTCCAAGACTATCAACGTTCCCGGCAATTATCCTTTTGAAGATTTCAAAAATATCTACATGCTTGCTTATGAAAAAGGCTTGAAAGGCTGCACAACTTTCCGTCCCTCCGAACATATCGCCGGCGTTCTCGTCCGTGATGAAGACAAGAAAAAAGAGGAAAAGAAAGAAGAAAAGAAACCCGCCGTCAGCCTCGCTGAAATGGATAAACGCCCCGAAGAACTCTCCGGTAATACTTACAAAATCAAAACTCCGCAGTCACCTGACGCTTTCTACATCACTATCAATGACTTCCAGAAAGACGGTCAGTTCAGACCCTACGAGCTGTTCATCAATACCAAAAACCTCCAGCATTTCTCCTGGATTGTTGCCATGAGCCGACTTATTTCCGCCGTCTTCCGCAACGACCCGCGTCCGACCTTCCTCGTCGATGAGCTTAAGAGCGTTTACGACCCCAACGGCGGTTATTTCAAAAAGGGTAAATACATCCCCTCAATGGCTGCTGAAATCGGTTACGTTATCGAAGAACACCTTTGCAAACTCGGTATCATTGACTGCAAGAAAAATAAGAAGGCCGCACCCGCCGCCGCTCCGGCTCCTGAAAAAGAAGAGAAAAAAGCCGACATCAATGACGGTAAAATGATTTGCCCCGTTTGCCATGAACGCGAACTTATCAATCAGGAAAACTGCATCAAATGTCTCGCTTGCGGTCACAGCAAGTGCGGATAATCAGTTGAGTCTTTTTAAAAAGGGGAGGAAAAACTTTTTTCTTGATTAAAAGAAAAAAGTTTTTCCTCCCCTTAGACCCTACCTTTTCAAAAAAGAAAAGGATATTTGATAACAGATATGCGAATTGTCAAGTATGCTTGAGAGATTAGGCAATAGACATGCAAATATATTTTGTAT
>JAZOSO010000190.1:0-1668 GCA_045657185.1 Victivallaceae bacterium | reverse complement strand
GCATGGTTCGGCAAATATATTCAGGAAAAAATTGATGTTCCCGTCGGTTTGATAGTTTCCGCATGGGGCGGCACTATCGCAGAAGCGTGGACAAGCCGCTCAGGACTGCTCAATAATCCTGAGACTGCACATCTGGCAGATCAGCTTGACCGAATCAATTCGGAAGACGATTTGTGGGATTCAACATTGGTAAATAATTTGAATAATACAATTCCTGCCGCATACATTGACAGTGGTAATGAAGGTGTCAAGTGGGGCTGGGCTGAAAATAATTTTGATGACAGTTCATGGGTAAATATGCAGGTTCCCGGCAGCTGGATTCAGCAGAAAATTTCAGGCAACGGCGCTATTTGGGCGCGCAAGGAACTTTCTCTTTCCGGCGAATGGCAGGGTAAAGATTTACTGCTTGAACTCGGCGGCATAGACAAACAGGATATCACTTACTTCAACGGAGTTGAAATCGGCCGCACGGGTAAAGGCTCTGAAACTCAATGGTATGACAAAAAGAGAAGTTATAAAATTCCGGCTTCTCTGGTAAAAGCAGGTAAAAATGTTATTGCAGTTCGCGCTTATTCATTCCTTTATGACGGTTCTTTCAACGGAGACAGCAGTTGTTATAATCTTATTTCAACAGACGACGGTAAAAAAATTGAGCTTGCCGGGGAATGGAAAGCATGCGCAGAAAAAGATTTCGGCATACTTGCAGGAAATTCATTGCGCCTCGGACCGGGTAATGCAAATACTCCGTCAATCCTTTTCAACGGCATGATTAAGCCGCTGCTGCCTTATGCGTTGAGGGGGGCGCTCTGGTATCAGGGTGAAAGCAATGCGAACGATATTTATAATTCAGAAAGCTATTTCAAAAAACTTGAAAATATGGTGCGAGACTGGTATTATAATTTTGAACAGGGTGAATTTCCGTTTATTCAAGTTCAGCTGGCTTATTTTTACAGAGGAATTGAAAACAGCAAATGCAATCAAAACTCAACATGGGCTGTTTTGCGTGAAAATCAACGGCTTCTGACTGAAAAAATGGATAATGTTTATATGGCAAGCGCAATTGATATCGGCGACCATAATGACATCCATCCGCAAGATAAAAAGAGCGTCGGATACCGTATGGCTCAGAATGCTTTGTACAATGTTTACCGTTATACCGATGTCGTACCGTGCGGTCCGATGTATAAATCTTATATCGTTGAAAACGGCAAAATCCGTCTCTTTTTTGATAATGCCGACGGAATGTATATCAAAGAAGACTGTGAACAGAGCTTTTTTGTATCAGGAATTGATGGAAAATATTATCCTGCGGATGAAGTTATCATTGACGGCAGCAGTATAATCGTCAGTTCCGAAAATGTACAATACCCCTGTTTTGCACGCTATGCCTGGGCGGATGACCCCGTATGTTCGCTCTATAATTCAGCAGATTTGCCTGCTTCTTCATTTCAAACGAGAAATGAGAAAAATTTGTAATTCTCTGCACAGTTGAGAGTTATAAATAATAAGCTGTCAATCTTCGCCGATTTCTGTTTTACGGTATTGGATTGCTTCAAAAATATGATTTTCGGTAATCCTTTCGCCGGGGGCAAGGTCGGCGACAGTGCGGCGGTATTTTTTTATCAATCTTCTTTTTTTTGATAAAATTTGCAAAATTGCTTAAATTGT
>JAZOSO010000189.1:0-7420 GCA_045657185.1 Victivallaceae bacterium | reverse complement strand
TTGGTAGCGGTATCGCCGCGGACGGCGGGTTCAGTTTCAACGATTTCTTTTTCAATGAAAGTGGGGAGAATGATTTCAATCGGCTCGCCATTGAAGAGAGTGAATTTGCAGGTTGCTTCTTCAATCAGGAAATAAACATTGTTGCCGAGAAATTCAGGAGAAACCTGCATTTCTTCATAAGTTTCAGGGTCGCTGAAAACATAGTTGTGACCGTCGTTGTAAGAATAGAAAAGTTCGCGTTCTTCCAAGTCGGGTTTCTCGATTTTATCGGTGGGGCGATAGGTTTTTTCCATACCGGCGCCGGTGACGAGGTTCTTCATTTTGCAACGGTAGAGAGCTGTGCCTTTACCGGGTTTGCAAAAATCAAATTCAGTAATGATCCACGGCTGACCGTCGATCTCAATTTTCAATCCTTTTCTCAAATCAGATGCGCTGAACATAATTAAAATTCTCCTGTAAAAAATTTTTAAAGACAATTTCATAATATACACCGTTATTTTTATTTTTCAAGCTGAAAGTTGACAAAACTCTCTTATTTTAAAGAGTTTATTCACTTTTAACACCAAAAGGAGGTAAAAATGATAAGTGAAACACGCTCAATTTATTTTCGTCACATCCTCAACAGTGACGGGACTATCGCAGCTGAAAGTTTTTTCAGAATCAAAAGCGATGCCGCAACAGTTGAGGAGGCAAGAGCCGATGCCGCCGCATGGGCAGGCAATATCGGAGAACCGCTCATTGTAGGAGGAGGAGGCTACAATCTCCGTCAGGAACATCCTGATTTTGTATTGGATGCACTGGAGATAAAACAACTTGACCATGAATTTATTTTTGAATTGTGCATGACAGGAAGGATGCGTTATGACGGCTGGCATCTGCTGCCGGGAAAGCAGCGTATTGAAGAAGCAGGCAAAATCATTGAACATAAAGAATACTCTTTCAGCGGTATGGAAACTCCGTCCTATCCGCATGCAGGAGAAATCAGCGTTGCCGAGGACGGTTCTCGCATGTACTGCACCCGAAGCAAAATTATTGACATGGGCGGAAATCACAAAAAACTTTGCGTTACATTCAGTTCAGAAATAGCCGACATCACTCCTGACGGGAACGGTACAGATAAAATTTGTGATTTTTTCCGTGACAATGCCCATTGGCGCAAAATTACACTTTACTGGGACAAAAATTCTTACGGCAGTAAAATTGCAGAACTCCGCTTCCATGATGAATCATATACTTCCGCATGGCTTCCGGACAACTATGTGCTTGAAAAGCTGAAAAGCACTCCTGATGGAGAATACGGTTATTTTATTGAACTTACAGCAAGAAAACTTATTACTGAACTTATTTCAACCGAAAACCGTACCGAGAGCGGCATTGAGAAAAAAATTGCTGTTTATCATGTAAAAAAATCTGATATTGACAAATTCAGCGGACTTGTCGGCACAGTTCCGTTTTTTTGCGTCTGATAGTTTTATTATCACGAATGTTGTACAGAAAAATATCACTCCTGCACTTTTTGAAGTTACAATTTCAGCATCTTTATGTTCTTCAGAATTACAGCTGGGGGAAATTTCTCTGCTTCGTTCAGAAAACGGAATAAATCTGAAAAAAGTTCAATTTTTCGTTCCGGCCGCGGCTGTTCCGTCTTTCCGTGAAAAACTTGAAACAGGTTCATTTGCAGAATGGGCAGGAGACAACTATTATCTGGAGTCTTTTTCTGAACAGCAATCCGCTTACGGCAGCACATTTGAACTTCAGGCAAAAGAGATTTATACCCGCATGCTTTCATTATCCGAAAAAGAAAAATTTTCCGGCTATTCTGTTGACGGCACCCCCTGCCGCAAAGTAAGTTACACAAGTGTATGGCAGGTGCGTCCTGAAGAACTGTCATCTTTTGTTAATCTTGCAGGAACAAATGCCGCCTGGAGCAATGATGATGCGATTATTACAGAAGTTATTCCCGAACAGCATTCTGCACTGGAATACCGGATTACGGTCAAGGCGGAACGCCGTTCAAATCCTGAACTGCATACACTTTACAACTGTGAAAATTACGAAAGCCTGTCAAGCCGGGTTGACCTTGACTGTGAATTGGCAGATTTCAGATTTTCACCCCGTGATTGCGGATATTTCATAAACTGCGACGGGTTGTATGACCTTATTCCCGGCTGGCTGCCGGCAAGCGAATGTCCGATACTTACAGCAGATGCTCTGCACCCGCGCTATATCAATGCAATAATCAAAGTCCTGCGTATCAGCGAAAGCACCTACAAAAAAGGCAGTATGAGCCGCGTTATGGATGAGCTTATTGATTGGAACAACACTCGTGTTTTCAACGGCAAAATCGGCAATTACCGGGGTTCCTATTTAAAATGCGACCTGCACGCAAAAGAAATTTATGATAATCACGGCGTACAATGGACAAAGATAACCAAAGTATATTACCTTGCTCCCAACGGTGCATCATGGAGTCCCTATTATTTCCGTCAGATAAGCAATTAATTTTTATACGGTACAGTAAGCCGATATCCGACTGTACCGTTTTTTTGTATATTTCTCAAGTAAAAAGCCAATTAAAAACAGAGTTTTTTGGGAAAAGTGCTTGATATTACAGCAAGCTGCGGTATATTTATGTAATTATGTTTTTATTACTTTATTTATTAAAAGGAGTTTTATTATGAATATTGAATGGGACAAGCTCGGTTTTGAATTTATGCCGACCAAATCAAACATCCGTTTCACCTATGCTGACGGCAAATGGGGCGAAGCCAGACTTTGCAATTCTTATGAAGTTACCATGAGCGTTGCCGCCAACTGCCTTCACTACGGTCAGGCTATTTTTGAAGGTCTCAAAGCCTTCCGCGGCAAAGACGGCAAAGTCCGCATCTTCCGTCCCGATGAAAACGCAAAACGCCTCAACAGCTCCTGCAAACGCCTCTGCATGCCTGAATTTCCTGTTGAAAAATTTGTTGAAGCAGTCAAAACCCTCCTGCAGGACAATATTGACTATATCCCCCCCTACGGCACCGGCGGTTCAATTTACATCCGCCCTGTGATGTTCGGCACAACTCCGCAAATCGGCGTTGCCGCCAGCAGAGAATATGAACTTGTCATTATGGCAATGCCCGCAGGTCCCTATTACAAAGGCGGCTTCAAACCTGTTGACGCCATGTCAGTTGACGGTTTTGACCGTGCAGCACCCAACGGCTGCGGTACTATCAAATGCGCCGGCAATTACGCAGCAAGTCTTCTCCCTGCAAAAATCGCAAAAGAAAACCATTGCCCCGTACCCTTGTTCCTTGACCCCAAGACAAATGAATTTATTGATGAATTCGGCACAAGCAACTTCCTTGCCATTACCAAAGACGGCAAATATGTCACTCCCGCCTCATCTTCAATTCTGCCCAGCATCACCAACAAGAGTCTGATGCAGATTGCCGAAGATATCGGCATGACTGTTGAACGCCGTCCCATCCATATTTCCGAACTTTCAGAATTCGCTGAAGTTGCTGCCTGCGGTACTGCAGTTGTCATTACTCCCATCGGCAGAATTTTCTGCGGAGACAAAGTTTACGAATACTCCAAAGAAGTCGGCGCAAACTTGCAGAAACTTTACGATACTATTACCGGTATCCAGTATGGCGAAATCGAAGATATCCACAACTGGACTGTTATTTTGTAAGTTCGGGGGAATTTGAAAATGGAAATCTTCAGAAAAGTTGCGGATATGCAGGCTTTTGCCAAAAAATCAATCCGTGAAGGTAAAAAGATCGCTCTCGTTCCCACTATGGGATTTCTGCATGAAGGGCATCTATCGCTTATTGACCGTGCATGTGCGGAAGCTGATGTGGTAATTGTAAGTATTTTTGTCAATCCAACCCAGTTCGGCCCGACCGAGGATTTGGATAAATATCCCCGTGATTTCCAGCGAGATAAAGACTTGTGCGAAGCAAGAGGCGCATCGGCGATTTTTGCTCCGGAACCTGCAGAAATGTACGCTCCCGACAGAAGTATCTGGGTTGATGAAGAAAAACTTTCCAAAAAACTCTGCGGCAAAAGCCGTCCTATTCACTTCCGCGGTGTCTGCACAGTAGTCAGCAAACTTTTCAATATCTGCCTTCCCGATGTCGCTGTTTTCGGCCAGAAAGATGCACAGCAGGCATTGATAATCAAACGCATGGTACGCGATTTGAATTTCCCTGTTGAAATCATCGTTTCACCGCTTATCCGTGAAGCAAGCGGTCTGGCTATGAGTTCACGCAATAAGTATCTTACAGAAGAACAGAAAAATGATGCTTTGTCTCTTTCCCGTTCTCTGCAAATTGCCAAAGGCATTATCGAAAAAGGCGGTGCTGCATCATGCAATGAAGCAATAAAAGCAATGCGTGATGAAATTATCCGCAGCAACGGTGATATTGATTATATTGAATGTCTTGACTCAAATACTCTCGAAGAACCGACAGCTGAAACAACCGAAATTCTGACTGCCCTGGCAGTCAAATTCGGCACTACCCGCTTGATTGACAATATTTTAATTGGAGTTAAATAATGATCCGTTTAGACAGTTCTGCCAAAGATTTTGCAGAAAAAATGCGCCCTCTCTGTGAACGTCCGGGATACCCTCCCGAAATTGAAGTTCAGGTTGCAAAAATCCTTGCCGATGTCCGTGACAAAGGTGATGCCGCATTGGTTGAATATGCTTTGAAATTTGACAAAGTACAACTCAAACCTGAAAACTTCCGTGTTACAGATGAAGAGATTAAAGAGGCTTCAAAACTCGTTTCCCGCAAAGATAAAACTGCTATCAATGCAGCCTTGAAAAACATTCAGACTTTTTCAAAAGAGCGTTTACCCAAAAACTGGCAGTTTTCTCCCCGCCCCGGAGTCATGCTCGGTGAGAAATTCACCCCGATGGAACGCGTCGGAGTTTATATTCCCGGCGGAACCGCTCCGCTGGTTTCAACCGTAATCCACACCGCAGGCATTGCATCAGCAGCAGGTGTAAAAAATATCGTTGCAGTAACTCCGCCCAACCGAGAGGGCAAAGTACACCCCGCAGTACTTTATGCAATGAAAAAAGCAGGTGTAACTGAAATTTACCGTCTCGGCGGAGTTTACGGTATTGCAGCATTGAGCTGCGGTACTGAAACAATTAAAAAAGTTGAAAAAATCGTCGGCCCCGGAAATGCCTATGTCACTGCAGCAAAAAAACTTGTCTATGGTCAAGTCGCTATTGACATGGTTGCAGGTCCGTCCGAAATACTTATCGTTGCAGATAAAACTGCCAATCCCGATTTTGTTGCTGCCGATATTCTTTCTCAGGCTGAACACGGCAGCGGACTTGAACAGTCCGTACTCGTTACAACCGACAAACGCATGCTGAAAAAAGTCGAAGATGCAGTCAATGAGCAGAAAAAAAGTCTGCCGCGCATTGAAACTGTGGAAAAAGTTCTGGAAAAAGGCTGTTTCCTCATCCTTGCCAAAGATATGGATGAAGCCTGTAAAATTGCTTCAGACTATGCTCCCGAACACCTTGAACTTATGTGCGAAAATCCTGAACAGGCAGCAAAAAAAATCACTGCCGCAGGTGCAATTTTTATGGGTCAGTGGACTCCCGAACCCGCAGGCGATTTCTGCGCAGGTCCGAGTCATGTATTGCCGACCGCCGGCAGTGCAAAATTCTTTAACGGCTTGACTGTTGACGGTTTCTTCCGCCGCAGTTCTCTGGTCAAATACAGCGAGCGTGCAATCCAGCGTGAAATTCCGATTATTGAGGCTTTTGCCCGCATGGAAACTTTGACCGCACACGGACGAAGCGGCAGTATCAGACGAAAGGCGGACAAAAAATGAGTCTTCCCTATAAATCTTATTTCCGACCTGAGATTGATGCCATGCAGGGTTATGTTCCGGGCGAACAACCCAAAATGCAGCAGCTTATCAAACTCAATACCAATGAAAATCCTTATCCGCCGTCAGAAAAAGTTTTGCAGGCGTTGAAAGATTTGGATATGAAGCGTTTACGGCTGTATCCCGACCCGCTTGCGGATGATTTGTGCAATCTTATTGCTGAGCGTTGGGGATTGAGCCGCAATATGGTGATAGCCGCCAACGGTTCAGATGATTTACTGACAATGGTTTTCCGCGCATTTACTTCCGAAAATCTGGCAGTAAGTTTCCTTGACCCGACATACAGTCTGTACAAAATTCTTGCTCAAATGCAGCATGCTGAAGTTCGAAAAATCGCTCTTGAAGGTGATAATTTTGCAATGCCTGCCGACATTCTTGAACAGGCAAAAGGTTCCAATCTGCTGATCATCACCCGCCCCAACGCTCCGACCGGAAACAGTTTTGCCAAAGCTCAAATGCGTGAGATTTGTGCAAATTTTGACGGAGTGGTGCTGATTGATGAGGCATACGCAGATTTTGCGGAAGATAATTGCATTGATTTTGTTAAAGAATTCAGCAATGTAATCGTATCCCGCACATTTTCAAAGAGTTATTCACTTGCAGGCATGCGTCTCGGCTATGCTGTCGGCGATGCCAGATTGATTGACGGTTTGTACAAGCTCAAAGATTCCTATAATGTTGACCTTGTAGCACAGACAGCTGCCAAGGCATCTTTTGCAGATGAGGAAAATTTGCAAAAGAATTGCGAGAAAATAAAAACAACCCGTTCCGCAGTGCGTAAAGAATTGGAGGATATGAACTTCACGATTGTACCGAGTGAAGCAAACTTCCTTTTTGCCGCCCCTCCTGACGGTGACGGCGAAGGATATTTCAAGGCCTTGCGTGATGAAGCAATAATAGTCCGCTATTTTCCCGGAGAACGCACCGGAAAATATGTCCGAATTACCATCGGCTTACCGGAAGAGATGGAAAAATTGCTGAAAGTTACAAAAAAACGCTATTTTTCTTGAAATTCTACTTGAAAAATAAAAAAACAATGGTATATTAAAGCATATTGAAAATCAGAAATGATATTCAGTAATAGCAAGTGCACCCATAGCTCAATTGGATAGAGCGTCTGGCTACGGACCAGAAGGTTAGGGGTTCAAATCCCTTTGGGTGTACCATTTAAATATCCAGTCCGCAAAAGTTTATGACTTTTGCGTATTTTTTGTTATATGGTGCTAAATACTGCTAAAACACGCCCATCGCAGTAGAAATTACGGCATTTTTACGGCACGATTACGGCATGATCCAACAATGATGAGAGTTGTAACCTTACGGCTTTATGCGTTTTATTCCACAAAAATTCCTTTCTTTATAGCATCGTGCCGTAATTTGAGCTTAATTCAGACATCTTTTCAGGCATAATACCCCGGACGGGATAGTCCCGTTCTGAAAAACATCAATCTAATGGAGGTATTATGCAAAAAACTTACCAGAGCAAGTCCGGTGGAGGTTATTTCTTTGCCGG
>JAZOSO010000188.1:0-13279 GCA_045657185.1 Victivallaceae bacterium | reverse complement strand
GGGGGAGAAGAAAAGAACCTTTCCTCAAAAGGTTTTTTCTTCTCCTCCTGCAACTTCCGATAATACATATTATCAGAAACCGGGAAGGTAATCTTTGTAATATTCTTTGTATGCTTTCCAGATGTTTTCAGCCTGAGTTACGCTGGTAACGTACGGGCAGAGACAGAGGATTTGAACCATGAGAGAGTTATCACAGTTTTCAACTGCATGAGAGAGCATTTCGTGCAAATGAGTCTGGCGGCGGCAGATTTCCAGCGGACCGTCAGGCAGATTGCCGACATGAATACTGCGGACTTCACCGCCGATGCACAATGCAGGAACGTCAAGGATGACATCATCGGGCAAGTTGCCGACTGCGCCGTTGTTTTTGATGTTGATAGCGTCAAAATAGGTCGGAGTGTTGGTTTCCAGTGCAACAATGGCGGCACAGGGTTTTTCTGCATAATACGGATGGTCGGGGTCAACGGGGAACGGCGGTTTGGTATATTCTTTACCCAAAAGACGCTGAACTTCGAGAACATGAGATTTTTTCTCTGCAAGGCGTCTGTAAGTTTCAGTGTGTGAGAAAATACCGTATTTGTCCCATTCTTCTTTGGTCCAGAAGAAAGGCATATATTCAATAATATGGTCGTCGTAGCCGATGGGATACATATTGAAAGTATCAAGAACTTTCAAAGTGAAGTTCTGTTCAGGAACGCTTTTGAAACGTTCATGCCAGTATTTGGATTCGCGGACTTTTGCCAGAAATTCTTCCATGATAGGTTCTCGGGTGCCTTTGACACGGACGTCAAAAAGCCAGTTCAAGTGATTGACACCTGCGGAAATAACTTCCAGATCACCGGGCTGCCAGCCGAGCATTTCAGCAATCACACCGAATGAACCGTGAACCTGATGGCAGAAACCGAGAGCGCGGATATCGGAATAATTTTTGAAATAAGTGCAGAGAAATGACATCGGATTGGTGAAGTTCAAAAGCCATGCTTTGGGGCAGAGACGTTTCATGTCGGCAAGAATTTGCTTGAACATGATAATATTTCTGGTGGCATGGATGATACCGCCGGGTGCGCCGTTTTCACCTTTGACCTGATAGCAGCCGAACTGTTCGGGAATGAGCAAGTCGTGGTACCAGTTGTCATAGCGGTTGGGTTCGCATGAAGTGATAACATAGTCTGCATCAGGGAGAGCGTCAGTATTTTTTTCAAAGCACTGAACGTTGATGTGATTGGGTTTCTTTGCCAATTCAGCAGTGACTGCTTCGTAAGCGGATTTGAGACGGTCGGGTGCGGGGTCGGTCAGATAGAAATCTGCATTGTCGAACATTTCATGGCTGAGAAGTTCCCGTGCGATTGCAAGGACAAAACCTGAACCTGCACCGATGTGTACGATTTTGAGTTTTTTCATTGATTTACTTCCTCTATTTTAAGGTTGTCTATGTAAATTTTTCCTGTGGAATTGCGGTTGTAGAAATAAAGTGAACAGTCATTCAGATTTTCTGAAGTGACAAATTCACCTGCGGCAAGGTGGTATTTGCCGTCGGGTTTGATGCTGCCTGCGGTCATCATAAAGCGTTCAAGTTTGCGTTCTTTGGTATAATTGCAGACTGCCGCCATGGTTTCGTGTCCGACTTTGGAACATTCAAAATCCTTGTAAATGGCGAAGCTTACACGGTAACGCTGATTTTTCTTGAGTTTGAGCGGGAAAGTATGCTGTTTGTATTTGCCGTTGCCCTGAATGAGCAGTGCGCCTGAACCTTCATACGGAACGCCTTTACATTCGGGACGGTCAAAATTGTCCTGAAAAATAACAGTGTAAGTTTTAGGTGCATTTTTAACAGCTTCTGCTTTCTTTTCAGCGGCTTTGCGTGCTTTTTCCGCTTCGGCTGCTTTTTCCTCCGCTCTGATATTTTCGGGAGTGCGTTTTTTCAGAGAAAGATATTTGGTCAGCTCAACATCATCAATAAAAACTGAATCATTTGAGTCGTGATTGTAGATGAAAAGCTGACAATTTCTCAAGTCTTTAGTAGTTTTGAACTCATACTTGATACCGTGATATTTGCCGTCAGCGGCAGTATTGCCGCCGAAAATAAGATAGCGTTCAAGTTTGTTTTCGGGAGTGTAATTGGCAACCATAAGGAAACATTTATCGCCTTTCGGAGATACATTAACGCCCTTTTTATATTTGAGTTCAATCTGATATAAGGCTTCGGGTTCGAGCTTGAGAGGGATACCTTTCATACAGAACTTGCCGTTGCCCTGAAGTTCAAATGAACGCTTACCGCTGTACGGTGACTTTTTGGAGTATGACATCTCTTCAAAGTCAAGTTTGGTGAAGTCGCTTGCAGTAGTGCGTTTAACGGTATAAAACGGAACTTTGCGTCCGGTTTTGCCGACGGAAATGACTTTCATATCTTTGTGATAAGGTGATTCTACAAATATTTGAGCAACATCAAATTTGTCGGAATTTCCCTCACGGTTGACAGTCAGAATTTCTGTGGCAAAAGGTGCGGCAGTGATGTTGTAAGTTTTGCCGAGAGTTTTGACGGTGAAATTTTGTTTTCTATCAAGGAAGTTGGTGAGACGGACTTCAAAAGTATTGGTGTCGGTCTGTTCGGCAACTGCGGTATAAGCGTGATTGCCTTTAAGTTCATTAACCAGCAGTACGACAGAGAATTTTCCCTGCGGAATATCAAAAGTTACATCATCGCCGTTTTGAGTAAACTTAAGCGGCATAGGTTCTTTGAGATATTCGCAAGCCATAGCGTATTTAACGGGAAATTTTGCCTTGTAAGTGACTTTGCCGGATACCATATCGGGGTTTTCAATAGTCAAAGCGGCATAGCGTGAGCCGTTGTTGGCAATGAATTTTCCGCTTGCATCATCGGCTCTGTGTGCGTAAATGCGGGCGTTTTTGACTGTGCTTTCAATACCGAGAACATCATCAAAAACAGCGAGATTGAGGAACGGGCTGACTCTCTGACGCAATTTCAATATATAATAAGTTGAGTCAAAGAAAATAACCCAGTCAAAACGGTTGCCGAGGAGGAACGCTTCGGAAATGCTCTTTTCTGAAAGCGGTCTTGTCCACAAACCGTTGCAGCTGCCCTGAAAAATAATCTGGTCGGGAATGGTATAACGGAAAATCGACGGATTGCGGGCAAAACCTGAAATCAGGAAGTAAAGCTGTGTGCCGAAAACGTCAGCAACACCTTCGGTCAATGCGCAGAAATCGGGTTCTTTGGCACGCATATCCTTGAACATTTTGTTCATAAACTGCATTTTGAACATCGGTTTGTCGCCCTCGCCGTTGAGCTTCATAAAGGGATTGAAGTCGCCGTGAGAGTTGCGGAAAACAAATGTATCAAGATAAGCAGTATTGCAATGATATTTTGAAATATAGCGGTCAATCCATTTCAAGAGCCATGCAGGATATTCGCCGTTGCGCCAGTTCATGGGGATATAGCTTTCGCCGTAACCGCCTGAAATGAATTTACCTTTTTTCTGATTGGCAGTAATAACAGCGACTTTTTTCATCAGCTCTTCCTTGTTGATATCAATAGTGTCGCTGATGTATTCTTTATTTTTGACGAACCAATCCCAGCTCGGCGGCTGAACATCGGCAGGATATTTGCTCCACGGAATACCGAAATAATGGTCGCTCAAGCTGTAATACCATGCCATGCCGTTGCCGAAATAATAGTGACCGATATAACCGCCTTTGTCACGCCAGTATTTTATGTTTTGGGCAAAAAGCTCTTCTCCGCCTTTGTCCAGACGGGGCAGATAGTAAGTCGGACATGCGCCGTTCATATTGCAGCCCCATGCCTGAATGTAGGGAATGGAGAGAAAAGAGGCATTTTTGACATCGTTCTGCATGTAGTTGTATGAATTGTATCCGTAAACCGCACCTGTATGACCGAGAGAACTGCCCTGAACCCATGAGTCAATATTGCGGAGCCACGGACGATAAGCATTTACAGGATAATTTTTGTAGAAGAATTCACGATAAAATTTTGCGCCTTCGTGCCATGTTCCTTCAAAAGGAGCTATGGCAAAATTATAGGTGCGTTTTTCGCCGCCTTTGATACGGTGTACACGGTTGAAAGAAACTTCAATCGCATTCTGTCCGCCGTTGGCTTTGCTGTTGATGTGTGTGGTGACGAGGAACTTGTCGTGAGTTCCTGCATAAAAACCGCATTTCCCGTCAGTGAGCATCACAAAAGGCAGACCTGCATGGTCGGGATAGGTGACTGACTGTTCACCTTTGAGTGCGGGGGCTTTGAGAAATTCACCTGCGGAAAAGGGCCATACGAGAATTTCATTTTCAGTCGCAGCGGGGCTTTTAAGCTCATGCAGTCTGGGTGCTTCAACTTCAATGACATCCCATGTTTTATTATTGTTGATAATGGTGTACGCCATGTCAAAAATTTTCTGACGGGCAGTCACATTGAGTTCGACACTGATATTTTCCCCGGGAAAAGTCCAGTTGATTTTGATTGATTTTTTATCCGGTCTGATTGATTTGAGAACAGCGTTTCTATGTGAAAGATAGCGTTTTTCTTTTTTGCCGGGCTGTTTGAGCAGAAGTTCAAACATGCTTTTTGCAATACCCTCAGTCTGGAAAAAATGGTTGTTTTTATTTAGCTTGATACCTGATAATGCACCTGTCTTGCGTGTGAATGAAAGAGTGCCTGTTTCATTGGCAAGAACTGCGAAAGCATCAGGGTCAAACTGATAAACAAGACTGATATCGGCGGCTTCGGGCATATTGCCGTTTTTGTCCTGTTTGAACTCGGCTTTGACTGTGAGGCCGTATTGAGTAACGGGGAAGGATTTTACATTGCCATTAACGATTTTTTTATAAGTTTTACCATTATCTGTACTGCCGAAAAGTTCAATAATGCCTTTATCTGAAACTTTTTTGTAAGTGATTTTGTCAAAAGATTTGAGACCTGACGGACGGGCATTCTGAAAGACCATTGAAGCGGAAGTGATTTTGCGGTTTTCCGCATACGGCAGTTTTCCCTGCGGTGCAGGAGTTCCTGCGGGGACAAAAGCGATTGCGCCGAGGCGTTTGCCGTTCAAGAGGCTGTCAATGGTGAACTGATAGTTGCGTTTTTCAAGTTCGACGACAGGACCGGGAGCCCAGAACCAGACATTCGGTGCGGGTATGAGAGATTGCAGATTGATTGCAGTTTTGTTGCCTTCAAACATAAAAAAGAATGTCCAGTTCGCCTTTGACGGACAGCGCATACGGAAATAAACCTGATATTTACCTGCGGTTTCCACATTGAACTGATAATTTGCTTTGCGGCAGTAGTCGATGTAATCTGAACCGTCGGCATCTTTCTGCGGAGTATATTCAAATGCGCTTTTTTTGATTTGGATAAGTTCATTTTCCTTTGCTCCGCCTTTACGGGCGAAAACGTCCTCCTGAAAGAAAAGCCCCATTGCACTTGCAGGTGATATATTGATAATGTTTGCACCTTGCTGTGAGGGGAGAGTTTTATGTGCTTTCAGTATGCCTGTCTGCATATAGCAGCCGTTCATAATGCTGCTTTCAAGCGGCATAGTGCGCTGTTCGGCAATGAGAGCTGCTGAACAGAACAAACTTAAAATAAATGCTTTCAATTTCATAAATCACCTTATTTCTGTTCAATTACTACATTTTTATACTCCACTTCTCCTTTGGAAAAGCAGTTGTAAAAGATAATTGAAGTTTCATAAATTTGTGCAGGGGTGGTAAATTCGCCTTTGACGGTGTGCCATTGACCGTCATTTTTTACCTGAGCGGCAAGTGTGCGGAAAACAAAGAATTTACGCTGCGGATTATGCTGACCGATAAGAACGTAATTGTGGTGAGTTTTATCGGAAATCTCACCTGATTTTTTTATATCCAGAGTGATGGTGTACTTTTTATTTTTCGCCAGACTGATAAGATTTTTGTTAAAGAGAAATTTACCGTTGCCGACAAGTTTTTTCGGAGTTTTGAAAAGTTCGATTTTCTTCGGAGCTTCAGGGAGCGGATATTTTTTATCAAGCTCATTTCCGATAGATTTAACAGTATCCTGCCATTTGGCATTTTCTGCTGTAAAACCTTTGATAACAAACTGATAATCAGGAGATTTGTAACCTTTTTTCAGCAGTTTCGGATTGCTTGCAGTGAAGTAGAATTTATGATAAACTTTTCTGTCCCACAAATAATAATACCCCTGCTGCGGGAAATATTTGCTGAAAAATCCGACCAATCCTTTATTCGCCTTGCTGTTATAGAGAGCGCAATAACGGATTTCAGACTCTTTGCCGCGCAGGAACCAGCCCTCATTGCTTTTGAATTCGCCGTTGTCAAAAGTACCGTTGGGGCGGTTAATCATCCATTTATCATTAGCAATATCCCAGCAGAACTGAAAAATATAAATGGAATAAAATTTCTGTTCTTCCACTGCTTCAAAAGATTTATCAATGATGATATTTTCAGGCAATATCGTCATTTTTGCAGTAACTTTGAGGTTATTAAGCATTGAAACTTTGGTAAACTCAATTTTTTTACCTTTAAATTCTTTGGCGGCAACGGGGGTTTCAACACCGTCAATAACAAGTTTGGCTGAAAGAACTTTTTCATTGCCGCCCTCGTTGTGTCCCGAACCTACAAACTTATTCTGAGCTGAAGCAAAAATCGTACCGTAATAACCGTTGCGGTTGCCCATTTCAACGCCGTCATAGAAATACTGAGCACTGCACCAGGCATTCTTTTCTTCAAAAACGACTTTATACGGCCCTGCTTCAAGCACCATATCTCCCGGACGGGCGAAAACTGCTGAAACAGTAAAAATTACAATAAAAAGAGCAAGAATTTTTTTCATGGCATTTTACCTTACATAAAGATGAAATGTATGTTTTGAACCGGGATTGGCGGTTGAAACAACACCGTTGCGGAGATAATAACACCAGTTATCAACCGTTTTGACCTGTTCACTTGAAGCATTGCCGGCAACATTAAGAACATTGATAACATTACCGTGATGTGCATTGAATGAAGTACCTGTTCCTGCGGTGCCTTCTTTATAAATATAAGGCGTAATAGCTATATGCTGCCCGAAAGTGTTTGCAGGATTGAAATAATCTGCATTCTGACCTGTAGCATCAGCAGCATAAACCAGACTGCTCGGAGAAATGATTTTACCGATTTTCAAGCGGGTGTAACCGAAAGCATCAGTACCGTCTTTGCTTCTGCCGATGTTGATACCGATTGTCTGACAGGCGGCAAGTGATGAGTGGACTTCTTCATTGATAAAGAAATCTTTTCTTGATTTGAGCCGTTGTACATCAGAGTGCGCTGATACTTTTGAACCGGGGCAAACCCACGGCAGTGCAGTATTGATTAAGGGACCGAGAGCGGATACCCATTTGCGGTACATATCTTCGTTGGCTTTTTCTCCCTGATAACCGGGGATGTAGTCATCATAATCAGAGGTATAAATTGCCAGTGCCGTACCGATTGTTTTCAAATTATTGATACAAGAAGACTGGCGTGCTTTCTGTCTGGCTTTTCCGAGCGCGGGCAGCAGCATACCTGCAAGAATGGCAATAATAGCGATAACAACAAGAAGTTCAATCAATGTGAATGTTTTTTTCATATTTATTCCTTTCTATTTAATTAAATTATTACAAATTACAAACACAAAATACAGAAATATCTCCTTTCATTATTTTTTATTGTTTCGGATTATGAGTTCAGGTTTTACAAGTATATGTTTTCCATGCCATTTTTCAATTACGGCTTTGGCTGTAAGCTGCGCAATTTCAGTTTCATTGAATGATATGGAACTTATCTGCGGAGCGTAAATATTATTCCAGCTTGAATTACCTGTTTCAATACAGAAAATATCTTTACCGAACCGCATATTCAGAGCTTTTACCGCATAATAAATGCGTTCAAGATGAAAGTCGCTGAGCGAGAAAAAACCGTTGAATTTTTCATCACGGATAAATTTTATGAAATCTGCTTCAGTGGCAGACGCATTTTCACATGTTTTGAAATTTCTCCAGAAATCAATATTCTGTTCTTCAAAAGCCCGTTCAATGCCTTTGAGTATGAGAAATTCGTGGTCTTCCGTTTTTAACCCCATCTGGAGACGGTATGAACTGCTTAAATTGGATATTGTTGTCATGAGAATTTTGTTTGCGCCGCAATCGAAAAGATGCTTTGCCGCAATATATCCGACCTCTTCCAAATCCACGATAAAATAATTCGCATTGACAAAAGGTACTGCTGAACTGTCATAAAAAATAAAATTCAGCTGTTCAATGTCATTTTCATATTTTTTCAGCTCTTTGAAGGGGAAATGACGGTCGGCATAAACAGTTATCGAATTATAATGCTTTTTGAAAATATTTTTCAGCCATTGCCGGTATTCATCAGGACGGGTGAGAAGATTGGTCGGTGTCATGTCGAGAGGAATATTGTAAATATCATACATGGAAGTCAAATTCAGCAGCTCTTTAAAATAACGATTGAAATAACTGACATTTATATTAACAAAATAACCAGCTTTAAAAGTTTTATCTGATTTTTCCGTTACCGTTCCCGGCAAGGCGACAAAAGAACCGCGGCGCGGATAACGATGCAGATAACCGTTGTCTTCCAGGAGTTTAAGAATATTATTGGCAGTTATATACGATACATTGTGCAGAGCTGCAAAATCGCGCCCCGCAGGAAATTTTTCACCGACTGAATAATCCCCGTTAAGAATCTGCCGACGCACAGCGTTATAAATTTGTTCTGTTTTACTTAACATAAGGTCCTGATATATATCAAAAAAATGCTTTTGATATATTCTAACCCATCTCAATTAAAAAGTCAAGTGATTATTCCTATTTTTTCAGAAAAAATACAGCCTCTATACTAAACACAGACTCATTTTCATTTTTGAGTTGAATTTTATGCTTTTCTATTCCTGACTGCGGCAAGTTTGACCGCAGAGTGCGCCTGAACTTAATGCCCATTGGATATTATATCCGCCGCAGTTGCCGTCAACATCGAGGAGTTCACCTGCAAAATAAAGACCGTTTATCAGACGGCTTTCAAGAGTCTTGGGATTGACTTCATCGAGAGAAACGCCGCCCTTTGTGACCATTGCCTTATGCCAGTTTTCAGTTCCGCAGGCATTAAGTCGGAGTGAAGTAAGGTTGGCAAGAAGCGTTTTTGTATCAGCGGCACTATAACGGGCAAAAGGTGTCTCCGGATTGGGAACAAGGTATTGAATAAGTTTACGCGGGAGATATTCAGCAAGGAGTCCGGCGGCAGAAACTTTACCTTTGGTCTGACGCCACAGATTGAAACGCTCCTGCCATTCTGCCGTACTGATTGAGGCAAAAAGATTTATTTTAAGCGGAACTTGAATATGAGTATCCAACAATTCAGCAACCCGGCCTGCCATATCAAGCACTGCAAACGCAGATATGCCGTTATGAGTAAAAAGCAGCTCGCCGCGGCACTGTTTTTTTTCACCTTTCAAATCAATGGCGCACTCCGCATCATCAAAAGATATGCCCGCACAATTTTTAGCCCAGGCTTCAACGCATTGCAATCCTGTCATTGACGGATAAAGCGGTGTTACCGTATGTCCCGCCTGACGGGCAAGCGTATAACCACGGTCACTTCCGCAATACCGGGGATAAGATTTACCGCCGCATGCAAGGAGAACATTTGAGGCATAAAATTCTTTCTGACCGCAACGGACACCGCAAATCTGCTGATTTGAAATCAACAACTCGTCAGCACAAATATTGTTCAAACACTCAACATACTGTTCACGGCATCCGTTCAGCAGAACATTGACAAGGTCAACGGCTTTGCCTGATTTCGGAAAACAGTGAAATCCGTCGGTGACTTCAATCGGCACACCATGCGCTTTAAAAAAATCCATAGTCATTTCAGGAGGAAAGTTTTTCAGTGCAGGCAGCAGGAAACGCGCTTTTTTGCCGAATGTCCGTGCCTGTTCTTCAGCGGAAAGTATATTTGTTACATTGCATCTTGAACTGCCGGAAATCGGCATTTTGCCTCCGAATCTCTTTTCTTTCTCAATCAGTAAAACCTTTTTGTTTCTGATTGAACAGAAAAAAGCTCCGGCAAGCCCCGCAGGTCCTGAACCGATAACAATTAAATCATACTTTTTGCCGTTATTCATGCAATACTCCTTTTATTCAGCAGTAATATATCATTTATAAGTGTCAAAAGCAAGCGAAAGCACAAAAAATCTTTCTCTTACGACAGTTCTTACTTGCAAATCTTATACTGCAATGTATATTAAACTGTCGAAGATGAAAGATGATTTATTTTACATCTTTTTCATTATCAAAAACAGGAAAATTTAAAAATGTTGAAAAAGACTATTTTTATAATATCGGCGGCAGGATTTTTTATTATACCGTGGTTTTCAAAAACTGCAGGAGACTGGGCACCGGGAATTGCAGTGCTGGCAGGGATAATATTTTCGACTGTTTGGGGCAATCCTTTTCAGCAATACACCTCAAAACTGACATCAACTCTGCTGGGGGCGACTATTGTCGGGATGGGTTTCGGCATGAATTTGCCGGATATTCTGCGGTCAGGAGCTAACGGATTTTTATATACATTTATTGGTATTGCTCTCGGTATCGGGCTGGGAGTGACGTTGGGCAAAATACTGAAAACTTCTGAAAATGCAGCGTATCTTGTTAGTGTCGGAACTTCCATTTGCGGCGGCAGTGCCATTGCCGCCGCCGCACCGGTATTGAAAGCGAAAGCGCATGATATTGCGCTTTCGGCGGCAGTAGTTTTTCTGCTTAATGCAGTTGCGCTCTGGATTTTTCCCATTGTCGGCAAAGCTCTCGGTTTCAGTCAGCTGCAGTTCGGTTATTGGGCGGCACTTGGCATCCATGATACGAGTTCCGTCGTCGGTGCGGCAATGGCGTACGGACCTGAAGCATTGGAAATCGGCACGACAGTCAAACTTGCCCGTGCATTATGGATTTGTCCGGTGACATTGTTTCTTAGTTATTTTGCAGTCAGTTATGAAGAAGGTGAGAAGGCAAAATTCAAACTGCGTATTCCGTGGTTTATTCCATATTTTCTGTTAGCATCAGCGTTAATCACTTTTGTTCCGAAGTTTATTCCGTGTACTGCTGAAGCGGTCGTTTTTTGCGGCTCGCTCATCAAAAATATTTCAAAATTTCTTATGATTTCAACCTTGTTTCTTATCGGAGCAAATTTGAGCAAAGATAAGTTGAAAGAACTTGGTCTGCGTCCTGTACTGCTCGGTTTTATTCTATGGATAATTCTGGCATCTTTCTGGTGTGCAGCAATTTATTTCAATATTGTAAAATGTGTAAAATAAACTTAATTTAAATGAAAGGACCTGCAAATGCCTGCTTTCTGTCAATGCGGATTTTATTCTGAATCTCTCAGAAAATGTGTCAGCGTGAATGTTATCGTTCCGCAAAACAGCAAATCAAATATCGGAGTTCAAAATATTCAAACCGAAAAGAAAATTTTTCCGGTTATCTATCTGCTTCACGGACTCTCTGACGACCATTCCATTTGGACACGGCGTACCTCAATAGAACTTTTTGCCGCCGCATACGAATGTATTATCGTAATGCCCGACGGAGGCAGAAGTTTTTACCGCAACATGGCTTCGGGCGCATTGTACAAAGATTTTATTACCAAAGATTTACCTGATTTTATCGAAAGCACCTTCCCGGCTGCCGCAGGTCGTGAAAACCGTTTTATCTGCGGTCTCTCAATGGGCGGATACGGCGCACTTGCCATCGGTTTGGAAATGCCGGAAAGATATTCAAAAATCGCCGCATTCAGCAGTGTCGCCGATATGCAGCATTTCAGCAAAAATCTGTCGCCGGTTGAGAAAAAATCAATTTTCGGCAATATCGAAAATCTCATCGGTACCGAACACGACCTTTTCCTGCTGGCGGAAAAAACCGTCAAGTCACCGCTTCGTCCTGAAATTTTTCTCGCCTGCGGAACAGAAGATTTTCTCTATGAATGCAATACCCGATTCAGAGACCATCTCAATTCCATCGGATATGCTCACAAATATCTTGAAAAACCCGGTGTTCACAACTGGGTATTCTGGAACGAACAAATTCAAAATGCACTTGAATTCTTTATGAAATAAGAGCAATTTAATGCAGAATGACCAGCTGAAAAAAATAAATACCATACTGCCGGATGTACGAATCCTCTATCACGGATTTGTACAAATCGGCAATTGGAATTTTGAGCATAATCACATGCCGTTCTGGCGTCTTTATTATAACTTTGCCGAAGGTGCACTGCTGAAACATGCAAAACAGACTATCAACCTTGAACCGAATAAAATCATTCTGATTTCTCCCGATACGGAAATAACAACTGCAGCAGCAAAAGAAAAACATATCAAACATTTTTTTGTCCATTTTGATATTTCCTGTATAGCCAAACATCAGCCGAGCGGAATTTTTGAAGTTGATGCCTCTGACATGCACCCGTTGATAAATATGATCTGCCGGGAAAACAAAGATTTCAACGGGTTACGCAACACTTTGCGTGTCCGCAGTCTGGTCACATTTCTGCTCTCTCACCTGCCGGATGATATCCTGCATCTGTGGATGCTCAAAAGCAATGCCGAAGAACGCATACTTTCGGTTATAAATTATCTGCAGGAAAATTATCAGAAAAAACCGACCAATGAAGAGCTGGCAGCTGTCGCCGATATCAGCGTCAATCAACTTTTGCGAGATTTCAAAAATCATACCGGACTGCCGCCGCAAACATATCTGCGCCGCGAACAAATCCGCAATGCCTGTATTCTCATGAACTCAACAACTCTCTCAATAGATGAAGTCGCAGAGCAAACCGGCTTTTTTGACCGCTATCACTTCAGCAAAATTTTCCGCAGGGTAACGGGGCTCCCACCTGCCGCCTACCGCAAAAAATTTACTTTCCATTCCAGATAAACACAGCTATCTCCCCATATTGGAAACAGAACGTTATAAAAAGATAAAAAATACGCAGTTTATTTTCATGAAATGAAAATGAACTGTGTATTTTGCTGAAAGTTTTTGTAAAAGGATAGGGGGTGCAGGGGGAAAGGAAAGAAACTTTTTTCAAAAAGTTTTTTCCTTTCCCCCTGCAATAAATCAGTCATCTTTTATAACACAGCAAAAGATAATTATCAAAGATATTTGTCATGCTCTGGCGATTGATGCAGCATAAACACATTCGGCATTTGCACTGAGCAAAG
>JAZOSO010000187.1:0-19773 GCA_045657185.1 Victivallaceae bacterium | reverse complement strand
CAAAAAAGTTTTTTCTTCTCCCCCTGCACCCCCTCATCATTTTCAAAAAACTCTTGTGTAATTTTGCTTAAAAAAACGCATTGCAACTACACCATGATAAGCTGAGGTTGGGAAAAAGACCTTTAAGCGTTCCATCCGCATTTTAAACAAGTCCGCTTGCCCATCCTCAAGTATCAAACTTTATTGTTAACAGAGCGTTAATTTTATTTGACATTTCCTTCAGTCAAACTTATGGAAAGTTATAAAAATGGTGATAAAAATCAATCTTTGTTCAGTGCAGAATTTATTCATCTGCTGTTTTTACATTTGATATTTTTACATTTTTCAAATTTTCGTTACCGGATGAACATTCCACGGGCTGACAGGATTTATTGCGATTGATTACATTACTGATTTCAGAATCTGCAAGTGAGCCTGCGATAAGGACTGCTTTGGGGGCATTTGAGTCAATATTTCTGATAATAATATTGTAAGTATCGCCGAGGGGAGTAACTCCGCCCCATGCTGCTTTGGCATCGCCGATACGGATGGATGCACCGCTCATTTGGTTGTTATCTTTCAGTTTTGCGACATCAATTTTGACATTTTCGATTTTGACATTGTAAATTTTTATACCGAAATTGTTCAGCAAGCGGATGAAATTGTGATTGCTTGCACCGCTGATGTTACGGATATTGACATCGTGAATATGATTTTTTTCCATATCCTTTTCATTGACGGAAATTTCTGTTCCTGCAGCAACACCTGTTGTTTTCTTTGATGACTTGAGAGCGGTCAATGCAACGATATCGTCTCCGCTGGTACCTGAAATATTTTCAATATCAATATGGTGACAGCCGCGGCGCAGGTCAATGCCGTCCTGATTGAGAACACGCCATTGTTTGCCGTCAATATTGCAGTATTCGGCAGTATCAAATCTGATATCAGTCAATTTGCCGTAAGAACAGTATTCCAGTGAAATACCCCATGCGTGATAGTTGCGCATAGTAATTCCTGAAATGGCAAAATTATTGACATAAGCCAAAAGAATACCGATATTTCTCCAGTCGCCTTTGGGATTTTCATTGGGTTTATCAGCATCGGTACCGTAAGTTATATCGTTGAGGATTTTGCCTGAATCGCCGGTTGAACGGGGGTGGTCTGCGCCTTCAAGCACAGCGTTGCCCTTACCGGTGATGCGGATATTTTCAAGCGGTTTGATTTTTTTGATGCCGATACCGCAGTTGGCGGAGCGGAAGAAGTTGTCACGGCAGTTGTCTGAAAGTTTGATTTTGCAATTGTCAATGATAACTTCCATATTATCGGGCAGAGTTATTGCTTCGTCAATGAGCCAGTATTTTCTGCCGTCGGGATTCTTTCTTTCAGTAATTGTCACTTGATTAACGCCTGCCGCACTTGCGGCGGCGACGGCAGATTTTATACGGGCGGAATCGGTACCGCCGAAATTATTGGGATTGAACATTTTCGGTTTTCCTTTCAATGATTTTGCGTTTTTGCAGTATACTTCAGAGCATACTCCGAGCAAAGCGAAAATCAAGATAATACTAAAAAAATTTTTCATTTATTTCCTCTATTTGTTCTTTTTGCTGTGTTTAATATTTTTCGGGAATAACCCGAACATAAATATTTTCATAAAGCAGCATAAAAAAAATCAAGATAATACAAAAAGTTCCCTTTATTTTTTGTTTGGAACAAACCAGACATAGATATCGTCAATGAGTGATTTATTATCGCCGATGTAAAACTCAAGTGCGGTAGTACCGGGAGGAATTACAAAAGCTTCACCGTTGACGGGATTTTTACTGATTGTAACAGATTTTACCGCTTTATCATCAGCTTTTTTGCTTTCAACAGTATCTTCGCGGAGATGGAGAAAATTACTCTTGACACTTGCAATATCGTCATGTACAGCCTTGATTGTGACATTGAGGAGTCTGCCTTCAAGCATACAGAAAAGCGTACCGTTCGCTGCTTTTTTTACAGTATTGATATTCAGAGAGAAAGTATTATTTGCACTCTTTTTGCCTGACAGATTTTTGAGGATACAGACAGGTTTGTCTGCATCACCTTTGGAGCAGACAGCACGGTTGTCTTCAATGCGAAACTCTCCGTAAGTTGCAACTTTACCGTTGTCAGTAAGTGCAACACGGTGATATGAATACTGGTCAAAAGTCTCATGACAAACCGGCATACCGACATATTCGGAAACAAAATCCGCTTCCAGAACAGTACCGCCGCCGGCAGAAAGTTCAAAACTGATTTCTTTAAAATATTTGCCGCTGTTTTTAAGCGTATATGATTTGCCGCTGATCATGTCTCTGACAGATGATACATTCAAAGGCAGATAAACAGTGACAGTACGATTTTCTTTTGTATTGCGATTAACGACAATGCCGTAGCGTTTTGCACCTTCAATTTCATAAGTTGTAATATTGAGTTTGGCATCACGGGTAAAAAATACGGGGAAGTCAGAGAATTTCTTTTTGATAATGAAATCTTTGAGCGGAGCGACGGCACGGAAGACTTCGCCCATGGCGGTCATCTGCGGAGTAGGTTTGCCGTTCGGATAAACCCAGCCTTCATTATAATCAAAGGTCATGCGTTCAGCAGTAAGTTTCTGCCCTTTCCATTTTCCTGCCTGTTGTGCGCGTTTTTCCTGACGTGCAAAGCGTTTGGCAGCAGCAGAATTCGGTTCTGCTTTATCAAAAGGAGTGAAAAACGGTGCGGAGCCGTGCATGACATACATGAAAAGACCTTTGCTGCCGTTACGGACGGCTTCCCAGAGCTGCCATTTACATTCAGCAGGAGTGGGCATACGCCAGTGGAGATAAGAGCCTTTTTCTGCAACAACTTTGTATTCAGGAGTGAGATGCCATTTGCCCCAGATACTGCCGAAAATTTGTCCCATGAACCAGTGAGTTTTGCCGTACGTTGCACTCATACGGTTGAGGGAGCGGATGTTTTCGGAGAAGTTTGACTGTGAAACAGCAGGACCGTTGGGGATTTGAGTTGAGCCGTCAGAACCGAAGTAATACAAGTCTGTACAGATAACGGGGAGTTTGCTTTCTTTGATAAAAGTCGGAGACTGACGGTTCATTACAACTGCAACGGCATCGCGTTTCTTGTCGTATTTTTTGAAAACCTGATAGAAATATGAGCAGTTTTCGAGACACTGCAAATAAGGTTCATCTTTGAGGACATAGCCGAGCAATGCGGGATAATTACCGAAATTGATAATGTGGTTGCGGGCATTGTTGTCAACGCTTTCCAAACCTGAAATGCCGTGATAGAAATGAGAGAGGACAGAAGTATTGGCAAGAACTTTGATATCGTTTTTTTCTGCAATTTTCAGCAGTTTATGCAGACTTTCGCCGCCGGAAAGATTGACGAACCAGACAGTATTGCAGCCGTGTTCACGGAGAAGTTTGAATTGATTGTCAACGAAGTCCCAAAGATCCATTTTGCAATAATCTGCCATGGCTTTGGTGCGTTCCCAGCCCCAGAAAGGACCGATGGGGAAAACTTCTCTGAGGTTATATGAATTTTCTTTTTCAGATTTTACGGCATCGGCGGCAACGGCAGTTCCTGAAATATCAATGCTGATGTTACGGAAGAGCAGCAGAAAACCGCTGCTTACGCTTTTGCCGTTCTTTTCGAGGCGTTTGAAGCGGATTTGCAGACTTTTGCTTTTGTTTTGAATATCAAAAGTGTGTTTGAATTGAGTTGTACCGCCTTTGAATGTTACGGGAGCAAGTTTGCTGAAAGTCATTCCGTCAAGGGAGTATTCAACTTGAAGCGTACGTTCTTTGCCGTCGGAAAAGTTGGTGATGTCAACGCCGACGGTAACTTTTTCCAGGGTATGCGGCACGGAGAGCAGAAATCCGAAATCTGCATTGTATCCTGCAATATGCGGATGTTTTTTGTGCTGATAAAATCTGTTTTTGGCAAGTCCGAGTTCGTTGCAAACCTTGTCTTTGTCATTAACAAAACTGCGTGAATAAGCAAGATTGAATTTGCCGTTCTGAAGCATAATCGGACTTACAGGTTTGAGATTGAACATCAATTCGTCAGCACCATGCAGATTTAACATGCACAATGCGGCGAATACGGCACAAAGTGTCAGGAGTTTTTTCATAGTTTTGCCTTATCCTTTATTTATTAGCGGGTACAAACCAGATATAAATATCATCAATCAGTGATTTTTGGTTATTAATATAAAATTCAAGTGCAGTTGCGTTATGCGGAACGGGAATTGCCATACCGTTGACGGCTTTATCGCAGATTGTGACTGAATTTGCGGATTTGCTTTCAGTTTTTTTGCCGTTAACAGTCTCTTCTTTGAGGTGCTGAAAGTTATTTTTTACATCTGAAGAAGCGGAAGTAACGGCTTTGACGGTCACGCCGTCAAGTCTGCCCTCAAGCATACAATAGAGAGTTCCTCGTTTTGCGTTTTTCGCAACATTGAGCGAAAAAGTATTGTTGGCGCGCTTGGGATTGGCAAGATTTTTCAGAATACAAACCGGTTCGGACGGAGATTTGACCATTTTGACTGCACGGTTTGAGTCCATGCGTATTTCACCGAAGTTCACGACCTGACCGTTGGCGGTAATATTGACACGGTGGTATGAATGCAGGTCAAAAGTCTCATGGCAAACAGGCATACCGACATGTTCGGTGGCAAATTCAGCTTCAAGAATGGTACCGCCGCCTGCGGGAAGTTCAAAACTTATTTCATTGAAAAAGTTTTTTGCACTTTTGGTGATTTTATATGATTTATTTGAAATCATATCTTTTACGGCAGTGACATTCAGCGGAAGATAAACTTTGACAGTACGTTTTGTGTCGGTATTGCGGTTGACTGCTATTCCGTAACGTTTAGCATCGTTATTCTCATAAGTTGTGATATTGAACTGCGAGTCATCGGAGAAAAATACAGGAAAATCGGCAAATTTTTTGCTGACGATGAATTTTGCATGTTTTTCAAGTTCACGGAAAACTTTGCCCAAAGCGGTCATTTGCGGAGTCGGCTTGCCATTGGGGTAAACCCAGCCCTCATGGAAATCAATAATCATGCGTTCTTTTGTAAGTTTCTGTCCCTTCCATGATGCCGCCTGTTTGGATAATTTTTCAAGTTTAGCATAGCGTTTTGCCTCTGCTGAATCGGGAACTGCTTTGTCAGGCGGAGTAAAACAGGGTGCGGAACCGTGCATAACATACATAAAAAGACCTTTACTGCCGTTGCGCAGAGCCTCCCATACCTGCCATGTTGCGATGGCCTCAGTCGGCATCTGCCAATGAAGATATGCACCGGGTTCTACGACGACTTTGTAATCAGAAGTGAAATACCATTTGCCCCAGACATCACCGAAAAGCTGTCCCATAAACCAGTGAGTCTTGCCGAACATGGCGGAATTGCGGTTGAGGGTACGGAGATTTTCACTGAAAATTGTTTTTGAAAGTTCAGGAGTATTGAGGATTTGAATTGAATCTTTGTCGCCGAAATAATACAAGTCAGTGCAGATAACAGGCAGTTTACTTTCTCTGATATAAGTCGGTGACTGACGGTTCATAACAACTGCTACGGCATCGCGTTTTTTGTCATATTTTTTGAAAACTTTATAGAAATAAGAGCAGTTTTCAAGACACTGTACATACGGTTCGTCTTTGAGAACATAGCCGAGCAGTGCGGGATAATTTCCGAAAGTAACAATGTGCCGGCGGACGCTGTTGTCAATGCTTTCCAGATCATTTATCCCATGATAAAAACTGTTGAGAATTGCAGATGAAGTAAGAACTTTTATATTATTCTTTTCTGCAACTTTCAAAAGTTTATGCAAATCTTCCCCGCCAGAAAGATTAACGACCCAAATAGTATTGCAGCCGTGTTCACGAAGAAGATTTAACTGTCGGTCAACAAACTCCCACAGCTCCATTCCCGCAGATTTTGCATACGCCCGTGTGCGTTCCCAGCCCCAAGCCGGACCGATGGGAAAAAATTCTTTCAAATTGTACGGATTATACGCCGCAAACAGATTTATCAATGATAAATAAAACAGTACAGCAAGAACAAAGATTACTTTTTTCATAGTAAAAAACTCCTGTCTGTTTACGGCAGATAATGTTTGCTTCCGTTATCTGTGGCTTTAAATTTATCGCTGTAAAGACCTTTGTACGCTTCAACATGTCCGTCAACACAGAGAACATTGTCAAAATTGTCATGGTGAGATTTTGCTGAAATAGTTGAAGTTCCTCTGAATGAGTGATACCCGTGATAAAACTCCGCATCATTTTTGTTGTAGCCGTAAACATCCCCCATGGAAACAATGAGAGACAGCGGAGTTTTTGATTTTCCCGGCTGAAACGGCAGATTGTAATGATAACTTCCGTAAGTGCTGTAAAATCCCAAGTCGCGGTTGAATGCGTAACTGCGGTTTTGGGTTTTGCCGTTCATACGCGTATAAGAGTAATCATGATAGGCGTCATTGGTTCCGGCAACATTTGTCGGGTCGGCGGGACAATTTGTCAATTTGAGATAATGCCCGCCTTCACCGGCGGTATAACCTGCATCATAAAGAATATAATACGCACTGCCCTGCACCAGATTTCTGGCAGGATGGTGAGGATAAAAATCCTGATTATCCAGAGTATAAAACATCACAACCGCATGAAATTGACGCATGTTGCTTGCACAAGTTGTCATACGGCCTTTGGCTCGAGCTTTATTCAACGCAGGAAGCAGCATTCCTGCAAGGATGGCGATAATAGCAATTACCACTAACAATTCAATCAAAGTAAAACAACTTCCGATAGTATGTACTTTGTCATGTTGGATGAGTTTATTTTTCATATCTTGTCCTTTCTGTTAAGAGGTGAAGTTTCTGCAGGATGTTTGTGAGAGGTTTGTTCACTCATCTCAAGATTCTCAATACTTACTTTCTTTTTGCAAAAAGAAAGTAACAAAGAAAAACTATTCTCTATTCAACTTCTTTCGTTTTTTGAAGCCCGATGCAGTTACGGCGTTCACCGCACCGCTTACAGTAGTTGCGCGGCGGGGCGTTCCACCCGCCTTTTTATTTGCTGTCGCATTGGCACACCCCGTTGTCTATTCCCACTTTCGGATTTTGCAGAGCAAAAAACGAAAGTTATATGAAAAGGTTTGGAAAAAGATGAGGGGGTGCAGGGGGAGAAGAAAAGAACCTTATAAAAAGGCGGGTGGAACGCCAAAAGTTTTTTTCTTCTCCTCCTGCAACTTCCTATAATGTATATTATATATTTTTAATCCTTTCTGTTTTTTGTTATTGAAGATCTTTCAAAGATGATTGTTTTTGTTATATGTTCCATGATGATATTTTCCGGATTTTCAAGGTTGTGAAAAAGCAGTTTGAATGCTTCATTCATCATGCTTTTGATATTCATATCAACTGAAGTTACAGGAGGATTGGAAAAACAGCTCAAATTGGTGTTTCCGACAGACGCTATGGAAATGTCCTCCGGGATTTTCAAACCTGCTTTGCGCAACGCCGCCGACAAGCCGAACATTATTTCATCGGTCATGCAGAGTGCCGCCGTAAAATCAAAATAAGGCATATTCTCTTTGGCATAATTGTATGCCGCAGATATCTGGTCGTAGTGAATTTTGTTCATAACAACATGATGAAAGCGTATCGGGTCGTAATCACTGCCGGACAACTCCTGCCATGCGGTACGCTGTTTTTTGCCGACGATATTCGTGGATTGTTTGCCTGCTGAGGTGAAAAAAGCGATTTTTCTGTGACCTGCTTCGTGCATTTTTGACATGAGGGTTTTTATGCTTTCGTAATCATCACTGATAATTGCAGGTACGGGAATATTCTCATGCGAAGCACCGACAGCCGCAAACAGTGACGGAAATTTTTCCACATCTTCGGCGAATTCCTTGTAAGTCGGGCAGTGTCCGCAGAAAATTGTCGGCTGTTTGTATTGCAGTGCAGTATGAACTATTTCTCGGATATTTAAATCGGAAGAATATATGATACGGAAATCTTTGTTGTGATTTTCCGCCGCATTTTTGCCGTATTTTTCAAAAAGGTGCATCACCGCTGCAGTACAGTGCGTATCAATTACCAGATTGACCGGATGTGCCTGCCAGTCCGCTGTAAATGTTCTGTTCAGATAAGTTCCCGACCCCACACGCTTGGTCACAAAATCTGCCGCAATCAGATCCCGGAAGGCACGCCTTACTGTAAGTACATTAACATTAAGCTCTTCCGCAAAATCTCTCTCCGACGGAAGTTTGTCGCCTATTTGATAATTACGGCTTGCAAGCAGTTTTACCAGCTGCTCATAAACCTGCTGATGCTTCGGTTTTTCTGAAACAGGTTTCATAGATACCTTTAAAAAAATGTTATATATATCACTTTTAATATTATACAGTTGTTATTTTTAAAAGTCAAGAGTGATTATCAAAAAAAATGAAAATTTTTTAACGTGAGCGCAAATGTAAGGCAGATGTTGCGGGAGGAATGGGATTTTTGAGAGGAGTATTAAACTGCGCAGGGGGGCATCAGTCCCCCCCTGTGCAGCAAATCAGTCTGCTATCAATGTGATATCGGCGATACCGAGTTCAACACAGCAGTAATTTTCGTTATACGGCGGATTTTTCTTGTTGATAGCGGTTTTTTCTTTCTGCCATGATAGAGTGTGAACGGAATATGATTCGCCTTCCTCAAGATGATGCGGGCCGAGCATATTGCGGAGGGAGACGGTCATTTCAATTTCAAGGGTATTTTCTCCTGATTGCAGTAATTTTCCGACAGGCATAACGAATTTGCCGTCATACAGAAAAGTTGCTTCAGTACCGTTCAGAGTTATGCGGTAAGAGTTTGCTCCGACATGGCGGAAACGCAGATATTTGCATTTAGATACTTCATCAGAGGACAGAGTGAAATTCTGCTTGAGAACAGTTTTGCCTGCAAAAAACGGCATGCCGTCGGCAGCGATATCGGAGGAATTGAGTGTAGAATTCAGCAGCGGTGCGCCGAGAGAGAATTTGCCGCAATAGCGTTTTGCCTGACGGTCAAGCTGTTCAACTTTGCCTTCATGCTCTACACGGAAGTTGCCGGCAAGATAGATGCACTCAATTTCTGAATCAAAGGTAAGTTTGTTGTATTCAGTCTCAAATTTTTCTGCTTTTTCAAGAGAGTCATAAACTATTTGTTCCTGATGGAAACGGCATTTCATACCGATAGTATTTTTGCCGTATATAAGTTTTGCGGGGAGGGCGATACGGCGGAATGCCTGATCAAAGAACTTGCCGTTGTCAACGGCATTAAATTTTTCGCCGTTGAGCGAATATTCAAACATGGCGGGGGTTTCTGAAATCAGGGTCAGAGGCGTTGACAAATCAAACTTGTCACTGACTTCAAAATCAAATTCCATTTCCAGATCGCAGTCGCATTTGCGGGTAAGCAGACGTTCCGTAATCACACTGACATTGTCAAAAATCCACTCACCTCCGTCAACACGGTAACGGCAGTGGTCAAGCGTTATTATGTTTCCGTCGGATGCAGAGAGGACCTCAAAATCGGATGGGAGTTTTTTGACTTCCTCAAGAGTTGAAAAGTCGATTGCATTATAAACTTTTGCTGTATCTGCGGCTTGCTCCGCAACAAAAATTGCCAAACCTTCACCGGAAGCAAATGGATAGTTGAAAATCAGTCTGCCGTCACGCTTTTCAACATCGGCAAGAACGGAAAAATCTCCGCTTTCATGGTCAATTATTTCAATTACATTGCCGACGGCAGGAAGTGATATTTGAACTTTGCTGTCCATGGTATATCGGCGGTTGGTGAAGAAATAAAATCTGCCTTTGCGTCCGTCAATTTCAATATCTCTGTATGTGCTTAAGATATCTGTTTCAGCTTTGCCGTTTTCGGTAATTTTTACAGTGCCTGTCATATCTGCGGCAATGGCGGATGCAGCTGATTTTTCATCTTCAAAAACGGGAAGTGAATTGAACCATGTAATGAAATCGGCATTTGCTTTTTTGCCGTCAATGGTTAATTCTGCATTTTCGATATCGTTCTTTACAGTATAGACTTTTCCGCCTGCTTGAGCAAGTTTACGGATAAAATCGGCGAGTTTTGCAGAAAGATTGGTGACTTTGGGAATAAGAACTTTGCTGTAACTGCACTTGCCTATTTTGATAAAACCGTTTTCAAAACTGCCGTACTTGTCACAAATTACTTCATCTGCGTAGTGATGCATAAGTTGTACTGCATCCAATGCTTCTGATACCGCACGCAAGTGGTCGGTGTACGCCCCCATCGGAGCTTTTAAAGTCGGAGTGCCTGAAAACAATTTCCAGACGCTTGACAGCGGATGTATTACCAGCAATTCAGTTGCGGATTTGCCTTCAGAGAGCAGCATGCCGATACGGGAGAAGTAATCATTTACCCGTTTGTATTCACTCCACCAGGGCTGATGAATGAAACTTGACGAGGGATAATCCCGTTTGCGTTTGCCGCGGAGAGAATAGCCTTCCAGATGCTGACACAGAAGATTTATTCCGTGCGCCAGCTGCTGCTGATACATCCATTTCATGCCGTGAAAACCGAAGTTCCAGCCGGTAAGAGCAAAACTTTCAGTCAAAATCTGTTTGTGTCCGAACTGCATTGCCGAACTGAAAAGCTGAGTCATGGCAATCGGATTGGGATTGATGCGGCTGAGAACATCCATGCCGGGAATATGATAATATTGATACTGCGGCATGATACTGCCGTTGCTCGGCACCATATAAGGAAGATTTTCTTCAATAACATGATGACCTGTAAGCATCCAGCCGTGAGCATCGCACCAGTCATGAATCTGTTTCATGAAGTTGATATTGAAAAGTTTTGCCGTCAGCTTCCAGAAGCGTACCCGTATTTCGTGGCAATCTGTCAATTCAAGAAAAAGTTTCGGTAATTCTTCAATCAATTCTGTTCCGTATTCTTTTTTATACTCTTTTTCATAGATAAATGACCACGGAGTGCCGTTGCGTGAAATCTGGGGTTCATCGGTAAAAATACCTTTCATAGCCTTGAGCAGATGAGAGGGAATATTTTCATAATAAAACTTGTGCGTTACGCGGATAAATTCCTCAACAACTTCAGCGTCAAGATTATCAACATAATAGGGATTTATTTCATAATAACAGCGAATTACTGTCATCTCAGGATTTGACGGTACAGTGCGGCTCAGAAAATTACCGTTTTCATCATAAAAAGCAATGGTATTTTCCGTACTGCATTCTTTGAGGAGTTTTTTTTCACAGCGCAAATATTTTTGCTGATACTTGACACCGAGACCGTTGACCAGTCCGCCGCCGAAGCCGCTGGGCCAGCCGTTTTCGTCATAGAGCCATGCGTCCATGCCGAGCTTGGATGCTTCATCCAGACAGGCATTTACACATTCCATCCAATCGGAGGAGAGATAAGTTGTTTGCAGTCCGCCTCTGGCGTGCATGAAAAATCCGCCGAGTCCCTGACTGTGCATTTCCCGGATTTGATAACGCAATTCAGCGGGGTCGAGTTTATCATTCCAGCTCCAGAACGGAATAGGACGGTATTTTGTTGGCGGCTCAAGATAATCTTTTTGGCTTATCATAATTATTTCTCCGATGTTATGTTAAAAGCAGCATTGCTCCGATGCCGCAGAGTATGGCAATGATTTTAGGAACGGTGATTTTTTCCTTCAGAAATATTACACTCAAAATGAATGTAACAAGGAAGCTCATTTGGGCTATCGGAAGTACAATACTTGCATTTGCACCCTCGACAT
Source organism: Victivallaceae bacterium (assembly GCA_045657185.1). Classification (GTDB taxonomy): domain Bacteria; phylum Verrucomicrobiota; class Lentisphaeria; order Victivallales; family Victivallaceae; genus RGIG5270. The sequence continues at coordinate 7,974 of JAZOSO010000187.1, read as the reverse complement.
TCAATGCTTTAAGCATGAAGTATAGAATACCTGCTACCAGTATTCCCGAAGAGACTCCGTATTTTACGACTTTCATATCAAACTGCATTTGCCGTTCTTTTATGAAATAGTAGGCAATACCGCTGAAAATCCAAATGATTTCAATTATTAAATTTATACCGTTTACTGATGCGCCCTGCATAGGACCGTATTTGCATGCCAATCCCAGCCCCGCACGGAAAATGCTTGCAGTTATAATCATAATAATAGGGATAATGATTTTTTTTCTGTTCGTTTTTTCGCCTTTTTCCCGCGGCAGAAAAGCAATGACAGCTATAATTGCCAGTGCGACTCCGCAATACTGCATCCGATTCAGTTTTTCATCAAGCAGAAAAACTGAACAAGGAACTACCAGAGCAAGATTCAAACGGTAAATCGTTGAACATACCCCGGCACTCAAAGTTGTCATACTTTCAATAAGTAAAATATTTCCGACTGCAGAAAAAATTCCGCAAATTACTCCCCAAAGCAGGGTCATTTGAAAATTTTCTCCTGTTTTGTCCGGAAGCATCATCATTAAAACAGTTCCTGTAACACCGACAGAAGCAACAAACAATCCGCGTGAACGCTCTTTGCGGGCAAAAAATTTGAAAAGCAAATCATTTACTGAAGTGCAAGCCAGACAGCATAAGGTATAAAATAACATCAAGCTCATATCTTTTCTTTTCCTGTTTATTTGAATTTTTTGCCGTCACTGAAGGCTTTGCCTGCAATGCTGCCGAGTTTTATATAAGTATGATGAACAGGGTCGTAAGTTATCGGCTGAAGTTTTTCAACAGAGATTTTGCCGTCACTGCCGAGTATTGATTCATCGGCGGATATATTCAGGATTTCTCCGACGGTACAGCCTGCTTTGTCATCATAACTTATCAATTTGCATTCCAGAGTCATGGGAAGTTCATCAATTACGGGTGCATCGGCAAATTCGGCTTTGTGAGTGTGAAAATTCGCTTTTGCGAGCTTGTCGGGCGTGTCGTTTCCTGAAACGATACCGACAAAATCACATTCTGCAGCATGAGCGGCATCGGCAATACTGACGGTGAAAAAACCGCGTTTTTTGATATTTTCGGCTGTTTTGTGTGACGGGTCAATGCAAACCCCGATTTGATTTGTGTCGTGAATACCGCCCCATGCCGCATTCATTGCATTGGGGGTGCCGTCTTCATTATAAGTACCGATAATCAATACGGGCATGGGATAAAGCCATGTCTGGATTCCGAAATTTTTGCGCATAATATCTCCTTTTTTTTCAGGCTTGTGTACATATTAAAATAAGACCGATTATACAGATTGCAATACCGAAAAGCTGTAAAATACGGATTTTTTCTTTGAGAATGAAAATGCTTGCCAGCGTAAAACTTATAATACATGACCCCACCATTACGGGATAACACATGCCGCCCATGCCCGCTTTTGCCATTATATCCATACCGGGATAGAGAAGAGTATAAGCACAAATCAGACTGAAAAATTGCAATAACCCGACATATTTCCAGAGAATCAGACTTTTGAAATTCTTTTTGATTTTTTCAAAATGTTCTCTGTTCATCTGCGCCAGATCCCATGCGGATGCTGCAACAAGAACCCCGCATGATGTACTTAATGCACGCACGATGCTCGGAACATTTTTGACTGCTTCAAAATATGACGGCAGAACGCTCAGACACTGATGGATTCCCGTCAGAAAAAGTGCCGTAAATGCCAGCAGTTTCCATTTTGAATCTTTGGCATTATTGTCTTTGCCGAGGCCGAAGACAAAAAGAGCCGCAAGAATGAGAAATATTCCCGTTCCGCGCATAAAAGTCACTGCCACATTGAAAAATACCGCTCCCATGATGAAAGTAAAAACAAATCCGGACTGGATTATTGACCAGATTATACCGTTGGGACCGATTTGCATAGCTTTTGACATAAATTGCAGCATTATGCAGTTGAATGCGCCGTTGGCGGCATAACACAGACAGCAAAGCAGTGTTGATTGCCATGATGCAGTTGAATACGCCGAAGTTGCAATCATTATAATTGCTGAAACTGCGGCGGAAAAAACTGCGCCTGCAAGCTGAACCACGCTCGATTCAATTCCTTTTTTCGGAGCATCCCCCATGACCAGACCGATGATGCTCCATGATGACCCTACAATGCACATGGCAATAATCCCGAATGCAACCGAATTGAAAAAAGGTATTGCATTAAAAAAATCCGCAATATACTGAAACATTTTTATAACTCCTGTATCTTATAATTTTCTGTTTTTCCATTTTCCGCTGAGAAGATAGAGCAGACAGAATATTGTGCTGAAGCCCTGATAAATTATTTCCACCGTCCATGCTATTGCAGGTGTCGGATGATTTTTGATGATGATGAACCAGACGAAAACGACATAAATAAAGAGAGTCACTGTTTCAATGAATGCCGTCATTTTCACTGCTCCTGTTCCGGATACTGTATTGAACAGAATAAATGCCGAAATCTGCAGAAAAGTTGATATGCTCATTATATACATGACATTTACTGAAGCTTGTATTAAATCAGCATTGTCAGTATACACCCGCAGGGTAAGTTCAGGAAATACCGAGAAAAATATCAGAAGCGGTGTGACAATAATAAATGCCGTAAGCATTACTTTGCCCGATAAACGCCATACCTGATTATTTTTTCCTTCTCCGATAAGATTACTGACCAGAGAGTTGCAGCTTGTGGCAAACGCATGAATGATAATGAAAGGCAGAGCCGATACCGAACGGGCAAGATTTATCACTGCCAGCGGTCTTTCCCCCAGCCGCTCAACGGCGACGAAAAAGAAAAACCATACCGCAACCGACAGAAACGGCTGAAGCATCATCCAGAATGATACGGAAAAAACTTTTTTCAATATTGAAAGGCGGAAAAATGCCGAATACGCATGAAAGCCGAACTTTTTCAAATCAGGATTTTTTAATGTGTAAAACATATAACACAGCATGGCAATTCCTTCGGCAATAGATGATGCAAGCGCAGCTCCCGCAATCCCCATTTGAGGCAGCCCTAATTTTCCGAAAATCAATGCGTAATTCAATACTATATTGGACAATACCATGATAATTGAACTGTATGTCAGTATTTTTGTTTTGGCAATACCGACATAAAATGCACGGAATAAAGCAGTCATAAAAATAAATATCAATCCGTATGCACGGAATTCCATATATTCAATGGTAGCTTTGCAGACATTAGGCGAATTTATCAGCAGCGGCATGATTTTATCGGAACAAAAGATGATAAAACTTGTGAGAATTACTGCCATTATCAGCAGAAAAAATCCGGATGCATAGCAGATTTGTCCGATTTTTGAATAATTTTTTTCACCGTTGCGGCGGGCAATAAGGATTTGAGCTCCGAAACTGAAACCGGAACCAAGTACGAAAAATATCAGAAAATAAACCGTTCCCAATGCCGATGCACCGAGGGCAACTTCACTTACTCTTCCGAGAAATGCAGTATCCGTCATGCCGATGAGATGTTCAACAAGCATACTCAGTAAAATCGGTATTGCAACTTTGCTTATTTTTGAATATGAATAACAGCCTTTTTCGTCAAATTCTTTCATTTTACCTTCCTTTTATCCGGTATATCTTGATAATATACTTCATTCTGCAATAAAAATCAATATAATAAGAAAGAAAAGTATCAGGAAATATCATAAATTTTAAAAAAAAATATTGTTTTTTTCATTTTATGGCAGTATATTACCTAATCTGTATCAATAATCATTTTTCAGGAATGGAATTAAAATGAGCGCGGGAAAAAAATACCAGATAGACATGTGTCACGGACCTCTGTTGGGCAAAATCATCCGTTTTGCAGTACCTTTGATGATGGCAAATGTAGCGGCGTTGATGTTTAATGCAGCAGACTTGATTGTTTTAGGACAGTATGCGTCAAGTGAATCAATGGCGGCTGTCGGAGCGGCTCCTGCTTTCACAACACTGATGCTTAATCTTTTCTGGGGGATAAGTGCAGGTGTAAATGTGCTTACTGCCCGTTATATCGGTGCCAAGGATAACAAAAATGTTTCAAGAACTGTGCATACCGCTATTGCAGTCGGATGTTACGGCGGACTTTTTATGGCGGTTCTGGGGTTGATAATTACCAAGCCTGTCCTCCGTTGGATGGCGGTGCCTGATAAAATTTTTGAATCTGCCGCATTGTACATGTGGATTTGGTGTATCGGAATTCCTTTTATGATTCTTTTCAGCTTCGGCAGTGCGATTCTGCGTTCAATGGGCGATACCAAAAGGCCGTTGATTTTTATGATAATTGCAGGTGTGGTCAATGTACTTTTGAATATGTTTTTTGTCATTGTCTGCAAAATGGATGTTGCCGGGGTGGCGATTGCAACAAAAATATCAAATGCGCTGTCTGCAATTCTTGTTTTGCGTTCGCTTGCTGTCTCAGGCGGTGTATGTTCTTTTGTCTGGAAAAAGGTCGGAGTCACCTGGGTTATTCTGAAAGATATGTTCCGTATCGGTCTTCCCGCCGGTGTGCAGGGAATGATGTTTTCAATTTCCAATATTATTATCCAGTCAACATTGAACAGTTTCGGCTGGCAGGCGATTGCGGGAAGTACGGCGGCATTGAGTATTGAGGGGATGGTGCATGCCGCATTCGGCGCGTATGCGCTGGCTGTGGTGAGTTTTGTCGGTCAGAATCACGGAGCGAAAAAATATAAACGCATTATGAAAAGTATCTGGCTATGCATCGGCTGCGGAACTGTTACGGCTTTGGTTCTGACAGTTATCGGATTGGTATTCAAAGTGCCTCTGCTGACTTTGTTCAATCCCGACCCTGAAGTGGTTAAATACGGTATTTTGCGTATGGAATATCAGTTGACTTTTTATTCTCTGCTGGCGATAATGGAAATTGTCCTCGGAGCGTTGCGAGGACTTGGTTATTCATTTGTGCCTATGTTTATTTCATTGATGGGCGCATGCGTATTCCGCGTGGTGTGGGTGTGGACGATTTTCCCGTGTTATAAGAGTCTGGAAAATCTGTTTTTGTCTTATCCTGTGTCCTGGATATTGGTTGATCTTGTTGCGGGATGTATGCTGTTTTTTGTCTGCCGAAATATGCTTTTGCGCGCCAAACAGCGTCAGCATGATGATTTGTCAGTGAAATAATCCTGATAATCGCTGACAAGCAGTCTGTAAGCGTCGGTGTCTTCGATTGTTTTCTGGAAGCGTTCCCGCACTTCGGCAAAACAGTTGTCGTTGTTGTCGTCGTTGACGGATGAAACTTCTCCTACCATTACGGGACCGCCGTTTTTGTCTGCATGGAAAGTATGAAATGCTCCCGGTACAAGCGTCAGACTTTCGCCGGGCATAAGGCGGATTTCACTCTCGGAGTCAGTTATAATGGTAATACCGTCTTTGACGACGGAGACTTTGCCTTTTGCGGGTTTATCGCCGTCAGCGGGGCAGAGATTGAAAACAAGCACGCCGCCGCCGCGGTTGATAATATCTTCCTGTTTGCGGAAATGGCAGTGCATGGGAGTCACCTGATTCGGACGCACCATCATTATTTTTTCGGCATAAGGTTTTGAGTATTTTGCGGAATTTGCAATGCCGTTGCGGAGTGTGAAAAGCAAAAGTCCCGTATTCAAAAAATCATTTGACCCGAAGTCGGTGACGTCCCAGCCGAGCCCGCAGTCGATGATTTCACCTGCAATGTTTTTATTTTTTTTCCAATCTTCAATTCCCCAGTTTGCAAAGGGCGGCAGGATAAAGCCGTGTTCAGCAAAAAATTTTTCTGCTTCGGCGATATAATTGTTTAATTCTGAGCGTTTCATATTTTATCTCTGAAAAGTTAATTTGATTGTTATTATCTGAGATGGTGCGGCACTGACGGTCAGCTGTTTGGCATTGTCATAATCAATGGGACATTGAACTGTTTCATCAATGCGGCAGAGATATGCTTCTTTAAATTCCTTTGCAAATTTGACGGTGGCTTTGCGTGTTTCCTTGTCCGGGTTATACAAACGCAGAACAAGTATGTGTGCATAATTGTTGGCAGCTGTTTTCAAAGCGGAGAATGTCAAATCTCCGTCAAGCTGCATGAAACTTCCGTCTGTATGTTCCTGAATAAGATAATCCGGTACAAGGTGGGTGGTTGCAGGAAAAATTTGCAGCTCCTTGCGCAGATGATTGAGTTCAGTCATTGTGCAGTCTGGCGTGATACATTTAAGCAGATACTCAAAGGAGAGTTTCTTGTTGAGCTGTCCTTCAACTTCGCCGTCACTCATAACGGTTCTGCGGAAAGAACGGTAAAGTGTAACGGTCAAATCGCCCTCGTTTTCAGCCAGACAGCCGCATTCATGCAACCCTTCTTTCCCGATAAAAACGAGACCGCCTTTGGTATTGCGCTTGCCGATAATGCCTTCAAAGTTTTTGTCGGGTGATTCGGGTTCCTGATAACTTTCTGATTCAATATTATAAATCCTGCCCGGCTGACGGAAAACAGTTGTAAATTGCTGGTTTGCAAAATAATTTCCCGCAATACCGGTCGGAATAACAAGCTGCAAACGGATGTCTTTGAGTTTATTATCAATTTCAGTACGGATTTGCAGAGAGTCACAGTCACGGTCGAGAGCGACAAAAGTTTTTATCTCCTGCGTGATTATCTCATCACTTGCAAAAAATCCTTTGAAATCCTGATAAACGCCGCCTTTAAAAATCATCTCAGATGGAATGTCAAAGGCTCTGACGATTTCAAATTCTGCGCGTTCTGAACTGTCATGCACGATACGGATAGATTTAAGATAACCGCCCGTGGTGATTTCTCCGCCGACAGGTTCGACAAAAGCCCAACCGTTGCCGATATCACGGTGACAGCGGTAATCATTCTGCCCCGCATAAGTGACATTTGAACGCAAATCAGTGACATCAAAAGTGCCGTTGTCATTGATTCGCAGAGAAATAATTCCGTTGGAGGCACTGCGTCTGCCATTAAGAAGTGAACGCAAGTTTCTCACCGGGTGGTCAACGGGGCGGATTTTGTATTCCGTCCAGCCTGACGGACGCAAATCAAGCGTTGCAACAATGTCGTAAACATTGAAAGCACGGTAAGTGCCGATAGCAAGGATATGGTGTTCGGAACGGACGATTTTATCAATTTTGTAATCAATTTTGTTGTTTTTGGTGTCAAAAATTTCAAAAGTGTATGTGCTTTCGGGACTGAAAGGCTGTGTAGCGTGCTGTGTTTTGTACGGCTTGGCAATCGGAAAAGCAATTTCAAAATTTGAAACTTTTTTGATTTGCCACGGCAACGGATTGTAAATGCGCAAAGTATAGTTGCCGTCTTCGTCACAATGAGCAAGACATTTGTCCCAATCATCATAAAAATCCGAATGCAGTACTTCCCAGCGCATTTTGTTGGTAATGCGTTCAAAATCCTGCCACATATGTTCGCGTTTTATTTCATTTGCAATCGTCATTACCTCTTCAAAACGCGGGAGCATGTGACGATGTATCATATCAGGAGAGCACCCGCAGATCGAATCATGCGCATGATTCTGTATCAGATGTTTCCATGCATGATTTAAAAACGGCAGACTGTCGGTATTGCCGTTGACTGCGGCTTCGGCAAGCATGGGTTCGATTTCATTTTCAAGCGTATTTTCGCAGCGGTCATTTGCCTGTTTGATATCGTAACGTGAACTCAGAGTTGAGCTTATCTGATAACCGCCGTTGCGGACGGGGACGATGGGGGTGATAAGTTCATTTTTGATAACGGGAAGTTTTTCCGAGTTTTGGTATTCATTGGCAAATAAACATGTAAAATCGTCATGTATTATTTCTGAATCAGGGTAACATTCCTGTATCCAGCGGAGCATTTTTATAGTGTCATGATTGGGCTCTGTATGGTCAAGAAGTCGGATCGTAGCCATGTCGTTCTGTGAGC
>JAZOSO010000186.1:0-1488 GCA_045657185.1 Victivallaceae bacterium | reverse complement strand
GTTGCCGACAGTCGCACTGCCTTCCATGAAAATTGCACCTCCGGGACCGCATTGCGTACAATTTGAACTGAAAACAGCCCGGTTCCCAAGAGTCATACTGCCGTAAGTATAAATCGCCCCTCCTCCGCCAGTTTCCGCAGTGTTTGCGGAAAATATCAATCCATCTTTCAGGGTAATTATACCACTTTCATTATAGATAGCGGCACCTTTATAAGCAGAGTTGCTGACAAATTTGGCATTGTTGCCGACTGTCAATCTGGCAGACTCGTAAGAATTATTGATTGCTCCGGCGGCAACTCCGGAGTTATTTTGAAAAACAGCGTTGTCACCCAGAATCACGGTACCTTTGTGATTGGCAATCGCCTGACCGCCGCCGCCGGGAGCCCACCAGGTACTATTGCCGGAAAAGATGGCTCCGGAACCGAATGACATATAGCCTGATTCCGTGTAAATCGCTCCGCCGCGTTCACCGTAATTATTGATGAATTGCGCACCTGCTCCCAGTGTGATGCTGCCGCAGTTAAACAGGGCCCCGCCTGTAAAACTTGAATGCAGTCCGCTGAAGATTGCACTGCTGCCGACAGATACATTTCCGGCATTGTAGAAACCATCATCATCATGATTGCTTGTGTTGTAGAATCGGGCATTGTCGCAGATTGAAAAATCGGCTCCGTAGTTGATTATACCTCCGCCGCAAGCAGACATAACACCATCTATCCGTCCGCCTTCCATGCTCAAAATATCTCCGATTACGATGTAACCACCGCGGGAAACGGTTACATCAGAAGCAGAATAGTTTTTCGGGACAAAGAGGGTGCCGCCATCAACAATCGTTACATTATTCGCTGTATAATACAATGTTCTGCTTCCGTCACAAATGTGACTGCTTAAATGAAGTTGGTTATTCAACATGCCGGTGAACATGCTGTTTTTACAGGCGTATTGAGTAAGTCCTTCGCCGCCGTGGTCTAATGTGCCTAACAAGTGGTCGGTTTCGTGGCTGATGGTAGAAATGATTTGTTCATCAGTGGCGGTGGAGTCAAGATTGACAAAGGCGTTGTCGGAATGGTTCTGATTGTTGAAATCAACTGTTTCGGCTAATCCGGCAAAGTTTCCGTATTGGTCAAAGGCTTCGGTTTTGCCGATGAAAATGGTGGAGTATTCAACAGCTACTGGACGTTCAGTAACGAAAATCACATTTTGAGAGGCGTATTTTTTATTGAGTTCGGCAAGGATGTCGGCAATGCGCGTTTGAGTCAATTTTGAATCGCGTACTTCCACGCCCTCAATGGTCAGAATCTCGCCATTGTAGTCGGTCAATTCCCCATCAAAATCCAAATACACATACTGCACCGCTATCTGCGGCACATACTGCACTCCACCGTTTGCGATTTGCCAGTTCATATTTCCAGTCCCCATAGTTATATATACAAATTTCAATAATACGGTAAGAAATATAGCATAAGTTTTGGGATTTTCAAACAGTTA
>JAZOSO010000185.1:0-8243 GCA_045657185.1 Victivallaceae bacterium | reverse complement strand
GAACTTCTCGTCGTTATCGCCATCATCGCAATCTTGGCAGGCATGCTCCTCCCCGCACTCAACAACGCCCGTGAACGTGCCAGAGCCGCAAATTGTATCAGCAATCTCAAACAGCAGGGAGTCGTTGAACTTCTCTATGTTGACGACAATGACGGCTACATTTGTCCTGCAAATGTTGAAAACAGCAAAAATTACATGCGCAATCTGCTCCCGTATCTCAACGGTAAACCGAATGCTTATATCTGCACCAGCGGTCTGCCCAAAACTACATCAGATGTTGAGCAGGGAGACTGGCCCGAACTTAAAGTAAAATCATTCAGAGTATATACTTATGCCAGAAACTCCTGTGTCGGCGGCAGCTATCCGTATAATGATCAATACAAAACTTCCCGCCGTTATTCAAATTGGAAATTCCCCAGCCTCACCATGGTAAATTTTGACAGTGACTATGTAGGTGCTGCTATCAGATGGGACAGCATGTCATTCAAAGACGGCAAATTTATCGGATTGCAGTATCCCCACAATCAAAAAATTAATATTCTCATGCTTGCCGGACATGTCGTTACTTACTCCCGCAAAGATATGGGTGTTCCCAGCCGTAACAACGGTGACGGTGTACCGGAAAAAAGCAAAAACGGATATTATGTAATTTGGCAGGCAAAATAAGGTTTCTATGATTTGATATGAAAAAACGACTTCTTCTCGTACCCTCAACCCACTGGGACAGAGAGTGGTACAAACCTCAATCAGAGTTCAGCGTTTATCTCACTGAACTTTTTGAACTCGTGTTGGAAAAACTTGAATCCGGCGAACTCGGCAATTATTTCACCGACGGTCAGGCGGTCATGGTTGAGGACATTCTCAATCTCAAACCCGAATGGCGTGAACGCATGGCGAAATTCGCTTCAAAGGGCAAACTTGAACTCGGACCTTTTTATGTTCTGACTGATATGTATATGCCATCAGGAGAATCATTTTTCCGCAACATCTCATACGGTATTGAAATCATAAATCAACTCGGCGGCAAGCCCGGTATTCCCTATGCCCCCGACGCTTTCGGTCACAATCAGGATTTGCCGGCAATTTTGAATTCTGCGGGCTTTGACGCATACTTTTTCTGCCGCGGTATCGGAGAACAGCTCAATCCGCCGCGTTCAGAATTCATCTGGCGCGACAAACACGGTAAATATCAAGTTCTTGCGCTCTCTGCCATCGTTGATATTTTCCACCCGGTTACCGGCCGCTGGATTTCAGGTGCTTACGGTCTCGGCATGAATCTGCCGCAAAAACAGGAAGATTTTCAGGAAAGACTGGAAGTCATCTGGAACGATTTGCAGAAATATTCAGATTTGCCCATTCAGCTTGCTATGAACGGCAGCGACCACCTCCTCCCCGAAGAAAACCTTGCCGCCCGTCTGGAAAAATTCAATCAGGCACATGTCGGTTTTACCGCAGAAACCGCCCCGATTGCAGAATATGTCCGTGAAGCATGGAACAATCTTGATACAGACAAACTCCCTTCTGTTGCAGGTGAACTTGTTGCCGGTAAATTTTTCAAAATCCTTACCGGAACTTCATCTTCCCGTGTGAATTTGAAAATCCGCAACGCAAAGAGCCAGTATCTGCTTGAAACCCTTGTCGAACCGTCTCTTGCCGTCGCTGATGCCAAAATCCGTGAGCGTTATCAAACTCATTTGGATAATGCTTGGAAATGGCTTCTCCAGAATCAGGCGCACGACAGTATTTGCGGATGCAGTGTTGATGCGGTACACCGTGAAATGGATGTGCGTTTTGACAAAATTGAATGCAGTATGACTGTTATTGCCGAACGGCTTTTGCGTTTGACAAGCGGTGTCAGCGAGCTTAAAGCATTTATGCCTGCTCCGGATGCCGAAGTAATCAAACTTGCAGCTTTAAGCAATGCTTACGGCATGGGAAAAGGCAGCTTGAAGCGTTTAAATTTTGTCATTCCTGCCAATATCAATCTTGCTGAATACGGTTTATTTGATAATGACAGCAATGAATACGATTTTATCGCTGCTGACGACAAAAAATGCAGTACGACCAACGGACCTTTCATCCCCGCAGGACCGCAGGGCAGACTTTGCAGCCGCATAAATGTTTATACTGATATGCCGTTTACTGACGGATTCAGCAAAACAAGTCTTTTTCTGCGCCGTAAGGAAAAAGCAGTTTCAGCTGATAATTCTCAAAAACTCCCCGTCAGCTGCGAAAACGGCAAACTTGTTCTCAATACAAAAAACTACCGTATTGAAGATTTTCTCTCTCTCATTGACACTGCGGATATCGGCGATGAATACGACTTCCGCCCGACAGAAAATCCCGAATTCCATGTCAATACAAAATGGCAGGAAATCGGATGCAAAACCGTTGGCAATATCTATCAGGCAAGTTTCAAAACTTCCGTTGTTCTGCCCGAAAAATACGGTTCTGACAACAAAGTTGAAATGCCCGTTGTTCTGCAAATCACAGGCACCTTCAGCGATGACTCTTTCATTGCCGATATCACAGTCAATAACAATGCAAAAGACCACCGCCTGCAGCTGCATATCAAAACTCCGTTTGAATTTACTCAATACTGCCGTGAAAGCCAATTCAATCATATCATCACCGATGTTGAACGCATTGTTGAACCCGACAGTTGGCGTGACAAAACTGAACCGCTCCGCCGCAATTTCGGACATGTTTCAGTTACTTCAGACGGCAAAGATTTTTCCTTTATGCCTCTCGGACTTCACGAACACACAACTGACGGCAAATCATTTGATTTGACCCTGATTCGTGCCGTAGGCAATCTGGGGCAATCAGGTGCAGGGCCGCATATTGCAACACCCGAAGCGCAAATTCAAGGAGAAATTAAACTTTCTGTCGCATTCAGCTGGCAGGGATACGGTGCAAATTCCAATAATCTCCGGAAAAAGTCAAACCGCCTGCTCAATCCTGTTTGCGGCGTTGTGCTGCACCCGGACGTTGACAGCCGCATTTACAATGAAAATTATGTCAATCTCGAATCGGACAAACTGCTTGTTTCCGCATTCACTTTTGACAAAACTCTCAACAAAAACATCATCCGTATTTTCAATCCATCAGATACGGAAGCATCGGGCAGAATTTCAGGTCTTAATGTTACGCAAACACTCACCAAACTTGAATACAAATACGGAAGTGTTTCCGAAACATCCGAAAAAGTTCCCGCAGACAATATCATATTGAAAGCCGGAGAAATCGCAACTTTCTGCTGTTAAGTTGATTTTTCAGAGGAGGAAACTTTTTCTTCTTGATTAAAAGAAGTAAAAAGTTTCCTCCCATCCCCCCTCTTTCAAAAAGAAGAAAAAAATATTTATTTATGAATTCTGCAAGCTATGCCGTATTTGTCAAATTATCAACATAAAAGACAAATCTCACCCGCAAAAAACAGTTTTCATTCAAAACAAAACCTTGAAAAAGATCTAAATTCCGTTATATTATGCGTAACGGAGGTTTTTTATGCAGAAATTTGTTATTAAAAACGGAAAAGTCTGTGACGGTATTTCACAAAATATAATAAATTCTGATATTCTTGTTGAAAACGGCAGAATTGCAGATATTTCAGAAAATATCAACGGCGATTATATGATTTTTGATGCGGCGGGAAAAATTGTTGCACCCGGTTTCATTGATGCACATTCGCACAGTGAAATACGCAAGCTTAAATATCCTGAAAACCGTACCAAAATCATGCAGGGCGTAACCACTGAAGTTGACGGACATTGCGGTATTTCAGCCAACTGTTTTGCTTATGATGACGGAGTTTTCAAATGGAATAATTTTGCTGAATACATAGAACTTCTGAACCGGAAACGCCCGTCGGTCAACAGTGTTTTTCTTGTCGGTCATAATGATTTACGGAAAAATGTCATGGGCTTGAAAAACGCACTTCCGACTGCAGATGAGTTGAAAATGATGCAGAAAAATCTACGATATCTTCTTGATTGCGGAGCGGCAGGATTTTCTTCAGGGCTGACCTATTTTCCCGGTAAATTCTCCGATACGGAGGAATTGAAACAGCTTGCTTCTGTAATGCAGGGAACAGAAAAAATTTACGCCTCACACATCCGAAGCGAGGGAGATGATATACTCAATGCGGCAGATGAAGCATTTGCCATTGCCCGCGCAGGAAGCGGGCGTTTTCAATTCAGCCACATGAAAACAATGTTTCAGCGCAACTGGCACAAACTTGATGCTCTGCTGGATATGATTTCTCAAGCTCAAAAAAGCGGTCTTGATATTACCGCCGACCGTTATCCTTATGTTTATTCTGCAACAGGACTGCACCAGATTCTGCCGCCGCCGTTTGACAAAAACAATCAGATTTCAGCATATCTCAAAGAATCCGAACTTCATCAATCCGAAGTTGAAGCCGCCCTGAAGAACAGTCCGCGCGACCTTGCAACAACCATTCTTGCAAACTACGGCAAAACTATCGGAGAACTTGCCGCCGAGAGAAATGTTTCCGTTGAACATGCCGCAATGGAGTGTCTCATGGAAAACAATATTCAGCGTGCCGCCTATCTTGCAATGTCAGCGGAAAATCTGGAGAAAATCCTTGTGCTTCCGTATGTTTGTGCAGGTTCTGACGGAATTTCAAGTCAGCTTGACAATGCAGAAGATTTTGTTCATCCCAGAGCCGCGGGAACTTTTCCGACCTTTTTCCGTATGGTAAGCTCAAATTGCACTATTGCTGAAGCCGTCCGCAAAATGACTTCACTCCCCGCTGAAATTTATCGTATTCCGCAGCGTGGCGCACTTAAAAAAGGATATTTTGCCGATATAGTTATCTTTGATGCCGCAAAATTTGACTCTCAGGCAAAATTTGACGGGACAAATCAGACACCTGTCGGCATTGACAAAGTATTCGTCAACGGAACTCTTGCTTACGACAGTTCAAATCCAACCGTCATCAAATGCCGCGGCGAATACATCCCTGTAAAATAAAAACATCTGCTGCAAAAGAATTCTGCCGGAAAATACTTAAAAAAAAATTCACTCCGACACAAAATGTCCGACTTACAGTTATCTATTACTCACATAGAAATCCTGAAAAACTGACAAGGAGGTCAATATGGGAAAAATATACGACAGTGCGTACAACTACAATGTTGTCGCAAGGGCAGAAAACGGTAACATTTATGAAGGAGCCTACAGCTATAAAATCATAGGAAGATACAAAGACGGCAATATTTATGCCGATGCTTACAGCTATGAAATTATCGGAAGGTATAAGGAGGGGAATCTTTACAAAGGAGCTTACGGTTATGAAATCGTCGGAAGATACAAGGATGGCTATGTTTATGCCGGCGCTTACAGCTATGAAATCATCGGAAGATATGAGGGGGGATCTGCAACAGGTGCCGCTGCAGCTGCATTTTTGCTGCTTCTTTAATAACAATGGATATTCCGGTTGAAAAAAAGTTCAATCATCAATAATTGCTTGAAAAAAAATTACCGTATGCTATAGTAAAAAAGGTTTTAATTACTGAATAAAACCTTTTTTTTTCATATACATAAGTATATTTATTACAAACAATTACAAATACCAATTCTCAATCAGAGGTAAAAAATGAAAATTCTGTATATCGGAGATTTGCACACCGGAGGAGAACCTCCCGCACAAGAACTTGAAGTCAGCAAAAAACTTCTCAAACGCGCCGAAGAAGCGGATCTGGTCATTATTTGCGGTGATATCACCGATGCAGGCCGCCCTGAACAGTATGCCCGTTTTAATGAACTTTATGCGCCGATCAAACACAAATCAATTGTCGTACGCGGCAATCACGACATGGGCAACTATATGCAGGATATGAAATCATGGTATCCTGAAGATCTCAAACTTAATTTTCAACCCGGAGAATACCCTGTCTGGATCTGGACAACAAACTGGTTTGAAATGCTCAATGCCAATACCAAATGTTTCTCTTTACAGCAAAATCTGCCGCCGCCGTACAATGACAAAGCACAACCGCCGGTTATTGTCGTTTATGACGGCATCGGTCCCTACTTTTATTTTGAAAAAGCAAACATCCGCTTTATTGTACTGGATGCCGCCACTCACCAACTCGGAGAAACACAGCGCGAATGGCTGAAAAAGACTATTGAAGAGTCCGATTTGCCGATTATTATTCAACTCCATACACACCTCATCCCCGGCGGCGGTCACGATGACGCATGCTGCCCGTTGTGGGATTCCAGAGAACTTTTACAGCAATTTATTAACAATGAAAAAATTATCGGTATTTTTGCCGCCCACTTGCATTTCAACAGCGTCTGGGACTGGAAAGGCAAAAAACTCGTATTGACAGGAGCTTACGGCGAATCCCGTTTTATAGAAGTTGAAAACGGCAAAATCACTTATATTGAACCGAAAGACAACACAAGCCGCAAATCCATTCCCGAACGCTTTCAGGGCTTAATTCATAATGAACCGCTCAAAATGAATTACTGGTGTCCCGACGGGGTACTTGCCAAAAATACTTTTTGGGTATTCAGAGAAAAAGGATTGTTCGATGATGCACTGCCGGTAAAAACGCATTGGGGCTGGCACAACCCCGACGGCAACGGCGGCGTTATCTGGTCAATTCCGCCCGAATTTCTCCCTGAAGAAGAAGTATGGTTCTCCGTCAACTTCCGTTCAACAACCCCGTGGCAGCTGTTGCTTGAGGAAGACGGCAAAGAAACTGTCGTCAGTCAGGGCGAAGCAGGCGACAATATCATCGCCACAGGCTCTTTCGGCAAAGGTCCTGCCAGACCGTTCCGCAGAGTTGTACTGCGTCAGTCTGCCCCTGCCCTCGGTCACTGCTGCTGCTATATGGCTCTGCATGACACCCCGAAACCTGAATTCCGTCCCTACGACTGGTCAGATAAAAAACTTTAACTGTATTCTGAACGCAAACAGAGCTTGCTCAAGCACCTGCTCTCGTAACTGAAATACCCGCTTCCGGAATTTACCGGTTGCGGGTATTTTACTTTTGCAATGTTATAAAAGACAACTGATTTACTGCATGAAAAAAGTAATGGCCGTTTATTTGCCTTACTTTTTTTCACCGGGAAAGAAAATAAACTTTTCCCCCCAGACGGGAACGTAGGCTTTTTTGTTGATTTTTTTCAACTCATTAACTTCATGTCGGCCGACAGAAAACTCCCAGCGGAATTTATTTACATCATGTGCCATTTCCTGCAAATGACCGATAAAAGTCAGTTCCGGATTTAATTTTTTCACTGCCTCAACAGGAATCATACCGCAGCGCGGATGCAGTACATACAAATCAATATGATCAGATTTTTTATTTAAAAATTCATGACTGAAACAATCGCCGCTGGTAAAGAAAACAAACTCTTTATCTCCTGTCGGACAGACAAATTCCATCGGCATTGTAAACCTTTTCAGATATGAATTATGGTCTGCCTCCGAACAATGTATTGTTACACCCTTGATATTATGGGTAAATTCAACAGCTTTGGTATAACCGAAATTCGGAAAAAAATTGCTGATAACGGGTTTCCTCAATAAATTCATACTTTTCAAAAGCGGAATAGAATAATGGTCGCTGTGATTATGAGTAACTGCGACAAAATCCAGCAGTTTATCAAGTTTCTCTGCATGACGGTGATGAATATCCACTCCGAAACAGACAGTCGGAGTTTTGATTACAAATCCCATATTATAGAGATACCAGACAACTGCACTGCCGGGCTTGACTTCTGTTTCAGGGATATCTTTCAGCAAATATTCAAGCGTTGAATCATAGAATTTCAAAACGGGATTTCCGGTCGTTTTCTGTGGATCTTCATTAAAATCATCAAACTCTTTTTTAGAAATTTTATCAATCATACTCTGCATCAGATCCTGCAATTTTTCTCTTTTCGCATTATCTCTTTCGGTTCTGAGCGATTCAAAATTTTCTGCTTTTGCAAAAACGGGAAAAGCAGCACAAACTACATACAACAACTTCAAAAAAATCTTTTTCATAATAACCTGGCTCCTTTAAAAACACAATATTCTTAATATACCGCTTGAAAGGCATTTTTCAAATAGAAAAATCCATTTTTGCAAGCAGTAATCAAATTTTTGAAAAATTTAGGCTGTGTTATAAAAGATGACTGATTTATTGCAGTGGGAGAAGAAAAAACCTTTTGAGGAAAGGTTCGTTTCTTCTCCCCCTGCCTTGTCCCGCCATAGCCTTCGG
>JAZOSO010000184.1:0-8346 GCA_045657185.1 Victivallaceae bacterium | reverse complement strand
GTGCCATTACGGAACCGTTTGTCGAAGTCTGATACGGCAGATTTTCTTCAAGAATATGATGACCGGTAATTATCCAGTTATGTGCATCGCACCAGTCATGTATCTGTTTCATGAAATTGTTTCTGAAAAGTTTTGCCGTAAGTTTCCAGAAACGGATACGCACTTCACAATAATCATCTTTTTTTATAAAAAGTTTTGCCAGATCATTAATGATATCCGTACCGTACTCTTTTTTGTATTCTCTTTCATAAGTAAAAGACCACTGGAATCCTTTGCGGGAAAGTTCCGGCTCATCGGTAAAAACACCTTTTATCATTTTGAGCAGGTGAGGCGGTATATTGTCATAATAAAATTTATGAGTTACTCTGATAAATTCTGCAACAACTTCAGCATCAAGATTATCAACATAATAAGGATTAACTTCGTAATAGCAGCGTATAACATTTTTTACTTTTATATCTGAAGCATTTCTGCTTAAAAATCTGCCTTCAGAGTCATAATACGCAATGGTATTTTCTGTGCCGCATTCTTCAAGAGATTTTTCTTCAAAGCGCAGATATTTCTGCTGATATTTTTCTCCGAGTCCGTTGACTAATCCGCCGCCGAATCCGCTCGGCCAGCCGTTTTCGTCATAGAGCCATGCTTCCATACCGAGTTTTTTTGCTTCATCCAGACAGGCGTTGATACATTCCAGCCATTCACGAGAGAGATAGGCAGTCTGCAAACCTCCGCGTGCGTGCATGAAAAATCCGCCCAAACCCTGTTTGTGCATTTCCCGTATCTGACAGCGGAGTTCTGCGGGGTCAAGCTTATCATTCCAGCTCCAGAACGGTATCGGTCTGTACTGCATCGGCGAGTTTTGAATATCTTCTCTTTTTATCATAGCATTATGTCCTAAAATCAATCATTTGAAATCACAAAAACAATTACAGAATACTTTACATAAAGTCTGTAAAAGAAAAGTTATATATTCAAAAAATATTAATTCCCATCGAGTCCTGCGAATTTGTGGGAACTGACATCTTCTGTTGAATTATCTTTTCGGTTTATGTTCATTTCCAGTAAAAGTACGGAATACGGCGGCATTTTGAATTCTTCAGTAAATTCAACTTTTTTGAATACTCTGCGTTTATCAGTGATAACGGCAGAAATTTTACCGTCGGCATTTTTTAAATCAAAAGTAATGTTTGCCGATTTATTTTTTGTATTGGCAATCATTACTGCACCGGAGTTGCCGTCAGCAGCGGCAAGCACTGTAATTTTTTTATCCTCAGCACTTGCAGAAACCTCATTTTGCAGCTGATACAAACTGTTGAATGCTTTGAACGTATAATAAGTCGGCGTTACAGTCTGACTGGGAAAATAATACATGCCGCAATATGCGCGTGAGGGCATAGCGTCATAATACATAGCCTTATCGACAGGAAGTTTCTGGAGCAGAATCATTGCTTTGGCAATATTTGATGCGCCTTCGGCTTCTTTCATAATATCCCACATGCAGCCGTTTTTTCCGTTACAGTAATTCCATTCATTAAAAATACTTTCTGTTTCAATCAACCCTTTTCTGTCCAGCATATCGCGGACATATTGTGCATCACTGACAAACTCATCTGCATCGGCAAAATAACGGTGCCATGAAAAAAAGTCCAGAGGGATATTTTCTTTGGCACACATGGAAGTAAAATCTTCAGCCCATGTCATAAAACTGACGTGAAACGGATTATTTTTGAATTCTTCCTTCAAAGCATAAAAACCGCAGGAGCCATAACCGCCGATTTTGATATTCGGAAAACATTTTTTAAGATGTACGGCTGTTATTTTGTACAATTCAAAAAATTCTTCTTTCGTTCCCTGCCACATCGGGGGATTTTCGGGTTCGTTCCACACTTCCCAATACTCCATATCGTAATGGTATCCGTTTGCCCAGCCTTCAGTATAATGGCGAATGATATGCTCACAAATACGCGCCCATTTGGCAAAATCTTTCGGCGGATAAATGCGGTATGCCTTGATTTTATACCAGTTTTCAATCGTTACTCCGAGGCGGTAAAAAACCTTGCTCCCTGAAGCATAGATTTGCTTGAAATAAGCATCCGTAAATTCAAAAGAATATGAAGCAGGATCATTTTCATCCGCATCAAAATCAGGAAAAACATTGGGGATATCAACAAAATTATTTCTGCCGTAAGCACCGCCTGTATCATGCATACGGACATACGGAATATTTGCTTCACGAAAAGTCTCAATCGGCTTATCCAATATCACAGGACTGTTGTTGACTCCGTGAAGAGGTTTTATTTTTCTGCCTGTAATTTTTTTAAAATCAACTGTTATATTCATATTATATTTTCCTTTGAGAGCTTTTTTACAATTTGTTTTCCGTAACCGTAACATTACGGAATGAAACTTCTGTGCCGACATCCGAAGTGCCGAGTGTCAGCAACATTGCATAGCAGCGTTTTGCATCCTGAACAGAGACCTTTTTGGTGATGGAGGCTTTCTGCCAGTCGCCGGTTCCTTTCAATTTTCCGACGGAAGCAATCATTTTGTTGTTTTCTCCGTTGTATTTCGGCTGCAAAGACCAGTTGACGCTCTTGCCTGCAGCTTGTTTATATTCCATATTGAGGGTATAACTGTAACCGGGACGGACAGGGAAAAAGGCGGTGAAAGTATATGTGTTACCGTCTTTTTTGCGGATGGTATGCACCTTGTTTGTACGGTCAAAAATATATTCAGATGCTGACTTTTTTGCACCGGTGAAAATACTTGATTTAAAATCAAGCTTCCACGGTTCCGGAGAGGGCGGATTGATGCCGAGCAAACGGAAACCGCGGGCGGGAACTTTCAATTTCACTTTGCCGTTGACAACGGGATAATCCTGATGAATATATTCTTCACGGACAGAGGTCAGATTTTTGCCGAAGCTGCCGAGGTCTATTTCTGTTTCAGCACGCATCGGGTCGGTATTGGAAACTGCAATCAGAGTATGATTGTTGGGTGTGGTATAGTAGGAGATGCGGACTTTTTTATCAGATGAAGTTATCTCTTTCTGACGGTCGAAACGGTGAAAAACTGTGCCCGGCAGATGGATTTTGTAACGCCGCTGTGCATCCCATATTGCAGAAAGTACCGGATTGTAGGCAAAAACTGAATTGGTGTCAACATCATAAAGCATAAGGACAGACAAACACGCTTCGGTGATGCGTTTTTTGTTTTTTACCGGCAGCGAGACACGGTTGAGCGAAGTAATGGTACTCCAGCAGATAATACCGGTTCCCATAATATCACGGTTGAATTCTGTTTTGAAAAAGATTTCATTTATCTCATCCGTAAAGGGATAAAGTGTGCGGTTGAAAATTGCTTCAAACTGTTCGCCGGGGCAGGCAAAATCCGCCAGACCGTTCAGCATCGGAGTAAAATCCCGCTGTGCGTGACTCCATAATTGTTTACCTTTTGAATGTACCAGACGGACGGTGCGTTTCAGAAGTTCACGTTTGTTCAGCAGAGCGAAAGATTTGATTTCTCTGCCGAATTTATCTTTGAATCCGCATCCGTGCAGTGTGTTGCTGCAGGGACCGTTGCCGCACAGGTCATAATAAATCGCACTGATGGCATCTGCTTGCGGATGATTCAGCAATTCCTGAATATTTGCAGTATAAAGTTCAACGACTGAACCCGCATTGCAGGCGGGAATTGAATTGTATTTTTTGACTTTGACTGTGCCGTCGGGCTGATAGTGATGATAGGAGAATGTATAACCTGCATCCCCCGGAACATCCCAGTATTTTGCAAAATATACCGGTTCTTCGGATACGGAAGTCATTGCATCTGCCATACCATATACACCGTGACCGTTGGAATGTGAATCTTTGAAGTGCTGACCGAAACGCCAGTTCGGTTTGTAGGTTGAATTGCCGGTAAATGCTGCACCGCCGTGCTGTGTCAGGCGGAATCCGGGATAAACATTGTCATTGTGCCGCACTGCACGGAAAATTTTCGGCAGCGGACGAGTCGGAGTGGCACTGAAAACAACACAATAAGGTACATCTTCCGGCATTGCAGTTTTGCGGGTTATCATTTCAACAGAAGCAGTACCTTTTTGCAAATCAACATGATAAACAGGTTTCTGTGCATCATAAACCCAGTTGGCATCATTCGGCTGAGTGAAGCAGAAACCGCCTTTTTCAGAGACCATCCAGAGTTCACGCAGAGAATTGTTCATGCCATTATCATAGAGGAAATCTCCTTTGGTGCCGGTCCAGACGTGAGGACGCATCAGATAATCGTGATAACCATTTGTCTGCTGCCATTCAAGTTTCATTGAATCTATTGTCGGTTTGCCGCAAATCGTCCAGTCAAATTTTATCATACCGTCAAATTCAACAGTGGTGCTGTAACGGATTTTTCCGCCTTGAATCGTACTTTCACCGCTGTAAGTCACCAATGAATTTTTACTGACAGTTTTTCCTGCTTGCCAGTTTTTGACTGCTTTGCCGTTTATAATGAGCTGCGGCGGTTTGACAAAAAGCGGTTTGCCGGCGATAAAAATCTGTTCAGGCAGAGGACCGTTGCCAAAAACATATTTACGGTTCCAGAGAGTGATATTTCTTCCGTTGACGCAGAAATCTTTCCAGATTTCAGGAACGCTGTCATCGTCTCCGGCTTTTTTGTCGAGATAAGAGAGGTCGGGGCGGTAAATTTCTGCCTTTTCGGTTATTTTGCCGACGGAAGTTTCAAGTTTGTAAGTTCCTGTAAGGTTTATGCCGTGCAGGAATTTGATATTCTCATTGGCTTTGAATGTCCATTTGCCGTTCCGGATGCTGTTGTCGGGAGCTATAAGTTTGTAGTTGAGAGTCAATTTGCCCTGCTTGTAAAGTTTTGCCAGTTCTTCCGGCAGAGACATAAAGTCAAATTCGACTTCAATCTGATCTGAATCTTTGCCGTGTCCGCGGTCCACGCCGTGCATTTTCATATCAAAGTTACGGACAGCGGCAGCATTTTTTCCGGTACAGAGTGCATTATACTGATTAGCAACTTCCAGCGCAGTAAGCTCCCGTGAATAAATCATATAATCATCGACCAGAGTAACGGAAGTATGCAAATCCTTGTGGAAAATATTTTTAACTCCGATAAATGACTTTGAATCAGGAACAAGGTTCAGAGTCTTGGAGAATTTTTCCGGCAAATCACTTTTATGTTTCAAAACACCGTTTATATAGATTGAAAGAGACTTATCCCAGCTTACGGCAACCTGGAACCATTCATTCTTTTTGATTCCGCCGAGCGAAGTATTTACCCTGCCGACATCACTGTAACGGTGCGGAGGTTCAGATGAATACCAATCAAAATAGAGCACTCCCGCATATTCATACAAAAGAAACTGCACATATCTTCCTCCCTGAGTAAAACGCAGTTGAGAATAAGCAATATTACCACGGCTGCTTTTGACTCCCGGATGATAATCTTTGGCCTGCACCCACATGGTCATTGTACCCTGCTTGAAACTGATATTTTTCTCTGCTGAATAAATCAGATTTTCTCCCGTTTTTGGCTGATATGCCTGCTTGCGGTCAAAACCGACCGCTCCTCGCAAAAGAAAACTCACATCTGCCATTGTAAGTGAGTCTTTTTTTCCCTTTGCCAGATCCGCCCGTGTACTGTAATTATCGAAAGTAACGGCAAAAGTCAAATCTTTATGTTTTATTTTTTGAGCAGTCGGAATATCTTTGTATTCCATTGCCCATGCGACGGCATTGCAAACAACAGCCAGCAAGAAGTAAAATATCTTTTTCATTTACGACAATCCTTGATTCTTATTCTTCTTCTTCCTCTTCATCTTCCTGAAATTCAAAATCATCAAACCAGATTTCACCTTCAGCGGAATTTGATGCACCGAGAGTGCAGAGCAGAAAAGCCGCTTTATCCCATTTGAACTGTTTTTCGGGAATTTTTACGGAATAAACAAGGCGCGCCCACTCTTCGGAGGCATTTTTGCTTGTTCCGCGGACACCATTGTTCAGAAATTGGCGTTTGGCATCAAGTCCCTGAAAAGACATACTGACTTTTACATCAGAGGCTGTACCTTTGGTTTTATACCAAATTGAAGCGGTATAGGATTTTCCGGGTTTTATCGGCAAATGATAAAGAAAACAAATTGATTTGTTAAGCGGATTTTTCGGTCCAAGAGTAAGTTTTAATGCTCCGGGAGCAGTCCTGCCGACAGTTTTGTCATGTGAACTTTTGGCAATAGTTGCGGAAGATTTCCATGAACCCCAGCCCTTTTTAGCGAAATCAGCTTTGATATTCTGTGCATTACAGGCAAATACGGCGGCGGAAGTAAGAACTATGGAGATAATTTTTTTCATTTTTCAATTCCTTTTTTATTTCAGTTTATGGGATTGCAGTAGTTGGCATTAGTGGTATAATATGAGCAGGCTGAAATTTGTTTCTTAAAGTCAGCTTCTTTTTTGGCTCCGACATGTCCGTCAATATAAAGAACATTCAAAGTATCTTTTTTACCGTGTACAGGTCCGCGTTCCTCTGTTCCTGCCGCACCGCAGCTTGAACTCCAGAAGTCCCAATTATTCACCCAGCTGAAAGCCAGGAATCCGGTCTGCGAACCACGGGTTATTTCTGTATAATAAACGTGATTTGAGGGATGAACGATTGCTGACGGTTTGAAATGCCAATCTTCTGTTCTGCCCCAATAACCTCCGGCACTGTAACGTTTATCCAAATGCCAGTTGCTGCCGTAATCAACAACTACAACGGTATGTGTTTTTCTCTTTCTTGAAGGACAGGCGGTAACACCGACTGCTTCTTTCATTTCATTTTTGAAAAAAGCCTCTTCATCGACCGGCAGATACTTATTCTGTATAAGATATCTGTAAAGAGTTGCCGCCTGTGAAGATGCGCCCTTATCATAAGTCAATGCATTCCAATCATTAAAATCTCCGGCATACATCATGTGAGTTATACCGATTTGTTTCATATTGGAGGTACATTTTGCCATGCGCCCGCGTTCTCTGGCAGTATTCAATGCAGGCAATAGCATACCGGCAAGGATTGCAATGATGGCGATGACGACCAACAGTTCGATGAGAGTGAATTGCTTTTTCATGATGTTTCCTTTCATTTTTTAGGTAAGATCAATTCCGTTTACATAATGTATGGGTGAAAAACGATATTCGAAAATTTCAGGATATTTTTTATTATTTTCAAATTTTTCAATCATTTCAAGCATAGCAGAGATAATAGCATTATTATCCATTATCAAATATTCAGTATATGAACATTTTTTGGAAAAATTTCCGGAACCGACAAAAGTAATAATCTTGAAATTATCATTATTTTCCAAATTATCTTTAAAATACCAGTTAAGCATTCCTATAGGTTCATCAGACAGATAAAATACACAATCTGTTTCATCTGTAAGGTTCTTTTCTATTTCATTTGCCAGAAAATTCATACACGCCAATGCATTAAGAATATCCTCCGGATTTTTTATCTCAACTGTATTGCCGCCGAGAGATTTGAATTCATCTTCAAAGCCCTGTTTGCGCAATTCAAAAGGTTTATAAAATCCCATACCATACCGGACAACAAAAGCATTACGGCATCCGGCATTAAAAAGACTTTTCGCAGCAAATTTGCCGACATTGTAATTATCCATGCAAATCAACGAAAAATTTCTGTCAAAATTCTGCTCATCCAGCATAACCAAAGGCAACGCTGCTTTTTTCATATCACTGACAACTTTTTCATTGATATATGAAGCAAAAATAATATCATATTGTTTTAGTTCCGCTAATTTTTCTGCTGAACAACTGTTTTGCTCATGCGGTATCATTACCAAATCAATATCAAAATCCTTTAAGCGGAGTTTCAAATCTTCCCATAAACGCAGATATAATCCGAATATAAAATAAAGACATTTACTATCACTTGCAGCACAAAAAGCATAACGATATTTTTGTTTTTTAAACGGAGTAATACGTGTCATCTGGTTTTCCCGTATGATTATTCCGTCATTCTCCAGCAAATCCAATGCTTTGCGAATTGTCCCGCGGCTTATCTTCAAATTTTCCGCCAAATCCCGCTCTGAGGGCAAAACAAGGTCATTTCGCAAGCGGAATTCTGTAATAATTTCATATATCTTGTTTTTTGCTTTTTCATAAATACTCGGACGCGCCATATTATACCACCTTTTTTGTACCAGTTGGTATAAATATAAACCGATAAAAAACAAAAGTCAAGCCGAAAAAGAAAAAAATATTATTTTTTTAAATTGTATAACTGAATAAATACTGATTTGTTACAAGGGGGAGGCGTTCCACCCGCTTTTAT
>JAZOSO010000183.1:0-25880 GCA_045657185.1 Victivallaceae bacterium | reverse complement strand
AAAAAATCTTAATAATTGATTTATGTACACTGCTAAAGGATTTTTATACTCGAATCAAAAAATCAGGCAAAAAAGAATTATCCCAAACTCCCTGTTTAGGATAAAAGAAAATTAAACCGATGCCGCCGCACAGAAAGGTCAGAGGAATTGTCAGAGCAGTTCCTTTTCCTGCTTACTCTGATTCCTTTGAGAATGGATTTTTGATAATAAATAAAAACAATTCAGCCTAATTTATGTTTCTTTTTTTCATCCATGATATAAGTATGACAGAAATTTTTAAGCTCAAAATTTGATAAAAGGAGGCTTATTTATGGAACAGAAACTTGAAAGAATTATGCAGATGACGGATGGTTATTTGGAACGGTTCGACAAGGTTTTGATTGGAATTTATTACTTGCCGTCGATGGATGAAAATTGGCGTTTTATGAGATTTATAAATTCACTTTCGATTACGCTGCGGAGACTGGATTTAATGCCTGAATATTCATGGTTTATGACTGCGGACGGTGGGCATTATCTTGTCTTGCTGCTTAATGGTTATTTCCGCAACGACTTGTTTGAAATTACTCCGGTTATAAATCATCTGTGGCAAATTCAAAGTATAAATTCATTAACAGCAGTCAATTGTATTTTGCTTACAACAGAAAATCAGAATTATGAAAAGTTCCGCTTACAGCAGTTTTTATATTCTTGCGGTTTAAATCAAACGCTTCCGCAAAACTATCATCAACGAACTTTCGAGACATCACGTTTCAGATAAAAATCTTATAAAAAATTTGCTTTTTCAGTTTTTAATGATACATTAGAAATGAGATTTGAGGTAATACATGAACAATAAAATTTCCATACGTTTTTTTAATGACCGTGAGGTTCGGGCTGTTTGGGATGAGGAAAATTCCAAATGGTTCTTTTCTGTCATTGATATTGTATCTGTATTGAATGAACAGGATGATTACGAAAAAAATCGTAATTATTGGAAATATCTCAAACTTAAACTGAAAAAAGAAAATAATGAACTGGTTAGTGCTGCTAACCAGTTGAAATTGACCGCTCCTGACGGTAAAAAGCGTTTGACTGACTGTTTTGACAGCGAAAGCATAATTGAACTTGCAAAAAATTTTCCGAACAACAAGGCGGCAAAATTTCTGGATTGGTTTCTTTACAGCGAAAATACGATTGACGGTCAGAGCAAAAAGAAAGCATACGCTCTTTTTGAAAGCGGAATTTTAAACAGTCTGGAAATCGGAACTGTGAAATGTTTACAGCAGATTCATGCTTATTTATTCGGCGGCTTGTACGATTTTGCGGGACAAATCCGCAGTAAAAATATCAGCAAAGGCGGTTTTCAGTTCGCTATGGCTCAATTTTTGACTTCTTCGTTGCTGACAATAGAAGCCATGCCGGAAAGCACTTTTGAGGAAATTATTGATAAATATGTGGAAATGAATATCGCCCATCCCTTCATGGAAGGCAACGGTCGCAGTACCCGCATCTGGCTGGATTTAATGCTTAAACGCACTCTCAAAAAGTGTATTGATTGGAGTAAAGTCAACAAAAATTCTTATCTTGAAGCCATGCAGAAAAGTGTTGTAAACAGCAATGATTTAAAAACTCTTTTAGCACCTGCATTGACCGATAAAATCAATGACCGTGAAATGTTCATGAAAGGTATTGACTACTCGTATTACTACGAAAGCGATTCCGATACATTTTAATGAAACTGGTTATTTTTGATTTGACAAAAGAAGAAAATGGTAATATATTTGTATCAGGTTGTTTGAGAATTGAAAAGCCGTTTTAGTAATAAAATGGTAAAAAATGGTAACGATGGCAATGATTTTGCCAAAAAATCGATTATTCTCCGGAAATGAGAACCACATAGGAAAAATGCAAAAAATCATTGCCATTTATTACCATATTCCGGCAAAGATTGCCATTTTTTACCATTTAAGAGGCATTGGATTTTTTGGACAGGATGAGCCGAATTGGATATTTTTAAGCTCAAAAATTACAAGTTACGCATTTTTTGAGCGTAAAAAATTACTGTCAAAAGTACCCTAAACGCCCACCATTTACAAATTCTCAAGAGTTCAGTCAAGTATGATTGAACTCTTTATTTTTACAGTGATTTATACTTGTACGGCAAGAAGTTACAGCAGTTTTATTCCTTAAAAATCCCTCATATAAAGAATGGTATCTCCTCTAAAAAGCGTGCGTTTGCCCGGATGTCTCTCAAAATTCCATGCAAAGGTAATAATCTGCGACCTTTATACACCTGATTTCATACAACTCTTTAAAGATTATAATTTTTTTAAATTTTTTTGAAAAAATTATTGTTTTTTAAAAAAAGAGTGTTATAGTAATGATAAAGAAACTTAGTCGACCAACATAAACAAAGAAGAAAAATATGGTACTTCTTCCCGATTTGAACAAAAAAATGCAACAGGATATTATTGATGGGGTATTCAAAGATACAATGCCATCAATACGGCAGCTTGCATTGTATTACAAAGTTGGCGAAAGCACTATGAAACTCTCCCTAAAACAACTGAAGGAAGACGGTTATCTCATCGGACATCAGGGAAAATGTATTAAAGTCAATCAACTGGCTTCCTCCAATCCGTTTTTCCGTAAAAATATTATCTTTTTTATTAAACTTCCGAGATTGGAACAAAATCTTTATGTTCAAATCATTGAATCGTTGCGTATGACTTTTGAAACATACGGGGCATACGTTCATCTGATAAATTCAGTACAGCAGCTTAAATCGTGCAGATTTGATATTGATATTCTCATTGCCGCTGAAATAAAAGGTAATGAACTAAAATACATTTCTGACAATTTTTCTCAGGAAAAAATAATTATACTGAATGGTTATACGGATAACTATTCTAATGTCGGGACAGATAATTTTCAAGCAGGATACAATGCAATAAAATATCTTCATGAAGAAAAAAATCACAATGTCATCGGAATCTTCAGCATTTATTTTGATTATCAGGTATCCTATAACAAGTCACGCCGTGACGGAGCAAATGAATACTGCCGTCAACACCCTGAAGTTAAAATTTTTGAAGTCGATACTGAAAACTTTGCAACACCGGAAGCTGCGCTTGAAAATCTTTTTGCACAATCTGCAGAAATAAGTGCAGTTTTTGCCACCATGGATACTTTGGCATTCAATGTTTACACTTATGCGGCAAAGAAAAAAATGGCAATTCCCTCACAGCTTGCAGTTCTCGGTTTTGACAATACATCATTCTGCGATTACACCATCCCGCCCTTATCATCATTTGCTGAAGATGTCAGCGGCATAACCAAGGCTTTGCTGAAACTTACTAAAGATAAATTAACAGAGGAGAATAAAGACAGACAATATCTGTTCCAACCGATTTTCACACCTCGAGAAAGTACTTGATTTTTATAAATTCTGTACTTTCATTTATATTTTTTACAACAAACTTAGTCGACTAAGATATTATAAGATGAAAAAATAAAAAATATGGAAAATTATTAAAAAGAAGCAAAAAAAGAATAAAAAGATTTTTCGAAAAATAAGATAACAAATATTAAAATATTCAATGGATATTTATATATGACAAAAAAATTATTCATAATAGTATTCTTAACATTTACAGGATTTATGATGGGCGAAAGTATTATTTTCAAGGACAATTTTTCCTCAAATACAGGCAATTGGTTCGGCGGCATTTTCGATAACGACGGATATGCGGCTCCCGGCTCATTGAAAATAATTGATACAAGTTCTGAAGCCGGAGTTAATGCAATAAGCAATCCGATTCAACTTGATAAACAAAAAAGCTATCAATTATCATGCCGTATTAAAACTAACGGCAAAGTTACAAGTTACAGCTGCATATATCTTATGATATACGATGCCGAAGGCAATTTTGTTGCCGCAAGAGAATCAAATATGGTCAAATCAGATATTTGGGAACGGGCAAGAATATTGATTCCGAAATCTTCATTACCTGAAAATGCAGCGTCATACCGTATAATGCTGCAAGCTGCGGCAGGTGTTGCTGCTGAAACCGGAACTGCATGGTTTGATGAAGTGGAATTAAAGGAATTCGATTCAACTCTGCCGAATGAATTTTTCCCTGCAGGTGAGCATGAACAGGCATATACAGATAAACTGTTTATAAAAGCATCTTCAAGTACAAATATATATATGAACCCGTCAGCCCTGCTTACCGATGGAGATAGAGAAAACTTCTGGCAGCCTTCACTCTCAGATAATAATCCGGCACTTGAATTATCTCACGGAAAAAAAGAATTTCCTGCCAGACTGGTTATTTCTTTTGCTTCAAAAGAAAGTATTCCCGCCAATATAAAAGTTTCAGTTTGGGATGATGATATATGTAAATTTGCGGCTGAAAAAAATATCATTCCGTCAACAGTAAAAGATAAAGTCGCTGTGTTTATGCTTGCTGATTTATTTCCTGCAACACGCAAACTGAAAATAATTTTTCCGCATGCATTGAAAGAACATGTTTCTGAATTACGTTATTTTATCACTCCGCAAAAACGTGAAAATTGGCATGCCTTCTGGATTTGGTTGAAAAATCAGAATTCTACTGCCAATTATGAAGAATTCACCACACGGGCATTCAGATTTAAATTCAATAATGACAAAACTCCCGTCCATGCAGTTATTCAGGCCCGCGGAGATGATATGGTCGAACTTTTCCTCAATGGTCATAAAATCAATCAGGGGGAAGAACTGAAAGATAAGTTACTCCAAGGAGAAAATGTACTCGCTGCCATTGTAACAAATGAAAGATATGCCGCAGGACTTCTGGCAGAAATGGATATTTTGAATTCAGACGGCAGCGAAAGAAAAATCATCTCTGATGCTAACTGGAAAACTACCTTGCCGCCGTTTGCAAAAAATTGGAATCAGATTGATTTTAATGACAGTTCCTGGGTGAATTGTGAAGTTACTGCCCGTCCGCCTTTCGGACCATGGGGAGAGATACCGTACACTTTTAACTCAAAGCGTATCCCGTTAAATTTGTGCAGTATAAATGTCCCCGACAGTATTGAAGCCGGAAAAATATCAACATTGAATTTTGATTTTTCCATTGATTCTGAGAAATTATCATACCTGCCGTTATCTCTGCAGATAACAAAAAACAATGAAATATTTTATAATGAAACAATTGCAGAAAAAGACTTTTTCCGAACTGCGGACGGCAACAAGAAGCTTTCAATATCATTAAAACTCAATAAATTCATTTATCCCGGAGATTATAAATTCATTCTGCAAATGCCGTTCCATGATATAATCTACAATGGGAAACCATGGTCTAAAACTGTCAAAATAATCAATAATTCAGAAAAAATATTATCAAAAGCTGAAATAGTCACTAATAACGGAATTTCTCAGCTGCTGATAAATAATAAAATCAACAACAATATATGGTACACTTTTCCGTATACGGCAGGACGCAATATGCAGCGTTTAATGAGCAGAGAATTCGGCAAAGCAAACTGCAATATAGCTCAAGTTTTCGCATTCCCGGTTATTTCATCTCCGGAAAAATTTGATTTTACCGTAATCGACAGAAATGTATATGATATTCTGGATACCAATCCGGCAGCATTTATCATTTTAAAATTACAGGTAAATCAGATTTATCCTGAATTTGCACAAAAATATCCCGGCGAACTCTGTACACTCGATAATGAAAAACGCCTCAATTATCCGTCTCATGCCTCAAAAGTATGGCTTGAAATTTCAGGCAATATGTTGAAAAAATTAATTGAGCATATCCGAAAAGGTCCTTATGCTGACAGAATTATAGGATATTTCATCCTTTCCGGTGAGGAAGGACAATGGTTTCATCACTGGGGCGAAGCAGACCCGAATTTATCCGGCAGTATAAGTGATTACTCGCCCGCTATGCTGAACTTTTTCCGTGATTATCTCAGGAAAAAGTATACTTCTGTTGGCAAATTGCAAAAAGCATGGAATAAGACCGATGTTAATTTCAATAATGCAGAAATTCCAAGTCGTGCAGAGCGTATAAAACCGCATAATAACGGAATCTTCAGAAATTCAAATGACATTGCTGCTGTTGATTTCGGGGAAGCTTTATCTGCATGTGTGAATCAGGCAATGGGACATTATGCAGAAATTGTCAAGAAAGAGACAGCAAATAACGCATTGTTTTTTGCGTATTATGGTCATCTCATGGATGTCGGCGACGGTTTTCTCGCGGAGCTCGGCGGCTATCTAAAACAACAGGAACTGCTGCAAAATCCTGACATTGACGGATTTGCCGGGCCTTTGTCCTACCGTCCTGAATTCCGAGATATAGGCGGGACCTCAAGTATTGATTTCCCTCCGAGCGGTTCTACCCGTTTAAATCGAAAAATAACCATTCAGGAAGATGATTTACGCACTCATCTTTTCCCGAAAGAATATGCATATACCATACGTTTGCCCTGGCAGAGTATTTCTGTACTTGCCAGAGAAGTCGCTAAAACTTTGTGTGACGGCACATATATGTATCTGCATGAATTCGGAGCTGATTACAGAAATTGGTTTGATGACCCGGAATATTTGACTGAATTGAAAAAATTAAATGACTTACGCAACTATTTTGCTGTGGAAAAAAATATAATTCCCCGCCATGAAATTGCAGTTATTACAGACGATCACACCTTGAATTTTCTGAATCAGAAACCACGATATATTACAAGGAATGTTCCGGAAACTCGCGCTATTTATATGCGGGAAACTATCGGACGCATAGGAGCACCGTTTACAGAATATCTGCTGTCAAGTTTTACCGATTCGAAAATGCCTGCTCATAAACTGTATATATTCCTTAATACCTACAAAATGACAAAAGCACAGAAAAAAGCAGTTTTAGACAAACTCGCTGCGGATAAAGCATCTGCATTATTCCTCTATGCTCCTGGAATAATCGAAAATACTTTAACTCCTGATGTCAGCAATATGACAAATTTACTCGGAATGAATTTTGAAAAAGTATCAAATTGGCAAAAACCGTTGACTTTTGATTTCAAAGCAACTCTGAACGGAAAAACTGTCACAGTGCAAGCCGGGATGCCTTCATCAGATAAATTGGATGATTTTTATGTTATAAATGACCCCGAAGCAGAAACTCTCGGCACATTGACAGAAAGCAATAAAACAGCTTTTGCTGTAAAAAAATTCAACGGATGCGATATGTATTTTGCCTCATTCCCATTCTTTTCAACAGAAATACTTCGTTACATAGCTGTACGCGCCAATGTGCATATTTATACCGACAGTGACGATGCATTTTACCGTGCAGGGGATATTTTTGCAATACATCCGAACAAAATACCGGGGAAACGCACCATAACCTTACCGTCAGCTATGACAGTACGACAGGTTTATCCTGACCAAACATCATTTGAAAAAAAGAATAAAATAACATTTGAAAGCGATCGTCCTGTTACCCGCATATATGAAATCAAAAACTGAAAAAGGAGGCAAAAAACAACTAAAAAACCATTCCCGAAAAAAAACAAACTCTATCTAAAAAAAAAGGAACCAGAAAATGAAAAAAACATTCACACTTATCGAACTTCTCGTCGTCATCGCCATCATCGCCATTCTTGCCGGTATGCTTCTGCCAGCATTGAGCAAAGCCCGTGACCGCGCCAGAGCGGCAACATGTCTCAGTAATCAGAAGCAGCTCGGTACTTCATTTATTATGTATGCTGATGAAAATCAGGATATAATCATGCTTCCCGGATACGCAAATAATGACTGGATCAACATTTATGAAACTAATGCTCCCGATTCTGACCTCTCTAAACTTTACCAAAAAGATTCAAAAATATTTTCATGTCCGTCACACTATAATGCTGACGTCGGCAGAAATGTTCAGGTTTATGGTATGACTTTTGATACTACCAGTTATCCAGCAGGCATTGTCAGCGGAAATTCTGCATTCAACTATGCAAAAGTCAGCCGTCTCACTCATGCCAGTTTGATTGTCATGCTCGCTGACTCATACGCTACCGCTACTGCCAGTCAATATCCGACTATCATCCCCCATGGTGCCGGACAAAATTATCATCTGCGTCACAATAATCGCGCAAATGTTCTTTACTATGATGGTCATGCAGAAGCAAGTGATAAAGCAAAACTCAAAGACATTTCTAACTATACTCAAGTTCCTGTGCCTTTGGTTAATGTTTATGCTTTTGATGCAAACTGCAATTCAATTACTCTCTAAAGTAAAGGATAAAACTGTATGTATCTGAAAAAATGTCACTCTGTATTAAATTTTTGTTCAGCATTCTTATGCCTCCTGCTCGGAGGTATAAGCATGTCTGATATACGTGCAGAAGAAGATACGGTATCAGGACTTGTCGGCAATACCGAACAAATTATTATTTCCGGCAAAACTGCGCCTAACGGATATTACTTTGAAACAAGTCATCCGCATTACACCGGTTTTGTGAGTTTTAAAGGCTCAAGTGAAGGGATACTCGGTATCCGCAACAAAAACGGTAACGGCGGATACGCTTCATGGGAATTGCGTCCTGCAGTCAAGCTGCTCCCGGGCGGACCTTATCAGGCAAGTGTCAGTGTCAAACATACAGAATTACCATCTATCCCTCTCATTGGTATTGAAATTTACAGTTTCAATGCCAAAGGACAACCGACTTTGCTGACTCATATTCTTCACAATACACGCATCAATAATGAATGGCATACCATTGGCGGAACATTTAACGTTCCTGAAGGTTCTGTTTCGTTGCGTGTCCGTCTTGACCTTACCTGTCAGGGTGAAGTTCTTTTCAAAGATTTGCGGGTCGGTGTCCCCCAAACAAGCAACAATAAAGCTGTTTCAATCAAAACCGCCCCCCCCGCCTGGCAGAACAACTGGGTTGCAGTCCCGCAGGCGGTCAATTCAGCAACCGTTCCCGCTGTACAAAAATATTTTGATGGAAAAAATATCACCGTCAGTACACCTTATACTTCACGCAGACAGCAGAATATAACTTCTTTTTATGTTGACGGTGAAGCAGGAGAAACCCGTGCGATGAGCTGGGAAAACAACTTCAAAACTCCCGTTATCCTTGAAAACATCCGGTATTATTCATTAAAATATCGAGAAAAAGGCATTATGCGCATTGCTCCGACTGCTGGAGTTATGCAATTAAAAGGTGTTGATAACAGCGGTAAAAAAATCATTCACAATCTTCTTGATACGGCAACTGCCGTCAACGACGGCAATTTTCATACAATCATCGGTAAAATTCCCGAAAATATGATTGCTCAAGGATTGCAAATTACACTTAAAACAACAGATTCAAAAGCAGAATTTGAACTTGCAGATTTGCAATTTCATGAAACCCTGCCGCTGACCGTTCTTCCGGCAAACAGCGGAACTTCAAACTTTGATTTTATCTCTCTTGCTTCTCAGTACAATTTCAATCTCAATGAATTATATAACAACGGCTTGAAAACAAACGGTATTTTACAGGAAACTCTGCCGGATTTTAAAAACGAAAATATAGTATTTGAAGGTATTCCTTTCAAAGTTGCCGTCAACGGCAAGAATTTGATAAAACCGCCGTATGAAGATGGCAAAAACAAAGAAACATTCACTCTTGTTCACAAAACTGTCAGTCGGAAATTTGCCGGTCCTGTATCCCGTACGGATAAAATTATTATCCCGGTAAATAAAAAATCCCGTGAAGCATATCTGCTTGCATTCGGTATCAATCCGCACGCACAAATACGTTTTGCCCAGCCGTATCGCCCATTGCGTCTGGATGATATGGAAAATTTCCATATTGAAATGATTTATTCTGACGGCAGCAAAGATACAGCCTTCCCCTACTCTCTCGGAAACAAAGCATTTTCTCTTACAGCGCGTACCGCCGATGTTTTTGCAATTCCTTTGAATCAGGAAAAAATATTAAAAGAACTTATTCTGCATTACAACAGTTGGACAGTTGATTTCTATCCGGCAGCTCTTACTCTGGCAACGGACGGCAGAATGCTTGACTTCATTCGCAAAACTGATGCTCCTGCAATTCAGCTTGCCTCTCAAATGCCGTTACCTCAAAAAGCCGCAGTAAAAATTGCAAATAAAAAACTTGCTGTCGGCAAATATGTTTTTGATTTGTCAAACGGTTTTTCAACTGTCAAAATTCCGGTAGGAAAAATGCATCCTGCTTCAGGAATTTTAGTGAAAGCCGGAGAAAATATTTACACCGGCAGAAGCTTTAGTGTAACAAATGCTTCCGTCAGAAACAATATTGCAAAATTGACTCTCAGAGGTAATGCCGATGGCATCCGGGATATTGAACTTACTTTGCAGCTCAGTCCCGGAAAAACAGGAGATATCATCTGGAACGGTTCACTTAAAAACCTCGGTGCAAAAGATATCAACGTAATAGCGGCAATCGGAAATATCAGAGATTTCCGACTCGGAAACATTGCCGATGACTATGTTTTCTTTCCTCGCTTCCGTGCTGAAATTTCCAATAAAAATGCAACATACCGTTCAGCTTACGGCATGGAATTTATGCACATGTTTTTTGCTTTCTTCAACAGCAAAGTAAAAAAAGGCATGGCTGTAATCTGTGATAACACCAACAGTACCAAAAATGAATACCGTGCCGCAAAAACAGATGCCGGCATGTCCGGTTTTGTTAATCTTCAGCACCCGTTCTGTGATTTGAAGCCCATGCAATCACGCAAAATTTCTCCCATAATCTGGCAAATTTATGACGGAGACTGGCACAGTGCCATGGCAATATATAAAAAATTTCTCAATAATTTTTACAAACCTTTCAAAGCACAAAATAAAGATTTCTTTTTAAACAACTTTGATGATACCTGCTATCACACTACTGATTTGTGCCAACGCTGGTGGCAGATGCCGCCATTGATGTCAAAAGATAAATCAAAGCACTACATTAACGAATATTTGGATTTTGATTTAAAACTCAAAGCTGATGAAAAACCCGGTTTCGCTCATTTGTGGTGGCATTTTGACGAAAAAGAAAATCGTATGAAATACGGTCATTGGTCAAGTGATGCATTTTACAACATGACCGGCGGATTAAAAAATTTCCGTGAACTCATTCGCTGTTTCCAGCAAGACAAAGGTATTCCGGTTTCTCTCTATACTTTGAGTGACCGTTTCACCAACAAAGATGTTCCGGCATTTTTAAGAAACAAAGACCGCGCTTTAATGCACCCGAACGGCTCTTTAATGGCAAATGATGTAGAAACATATACTTGTTTTGAGGATAATATATGGGTCAACTGGGTTGTAAAAGATTTGACAAAACTTATGAAAGATACAGGAGCTTCAGTCATTTATTCTGATGTTGTATGTTCTTTCAACGGGACACGCTGTTATAACCCGGCGCACGGACATGCAATCCCCTCCAACTCTATTAAAGGTGATATAAATTTCCTCAGTAAACTCCGTAAATCTCTTCCCGACAATAAAGCAATCTGGACAGAATACGGTCTGCCTGACTCAGCGTCCATGTATGCTGACGGTTATATTTCATATTACTTTATGGAACTCAATGAGTTTTTCGGACCGGCACTCGACCGCAGTGATATGAAAAACTTTACGGAATTTGATGCTCCGTTTACAGCTTCACGCTACTTGCTGCCGCATTACAAAGTACACTGCGCTGCAGTCGGTATTGAAGCCGGAAACAAACCTTCACAGGTCAAGTATTCTTTCTTTAACGGCGATGTACTCGGAATGTTCACCTGGTTTCTTTTTGAAAGCAACAGCCGTGAACATTTGAATCATGCAAACAAAATCAAAAAAGCCTATAAAGACTGTTTCCTGACTAAAACTCCTGAAGTAAGAGTTCAAACATTGATTAACAATGTTTATTCCAATAAATTTCCCGGAAAAAACAGAACTGTATGGACTTTTTATAATGCTGCACCTGTAAGCAGAGAAGGTAAAATGATTGCCATACCGCATAAAAAAGGTGCAGTTTACCGTGATATATGGAATAACAAAATTCTGACACCTGAAATTAAAAATAACAAAGCATTTATAACACTTTCCATCGCGCCGCAAGATGTCGGTGCAATCGTTCAAGAAATGACAAAATGAAAAAGACTTTTATCAATTCAATCGGAAATATTTTCGCACGGCGGGAGTTTGAAATAACAACTCCCGTCAGCGGAGCCCGTGTCAGCATCACAGCTGACAGACATTCTTATTTGCGGGAAAAATGCCTCAAAATAAATAATGACGGCACTGATGCAAACTGGCTCATCGGCGGGAGTTTTCTTAAATTCAAACTTTATTGCGACGGAAAACTTATCGGTACGGGACCTTTCCGGGCACAAAATGACCGGGCATACGTCTGTCATACATTTGTTCTCCCGGATTTACTCCCCGGAAAACATATTCTGGCACTTATTTTCAGGGGAGAAAAATACGGTATAAATATTGAATGCGAAATGCTGAATATTACTGCCGATAACCAATGGAAAATTTTGAACGTTAATGATTACTATCGCCCGATATGCTACGAATTTCCGCAAATTACAGGTTATTATAAAGGCGATATCGGGCCGGGAGAATATTTTGAACATCTGGACGGCACAAAATTACCTGATAATTGGCAGCATGTCTCTTTTGATGCCTGTTTATGGCAAAATGCAAATATAATTGAAGTTGATATTGAAACTGAAGACGCTCCATATAATTATGTAATCTCATACCACAAACCTGTTTCCAAATGGAAAACTTCCGACGGCAGATGGATTTGTGACTTCGGTCAGGAGATGATAGGCTCAATTGCCATTGTCGGAGAAAAAGCAGGTTTTGCGGAAATCCGTCTCGGCGAAGAGATGCTTGACCGGGAACATGTCCGCTTTCAATTACGAGCCTTGACATGTTATCATGAGATGTGGCATTTTAAAGAAAAAGGACAGAAATTGGAGAATTTCGGCTTAAGAATTTTCCGTTATGCCGAAGTATGCAATTTTGAAAAAGAACCTGAAATAGAAAAAATATCTATCAGAGCTCCATTTAATGATGAAGATTCTTATATACATTCAGGTATTGATACTCTCGACCGTGTTTATGAACTCTGTAAAAATACAGTGAAATATTGTAATACGGATATGTATACTGATTGTTTCAGCCGTGAACGAATCTGTTATGAAGCTGATTCATATATTACTATGCGCACTGATTTTGCCGTTTCAGGCGATACGCGAGTCGCCGCCCGCAGTATGGAATTTCTTATTCATCATCAGACATGGCCGGTGGAATGGAAGCAAATGATTCTGCCGTCGCTTGACCGTTATCTCATGCACACGGCAGATTTTGAACTTTTGCAACGCAACTGGGATTCACTGGTAAATGATTGTTCCTATCATCATTTGATGCAAAACGGCATTATTTATAACTTTCCCCGCAAACATATCATCGACTGGCCTTATCATGAATTGAAAAATTTTGACTGCGATGCAAAATCTTTTGCAATACCTAATTTCCTGAATTATGCAGGGTTGAAGATTCTTGAAAAATGGGCTCCTTATGCAAAAAAGAATTCAGAACCTTACAGTAACCTTGCTAATGAAGCATTTGAAGCATTTCAGCAGCTCTATTTTGATAAGGATAAAAAACTTTACCGTGACGGAATAAATTCAGAAAATTGCTCCATGCACAGTAACCTGTGGGCGCTATGGTGCAATGCAGTACCAGAAGAATATAAAGCTCAAACCGCCAGATTTATTTCAGATTGCGGTCCGCAATGCAGTCTCTATACCATACAATTTTATCTTGATGTTCTCTTCTGGTATGGTTATGACAAACAAGCTCTTGATATTCTCATAAATGATTCCGACCGTTCATGGCTCTCCATGCTTGAAGCAGGGTTGACGTTAACCGCAGAATACTGGGAAAAAGACAATTCAATGGCTCACCCGTGGGGCAGCTGCCCTGCCAATATCATTGTTGAACACCTCTTCGGTTTGAAACCGACCTCCCCCGGCTGGAAAACTTATGAATACAAAGTTTCTCCGCTGCTCAAAAATGCGGAACTGAAACTCAAAACTCCAATCGGTATTATAAATATAAAATAAAAAATAATACATTCTCATAAATATACTTATCCCCCGTCCCGGCGGCAAACGGAACGGGGGATCTTTTTTACAATTAAATCAACTGAATAACCATTCTCTGTTGCAAAAATTCAATTCAACAATAAATCAGAAATATTTTATAACAGAGCGTTATTTTTTATTTGAAAAATCAATTTTCAGTGATATATCAGTGTCATTGTAATATTTCATTTTATTACAAAGCTAATTAACAACCGTTATATTTCAGCAAATGTCTGGAAAACCGACCAAGTTAAAATGATTATTTGCTCTATCTTAGGTGAAATGTAGCCGGTAGGATTGTGTCTGCACATCTTGCCGGACGTTCTCTTGTGTAGATAGAGCAGGCTCTTGGTCGGGCCTTCCAGACATGCTTGGGAGCGTTCGTTTTTTTTATTTTGAACGCACTGAGCAAGTTGGATTTCATCGTTTAAATCATTGAATCTGCAAACTTGTTTTCATTTACTGCTTTTTATTTATATCAAATTATATTCTCTGATTTTTTTAAAACTCCCATTTTTTGCAATATAGTCTTTTAACTTTGCAATCCGACACTGAAATTTTTCGTTTTTTTTAATTTCATGTGTAAGATTTTTTTATGCTATGATAGTTAGAATTATAGGGCATATAAAGATTGCAGGTATAATATGGATACAAAATATATAGAAGACTTATTTCAATATTTAAAAAAATTGAAAGAATATTATAATTGGTCTCAAGAAAACTGGCAAAAAACAGAGCATTTTTTTAATCTGCTGCTCAACAAAAGTAAAGATGAAAAGCTGTATCTTGGCATTGTGGGTGAATTTTCTACCGGCAAGTCAACATTTATAAACGCCTTATTAGGTTTGGATATTCTCAAAGAAGATATTTTGCAGGGAACTACCTGCGCTCCCACAATGTTATGTTATGATTCAAAATTTGATGTCGAAATACATCAATTACAAGGAGATAAGATAATAAAATTTTCTGAACACAAAAGTATCTTTAACAAGCTTATCTCCAAAATAATGTCATATACAGGATTGCAGGAACAATTGCAAAAACAACTGCACAACGCAAAAAATTTCATTCATCAATACACTGCAGATGAACGTTTTGCTAAAAATGTTTCAAAGGTTGTTTTGCGTTTGCCATGCGATAATCCGATTTTTCAAAATGGCATTGTAATTGTCGATACACCGGGGATAAACGCAGAAAATCAGCGACATCAGGAAGTTACAGAAAAAGCAATTCGAGATTTATGTGATTTGGCTATAGTTTTGACTCCGGCTACTGCACCATGCTCACAAACTCTGCTGAAATTCATACATGAGCATTTATCATCATTTCAAAAAAATTGCATTTGCCTTGCAAATCAAATAGATAGAATCCGCAAAAGAGAACGCGACAGACAGATAAAATATATTATTGCAAGACTGCAAAATGAGGATATTCATTTTGCTGAAGTTTATCCTGTTTCAGCATACTATGCAATTCATCACGATGAAAATATATCAGAAGAAGACGCTAAAGAATTTCAGGAACAATTTAATCAAACAATGGATGAAATATGCAATTTATTAAAGGCAAATAAAAATATTGTTCTGAACGACAAAATTCATTACATACTCGGATACATAGTCAACTATATGCTTATTCCGATGTTAAATAAAACTATACATGAAGTAAAATCAAGACATGAAGAATTGAATAAAAATCAATTAAATGATTTCTCTGCATTTTTAGAAATCAATAAG
The DNA here is from genome assembly GCA_045657185.1 of Victivallaceae bacterium. Classification (GTDB taxonomy): domain Bacteria; phylum Verrucomicrobiota; class Lentisphaeria; order Victivallales; family Victivallaceae; genus RGIG5270. The sequence goes on along the minus strand of JAZOSO010000183.1, from coordinate 9,995 downwards.
AAAAATTTACTGACATCATTTTCTGAATATCATCCACAAAAATATGAAGTTGAAGATATCGCAAAAAATGCAAAAGATAAATTTATAATGCAGATGCATTCTGATATTGATAATGCTGCTTCTGTTGCTGATTTGAAAAAAATAATGTCACAAGCAAATATTGAAAATTATATGATTTCATTACAAAAAAATTATATTCAATCAGCAGTTTCGACTTTGCAGAAAAAAATAGATTATGCGGCAGCTGAATTATTAGAACAATTTAAGAAAAATTTCAACAATGAATTCAGAAATTTAGCTCGTTGGCATAATAATTCAATCTTGAAAACTCAGGAAAATACATCAAATAATTCAGCAATCATTATCGAAGAGTTAGAGACGCTTCCCATATCTGTTAATAATGTAGGAGGTGTCGCTGCAGGCGGTGTTGCCGGAGCAGTTATCGGAACTGTTATATTGCCAGGATTAGGAACTATTTTAGGCTCCTTCATCGGGTCATTTATCGGTTCATTATTGGGGAGGAAACCTCTTTCTGCATACAAAACAGAAGCTAAAGATGTTATTATAAAAAATGCAGAAAAATGGTGTGATATGCTGAAGGATAAATTGTATAAAGAAACTATTCAACCATATTTTACTCTGAGCGGACAACAACTTTGTGCTTCAATAAATGCCTACGAAATATTTCGCCCAAAAATTGAAGAAATTATCAAAAAAGAAAAACAGGAATTAAATAGCTTACAGGAAAAAATTATTCAAGGAAATAAAGATTCCAAATATTTTCAAGACCTGATGAATTATATCAATCAACAAACAGGAAAGGCATAATATGGACACTGAAATTTTTGAATTGTTTGAAAATTGTAATGGATTAGAAGCTGAATTCACTGAACTTGAAACAGAGAATATCTTTTTTGATGATTCGTCGTACATGCAATATGAAGAAATGGCCGAATTATCCGAAGACGGAAATCTGACAGCTCAGGAATTGGAAACAGACATGTCTGCGGCTGAAAACATTCAAGAAACCTCTGCTCCTGCAACGCTTGGATGCTGTTCAAATAATTCAATGAAAATGAAATGTTTTTTTTGTAATGGTACAGGGAAAGGCCTTGGGGATTTCGCTTGTAATTTTTGCGGCGGACTGGGATTCAAATGAGATAAATAAAGGAAAAACATGATGGATACCGAACTTTTTGAGTTATTTGATGACTGCAGCTCAAATATAATTACAGATGAGCTTACTGATAATTATATAGATGCTGATATCAATTCTTCTTTATCTGAAACGCAAGATTTTTTCATTGCAGAAGATATGCGGCAAGAAAATATTTTTGACAATTTTATCAATTTATTTGATGATGTATATAATTCTATTGCAGGAGACGAACATACTGTAACAATAGATAATTTTTCCGCCGATGGAACAATAGATTTGAAACATAATGTTATAGTTGAAGGAAATGTAGCTCATGATATTCAATTTACGGATCAACAAACTCGCAGCAGCTGTTCTTTAATGGCTCAGGAACAGTTTGTTAACCGTTATACCGGACAATCTATCCCTGAAGAATATCTTGAATGGCAAGCAGCGAAATGGGGAGTTTATGACCCGGTGAACGGGACAGACTCCAAGGGCCAAAGCATGATTCTCGATCACTTTAATATACCTCACGGACCGCATGAAACCCACTGTGAAATAGAGGATTTGAATGAAGCTATTTCAGCAAAAGAAGATATTCTTATCGGTGTAGATGCACGTGAGTTTTATAATGATCCCAGTTTTCCTCCCGGCTCAGGACATGCCGTCGCGATTGTAGGGCGAGGAATCGACCCGACAACAGGTGAAGTTGCAGGCTTTTATGTTACAGATTCTAATTTCCCGCAATCAGCCCGTTTTGTTAATGTGGAAAAAATGCAAGATTCATGGTTCGGAGACATGATAACTGTTCCCGAAAAATCTATTGTATAACGAAAGGAATATTATGAAAACAAAAGAAATTGTAAATGCCTTGTTTAAAAACCAGATGATCCGCACCTCAATTCCGGAGTGGGCACATGCAACAATACCTTATCCTTTTTATCGTAATGGTATTCCATGTTTAGGGTTTTATTTTTATCCGACAGAAAAAACAGAAAACAAACGGTTAATTAAATCGCCTGTAACTCAAGTAATTACAGTATATCCCAACGGACATATTGTCAGTATTACCGCAAGTCCGTTTTTTCTGAATAATACGAATAATTCTGATGAAGCTCTCGGAGAGTATCCCAATCAAACACTCAAAGCACTTTCAGTTGAAGAAGGCAATGTATTGTATGATGAATATTATGCCGCATGTGATAATTTTTTCGAAACAAAACAAGTTGATCATTGGAAAAATTGCTTTGAAAAAGTAAAAGAAGAAGGAATGGATAAATATTTTGCTTTATTGGCTTCTCAAGAAGTAAAAGTAACTACTCAAAAAACTGCAAACCCGCCACAAAATACCTTTTCTTCACCGGAACCGGCATCACAGAAAAAAACTAATTTCATATCCGCAAAACTTCAACATTCATTGCGGGATATTCAAAATTTCCTGAAAAAACCTGTTTTTTCAGAAAATGCTGCTGCTCTTGCAAAAATTATCAACGATAGCAAAAGAGACGCTTATGAAATTGCAGTAATAGGTGAATTCTCCCGCGGAAAAACAACTTTTTTAAATGACTTATTCAGAATAGATTGTTTACCGGTAGGAAATTTACCAACAACTGCAGTATTAACAAGAATAAATAACAATGACACAGCTTCTGCTGTATTTATTGACAAAAATCGTAATCAATCAAAATTAGAATTTACATCAGATGCATTGGAAGATTACATTGCAGATACTCAAGGAAATGACCCGGAAGGGGTTTTGCAAATAACAGTTCCGATGAATTGGCTTGAAAATAAAAATATTGTTTTTTACGATACTCCGGGAGCCGGGGATATTATCGGAAAACGTGCAGATCTTACAAGAAATGTAATCAATCATTGTGATTGTACTATTATGGCAATATCTGCTCAAGCTGCGTGCAGTATAACAGAAATGGAGTTCCTGCGGGCAAATGTTATATTGAAAGCAATTCCGAAATGTATCATTTTAATAACTAAACTTGATACAATCCCTGAAAATGAACGAATGGGAGTACTTTCTCTCATAAAAAATAAGATAGGGAAAATCTTACCGACAGCTCAATATTGGGTCGCTCAGGAAATGGCAGGAATTGACTGCAATGAATTAAATGCTTATGGTATAGATGCTATACGGTCAGCTGTTGTAAATCAGTATTCTTCAGATGAGGAAGCCGCAAAATTGCGGGAAAAACAACTTGCAGCTCGTGTACAAATGGTTCTGGAAGAAGCTAAAAACAATATCAAAATTATTGAGGACGCAGAAAAACTTTCTGAAGAACAAAAATGTGAAGCAATAAAAAAACTTGAATATCACAAAGATCATCTGGACTTAATCGGTCAGGAACTTGAAGTAAAATGTGATTCAATGCGCCATACTGTCGAACATGAAATTATTTCAGATTTAGCTGAAGTTCAAAAAAATATTTTGACTGATTGCCAAATGTCATTACAAAAGACTACAATGACAAAAGAATGGGTTGAACGCGACTTCCCGTACATGCTTGAAAAAGCTCTGAAACCTATTGTCGGTCGAATGGAAAAAAAGATAATAACTTCTATTTCAGTTGCCAGAACTAATTTGGCTGAAGTCGTAAAAAAACAGTTTTCTGACAGTGGTATTATTATTTCTCTTCCGACTTATGAAACAATAACTATTGATTCAGATTTAGCTTTTACTCCTGAAAACATAGAAAAAACAAAGCTTATATCTCGTTGTGCATCCATTATTACTTTGCCGGTTGCATTATTCGTGCTGGGACCGTTTGGGGCATTGGTCGGCGGCGGTATAGGACTTGGTTCTGAGCTGTTTTTAAAAAAGAAGATTGAAGATCAGAAGAAGCTTATTGCAGAACAAATTAATTTGCATATTGAAAAGTTGTTCAACGACATTCAGAAACATTTACTGGCGTATATAGGTAAATGCCATACTGAACTTTTAGAAAATATAGCCAAAGAAACCCAAAAGGCTGTAGCTAAAACTATTGAAAAAATAAACGATGCAAATCATGAAAAATGCAATACCCCCAAAGAATCACTTGAATTGCACGAAAAACTTAATCAACTTATTGCAAATATGAAAAACTTCTAACAAAGGAGAAAAAAATGGAAGTAAACTCAATTTTTCAAAAACATGCCGAAAATCGTCAAAAACTTCAAGACATCTTCTCAGAAGCAAGACAGCTGTTCAATGATCTTGATATACAAGTTGAAATGCAACAGATGTTAAAAAATGCGGATTCATTAAACCGTGAATCTTTTAAAGTTTTGGTAGTCGGCGAATTCAAACGCGGAAAAAGTACATTCATTAACGCATTGCTCGGCGAAGAAGTATTGCCTGCATTTGCAACTCCATGTACTGCTGTTATCAATGAAATTAAATACTCGGAGGAGAAAAAAGCAGTTTTGCATTTTGCTAATCCGTTACCTGAAAAAATGCCGAAACTTGCAAAAGATGTCGAAGAACATATTGCAAAATACAGCAATGATAATGCAATTCCTCCTATGGATATTCCCGTTGATCGCATTGAGGAATTTGTCGTTATTCCCGATCCCGGAAAAGACCAGGCGGAATCAATCTCTGAATCTCCGTTCAGCTTAGTGGAAATCTTTTGGCCGATCGATTTATGTAAAAATCGGGTGGAAATTATCGACTCTCCCGGATTGAATGAACACGGAACCCGTACTAAAGTAACTACTGATTATTTATCGCAAGTTGATGCTGTAATTTTTGTGCTTTCATGTTCAGCTTTGGCTTCTCAGTCTGAACTGCAAACAATTTCCGATTCAATTATTGCCAGCGGACATGAAGAAATATTTTTTGTCTGCAACAGATTTGATGAAATAAGAGATCGTGAAAAACCGCGCATTATGGATTATGCAAAGCAGAAACTCGGTGATAAAACAACCCTGAATAATGGAATTCACTTCTTGTCTGCATTGAACGCTCTTGAAGCAAAAACAGATGAAGCAAAAACAGATGAAAATGAAAAAAAATTACAGCAATCCGGTTTTCCTGAATTGGAAAAAAATCTGATTTCTTTTCTTGTCGAAGACAGAGGGCGTTTGAAATTATTGCGTCCGGCAACAACTTTAAAGAAACAAATAAATACTGTTTTGCGGGAAGCAATTCCAATGCAGCGCGGTATGCTTACTACTGACATTGCAGCTCTGCAAAAAAAATATGAGGCTGAAAAACCCAAATTGGATGACGCAGAAAAAAGACGTCTTTTGCTGAAAGAAAAACTTACAAATAAATGTGTAAACATTAAAGATTATGTACGTCGGGAAGTAAAAACATACATAAATACTCTTGCCCGTGAAATTCCGGAGCTTATCCATACCTACAATACAGAAACAACTATCAAAATTTTCTCTAAATCAAATATAAAAAAACAATGCGAAGAAATGACCAAAGAATTGCTGCAAAAACTTGAAGCTGATATTTCTGTAAAACAAAAAGAATGGACTCAAAATATTTTGTCCCCTGAAATTGAAAACAGAATTCAGGATATGTATGACAGTTCACAAGTCGATTTGAAAAAATTCTTAGATATAGTAGATGATATTAAGAAATCCCTGTCCGGCAAAGGCGTAAATGATGACGTTCGTGACGTTCCGCCATGGGAACGTGTTGTAGCTGCAGGTGTAGGTTTTGCTTTGGGTCCTGCAGGTTCTTTTATTCAGGCAAGTCAGGAAGGATTTAAAGGATTATTAAAGTCAATAATTCCTCAATTAGCTGTTATTGCTGGAATGGCAATTATCGGAGTAACAAATCCTTGGATCATAATTCCCGTGCTCTTGACAACAGGCGGTCTTTCTGCAATTCTCAACAACTCAAAAGTAGAATGGAATTTGAAAGAGAAACTGGGAGAACAAATAAAAGAATCTCTCTTGAAAACGGCTGATGAAAAAGCAGAAAATGCAGTAGAAAAAATTGCAGAAACCCTTAATGCTGTCATCTCTCAGGCAGATGAAGGAATGAAACGCGAAATCGATGCTATCAATGAAAATGTAAATAATATATTGAAAGTAAAGAAAGAAGGTGAAGCTAAAGCAAAAGCTCGTGAGCAAATCCTTAACGAGCAACAGAAAAAAGCAGAAAAAATCATTGATTCTCTTGAAGAATTGATTGAGGTTTTTTAAATTATATGTACCTCCGGCGGGGAAAGCCCGCCGGAGGATTTTTTTTCTACTGATGAATAAATCAAATCTGCTCTTTAAGATTTTGACTTGCGATGCGAATGAATTACCTTCTTTATTATATCGGCAATGCAGTAAGCGGTAAGCCAGAAAAACAGAAAAATTGTTATAAAACCAATCGGAAATGATTCGATTAAATATAAATTACCGGAACTTGTGCCAATCAGATATGTATCATTATCTATCGGAATATAAATACACAATACCGTCAGAATAAATGCCAGAATGAATGTAAGTTTTTTTATTCCCATTTTGCTTAATTCATTTATTTCACTGATATCACATGTTTTACTTTTCCATATTGCATAGTGAATTTTGCTTTTCAACGTTTCTCCATACAAAAGTTGCCGTTCAATTATAGAAAGTTTTTTCTCCAATGCTGCAATAGATGTTAAACGTTTTTGCGGATTTTCACAGCAAAGCTCCAACGATAAACATATAAAAAGTTTCAACGGAAGAGACAGAACCTTTTTTTCCGGAATAGACGGAAAAAATTGAGCGTCTAAATTGGAAACAATACTGTATATAACTTTACCGAACGCATATAAATCACACTTTTGCCGCGAATAATTATCGTAATATTCATTTTGAGAAGAAGAACGGATTTCAGGCGGAATAAATTCAAACGTTCCGACTAAAGTTGTTACCGCCGTATTAAAAGAAGATAATAACCCTAAATCCGCAAGTTTAGGTACTCCGTTAACAAATAAAATATTATCAGGCTTGATATCTCTGTGAGAAAAACCGGCAGCATGAATTGCCTTTATTCCGTTAAAAATACACCTGATTATAAAAAATACATCCGAGTCTGAAATCATTCCGTATTCCATGCGTGCGGCAAGCGTATCTGCTTTGTATTCTGTTTGAGATAAACTGTCTGCGGCTTCCATTGTATAATAAAAATAATCTTTGTCTTCGCTGACTTGAAATATTTTAAGCAAATTCGGGTCATCAAAAGTAAGTTTCCGATAATTGGAAATCCCTTTCAGCTCCCGTTTCCAATGTTCGCCGAGTTTCTGTTTGGATATAATTTTTACAGCCATTTTTTTATGGCTGAGATCTTCACAATAAAATACATCACCGTATGCACCGCCGCCGCAATATGTCAGCAGTTGTAATCCATTATAATTATCACCCGCTTTCATATATATTCTCCTGTTTTATATCAGATGCATAATTTAATATTCTGTTATTATTTCAAAAGCGATTTTTAATAATATTTACTATAATTTACTGCATTTTAATTATTTTTCAATCATAACAATAACAAAATAATTCAATATTTTTATATGAATTTATGCAGTGTCATTACAATACAAAACTACGAATAAAGTTTATTCCGGAACTTGCAATTCCCCCCCCGGAGGTTATATTAGTTCAGTCCCGTTTACTCCGACCTTTTTGACAAACCGACGGACAAAAAAATTTAAACGCAAAAATTATAATAAAAAATAGTGAATAATCTTTTAAAAAGTGTAAGATAAAAGATTATACTCACAGTAAGTTAGCATACGAAAAAATAAAATAAGGAATAAAAATGGCATTCACTACAAGAAAATCTTTGCTGAATAAGGTCAGAAACGGAGATGAAATTTCATGGAAAGAATTCTATGATGTCTATAAACCTCTGATTTTGCTGTGCGGTTCGGATTGCGGGCTTACCTATGACGAAAACGAAGAACTCGTTCAGCAGGTCATGTGTGAGATATTCAAAAAAGATATCGTCGGCAAATATGATCCGGATAATGTGCCGGAACATATTATTTTCAAATATGATCCTTCTCATGGCAGATTTCGGCATTATCTGCGGAAAATAATCCGCTATCAGGCACTCAAAATTTATCATAAACGCACTCATACAGAATCTATCGAAGATGAAAATTCACCGGCAAGTGCAATCCCGACAGAAGAACAATGGGATAAAGTCTGGGATAATGAATGGTACAGGCATTTGCTCAATATGGCATTGACGGAATTAAAATGCCGTGTTCAATCTGATACATATCTGGCATTTGAGCTGTATGCTCTTCAAAACCGCAAAGTTGAAGAAGTCGCTGATTTCCTGAAGTTGTCTGTTTCGTCAGTCTATACCGCAAAAAGCCGCTGTATAACAGCTCTGAAAGAAATCGTCAAAGAATTGGAGGAAAGATAATGAAACATTACACCAAAGAAGAACTTGAACTTTACCGCAATGGAAAAATGTCTCTGCTCGGACGCATAAATTGTGCCGCTCATTTAAAAAATTGTCCCGAATGTACGGAAATTTTAAAAGAAATAGAAGAAGATGAACATTTTCTTGCTGATTTGCGCAACAGCATCAAAATATATGACAACTTGCCGCTTAATAAACAATATTCAAGTATATCCGAAAGCTCTTGCTGAATTGAAATAAATATGTTGAAACTCAAAATTATACTGCTTTTTATCTGTATCTGTTTTTTTGCATCTGCAACGCATGAATTCGGGGTGCCGTTTGAAACTGATTTGCTTTTGCAGAAAGAGGGGTTCTCTATGGGATACAGTTATAAATACCGTCAGGCTGTTTGGGTGGCATATACTTTGAGTGCAGAAAACTTACTGGCAAAACAGGTGCGGCGGCGGGATAAATTCAAAGTTGACCCGGCAGTAAAATTCCGCCCTGTGCGTCCGAAAGATTATATCCGCAGCGGATATGATAAGGGGCATCTTGCCCCTGCTGCGGATATGACCTATTCCTTTAACTCTATGGCAAATTCTTTTCTCATGAGCAATATTTCTCCGCAAATCCCCGGCTGTAATCGCGGAATATGGAAACGGCTTGAAACTAAAATACGCAATTGGGCTGTTAAAGAAAAGAAAATTTATATCATTACCGGACCTATTTTCAGTGATACTCCGACGACAATGGGCAAAACTGAAATACCGGTTCCTGTTGCATTTTATAAAGTTATTTTTGATTTAACACCGCCATACAAAATGCTCGGATTTATTGTAAAAAATCAAACCAGCAAACGCCGCATCAACAGCTTTGCAGTTTCTGTTGATGAAGTTGAGCGTCTTACCGGATATGACTTTTTCAATGAACTTGATGATATTCTTGAAAACCGTCTGGAAAAATCAAATGATTTCAATATCTGGGAAAAGAAATAAAATTTATCGTTATTTCACAAAAACAGTGTAAGAAAAACATATTTTCATACAGTTTGTTATCAGAGTACCGAAACGATATAAAAAAATCCGTTTCAAACATAAAAATATACACTTAAAAATAATAACGGGAGTTTTTTGTAAAATGTATGCAATAGTCCATTTTATCAGTAATTGTGTGATGACATTATGGGGTTTGTGTTTACTTGCAGTTGTCGTATTTTTCGGAACAGCCTATATAATCAATGTTATAAAAAAGGCGCACAAAAAATTTCTCCGCCGAAAATAAAAAAAATCAAAAGTAAAAACTTGTATTTTTGCATAGGGATAAGAAAAAACCTTTTGGCATCCCCCCCGCCGTTTTATATGGTTCTTTTCTTCTCCCCCACCCTGTCCCGCCATAACTTCAGCGACGGCGGCACACCTCTCATCTTTTTCCAAAACCTTTTAATAAGGCTATGTTCCCAATATGGGGAGATAGCTGTATCTTGTGCTTTTTTTGCAGGGGCTT